>NZ_JBELFI010000089.1:0-10781 GCF_042093035.1 Yoonia sp. | reverse complement strand
AATACCCCAGTGGGCGCGCAAGGGTGCGCCCGGCCAATACGGGCATTTTTCGCCTGCTACAGAACCGCAGACCGTGATGACCGCATCCATTTGTGGCGCATCGGCAGTGGCGTAATCATTCCAGCTTTGTGAGATCAGACCATCGACGGGAAAGCCTTTTGCCTCCAACAGCTTCAACGATTGCGAATGCACTTTTCCGGCCGGTTTCGACCCCGCTGACCACGCTTTAACGCGGCCATCAGAGCGATGGGTAAGGATGCTTTCCAGAAGTATGGAAGGTGCAGAATTGCTGGTGCAAAGCACGAGGATATTCATCATCAGCAGCCTTCAGTTATTCCGGCTTGCAAATAGACTTGCGGTGTAACGGCTCTATGACATCAATCCTCATACCACCACACATCGGGCTGCCAGCCGGGCCAGTCCCCGAAGATCGGCAGGTTTTCGGGGTATCGCAGCTCTTTGGCGTGGGCGATCCTGCTGATGTTCCACTGATAGATGGGGATCACATAGCGCCCCGCAGTCAAGACGCGATCAAGCGCTTTGACGGCGGCGACAAAGTCGTCCTGACTTTCCGAGGTCAGCAAGCGCCCGATCATGGCATCCGCTGCGGCCGATTGAACCCCCATTAAATTGCGTCCGCCATGTTCATTCGCGCGCTCTGATCCGTAGTAGCCATATTGCTCATTGCCGGGTGAGAGTGAGACGCCACGCCGATAATAGGTCATGTCAAAGTCATAGGCATCGGTGCGTTCTTTGAACTGGGCGCTGTCGGCCACGGCAACCGCTGGCGTGACACCAATACGTGCCAGCGATTCCGAATACATATCAATGATCGCCTGATTTTCGGACGCGCCCTGGCTGAGCAGGATCTCAAATGTGAAAGGCATGCCTGCGGCGTTCTTCATCACGCCATCCTGCACCGTCCAACCCGCCGCCTCCATTTGTGCAAGTGCTGCACGGGTGCCCGCGCGGTTACGCTCTGTGCCATCACTTACGGGCAGGATGTAGCCCTCCAATGTGCCGGGGATCAGCTCCGCCGCGAAGGGCTCCAGAAATTCAAGAACGCGGCCTGATGCGGGGCCCTCATCCATGCCCAAAGGTGAATTGGACCAATAGGATGTAATGCGCGGCTGCGCCGAACCTGTCATCGCCTCATTAATGAATTCAAAGTTGAAGACTTGCAGCATTGCATCGCGCACCCGCCAATCAGCGAATTGATCGCGACGGGTGTTCATCACGAAACCCGTCATGCCAGAAGGGCGCGCATGTGGCAGAACGGAAAGAACCACATCGCCGTCTTCGATGGCCGGAAAGTTATACTGGCTTTCCCAACGGGCGACATTGAATTCGCGGTTGGAATTCACTTCTCCTACTTTGAAGGCTTCGAAGGCGGCTGTTTCATCGCCGAAGAATTCCAGACGGACCTCATCGATGTTGTTGGTGCCGCGCCGGAAGGGGACATCCTTGCCCCAATAGTCGGGGTTGCGGGTGAGAGACAAGAAACGCCCCGGCTCGAAATCATTGATAACATAAGGCGCAGATGTGATCGGTACGATCTCGGTGGTGCTTTCGGCGAAATCCACGCCATCCCATTGCGCCTTTTTGAGGATCGGACGCATACCGGCCAGAAGCGCCAATTCGCGGTCAGGCGTGTTGAAGGTGAACCGCACGGATTGCGGGCCGGTCTGTTCCATGGTTTCGATCTTGTCCCAAAAGCCGCGATAGCGACCATGGCCTTGGGTGCCCAATGTTTCATAAGACCACATGACATCTGCGATGGTCACGGGGCTACCGTCGGAAAAACGGGCCTCGTCGCGCAGGGTGAATTCGACCCATTCGCGATTCGGTCCGGTCTCAATCGATTCGGCCAAAACACCATAAAGTGAGAACGGCTCGTCCAAGGAACGCCCCATCAGGCTTTCGCCCAGAAAAAAGCGTAACTGCCACGGCACAGAGCCCTTGCGGATAAACGGGTTGAGACTGTCGAAGCTGCCGACCTGTGCAGTCACGATCTGGCCGCCCGTGGGGGCATCAGGGTTGGCGTAGGGCAGCGACACAAAATCAGGTGGTAGGGCAGGATCGCCATACATAGCTATGCCATGCTTGGGTTGGGCGATGCCCATCTGGCCAACCAGCGCGAGTGCCGCTGCCGCGATGATTGCCCGCCATTTCTTGCCATGCTCTACTATCATTGGTGATGCTCCCTTTTGGTTTTTTGTGCCTGTTATGAAAAGATGGTAAAGAGGGATTTCAACCATTTCAAACTTTTAGCTTGGCCACTTGCGACAGAGCGCTTATAAAGAGGGCACTGCTCGATAGGTTTCTTGCCTGTATGAAACCTGCCTCAATAACTTCACGCCCGCCTTGTGCGGGCGTTTTTTTTTGGGGCTATCGGAGCCGTGATGTGGCTTTTGCAGTTGCAGCATATACAGTGCAATCAAGCAAAAGAATCGGAGCATCGAAATGTCACTTGCAGGGAAAACTGCCGTTATCACCGGATCAAACTCTGGCATCGGGCTTGGGGTCGCACGCGAATTGGCCAAGGCGGGCGCAAACGTCGTGCTAAACTCATTCACCGACAGCGAGGAAGACCACGCACTTGCCACTGAAATCGCGGACGCGACAGGGGTTGAGGCGCGCTACATCAGTGCAGACATGTCAGATGGCGATGCTTGTCGCCGTTTGATTGTTGACGCTGGTGGGTGCGATATCTTGGTGAACAACGCAGGCATCCAGCATGTTGCTCCGGTGCAGGATTTTCCGGCCGCGAAGTGGGACGCGATCATCGCAATTAACCTTTCATCCGCATTTCACACAACCGCTGCTGCCGTAACTGGGATGCGCGAACGAGGGTATGGCCGGATCATCAACATCGCCTCTGCGCATGGTTTGACCGCGTCGCCATACAAGTCCGCATATGTCGCGGCCAAGCACGGGATTGTGGGCCTGACGAAAACCATCGGTCTCGAGACGGCGCGGGATCCGATCACCTGCAATGCGATTTGCCCGGGCTATGTCCTGACACCGCTGGTTGAGGCGCAAATCCCTGACACGATGAAAGAATACAACATGTCCCGCGAAGACGTGATTGAAAATGTGATGCTGCAGCGCCAACCTTCCAAGGAGTTCGCCACCACCGAACAACTTGGCGGCACCGCCGTTTACCTGTGCTCTGACGCGGCGGCACAGGTGACGGGCACGACGATCAGCGTTGACGGCGGCTGGACCGCGCTTTGAAGCGGATCAATCTCGCATTGCAGGGGGGTGGGGCGCACGGCGCCTTTACCTGGGGCGTTCTTTGCCGGCTCTTGCAGGAAGAAGACATTGAAATTGCTGCGATTTCAGGAACGTCAGCAGGTGCTTTGAATGCCGCTGCGCTGAAATCCGGTTGGGTGGCTGGCGGGCGCGATGGTGCGCTGGACAATCTGGACTGGCTCTGGGGCAAAATCGGCGCGATTACCGATCCGATGTTTTTGCCTTGGATTGATGCGACTGCGTCATCTGTCGACCTCTGGGCGAAGGCGATGAAATATTCGCCTGCCTATCACGCCTTTGAAATGACCACACGGATGATGTCGCCATACGTGTACGGCCCCGCGATGCGCAACCCGTTGGAGGATATCGTGACCCGTTTTCATTACGACGCGGTCTGTGCCACCCAAGGGCCTGATTTGCATATCTGCGCCACCAATGTGCGGTCTGGCAAGATCCGCGTCTTTACCGGCGATGAAATCATTCCGGAGGTCATCATGGCCTCTGCCTGCCTGCCGAGCCTGTTTCAAGCGGTCGAATTTGAAGACCCCGAGACCGGCGAGGTAGAGGCGTTCTGGGACGGTGGATATACCGGGAACCCTGCTCTTTATCCGTTGTTTGCCAGTGATTTACCGGACGATATTGTTATCGTAAATATCAACCCGCTCTACCGCGAAGACCTGCCCATTGACACGCAGTCCATCCAAAACCGCGTCAATGAAATCAGTTTCAACAGCTCGCTACTGCGTGAGCTGCGGGCCATTGATTTTGTGAAGCGCCTGCTGGCAGATGGTGCAATCAAGCGTGGGACGATGAAAGATGTGCTGGTGCATATGATCGCCGATGATGACTTGATGAATGTTTTGAATGTTGCCACCAAGACAATCCCGACGCCTGTCATTCTGGCCCGTTTGAAAGCAGCGGGAGAGACCGCGACAGACAAATTCCTGCACGATCACAAAGACAAACTGGGCAAAGACAGCACGATTAACCTGTCGGATATGTTCAGCTGAGCAACTTTGCCGCAAGCAGCCACATCACCACCCCGATGATGATATCCATGATCCGCCAGGCCTGTGGTGACTGCATGAAAGGTGCCAAAAGCCGCGCACCGTAGCCCAGGCCAAAAAAGAAGATAAAGGACGGCAGCATCGCGCCCAGCGCGAATGATACTTTTTCGGATGTCGCCGGATACTCGGTTGAGATCGCCCCCAAAAGCACAACCGTATCAAGATAGACATGCGGATTGAGCCAGGTGAAGGCCGCAATGGTGGCCAACGCGCGCCAAAGTCCAACCGGTTTGCCGCCTGTTTCAATGTCGTAGTTGTTCAGCATCACGGCCCGAAAACGCAAGAACCCATAGGCAAATAGAAACGCAGCGCCCGCGTATCGCATGAATTCCGGTACAATCGGGTACAACTCGACGATGTAGCCAAAGCCAGCCACGCCCGCCGTAATCAGGATTGCATCGGAGACCGCGCAGAAAAGTGCCAGCGCAAAGACATGGCTGCGGGCCAGACCCTGGCGCAGAATAAATGTGTTTTGCGGCCCAATCGCGAGGATGAATGCGGCAGATGCCGTAAATCCGGTAACAGCCGCCATCGCCATCTTTTTAAGACTTCTCTTCTGTGGGCGGTGCGACGATCTTGCCGTTGGGGTAAACAAGGCCCGCTGAAATCACCAGTTTGGCCGCGTCTTCGACCGACATATCGAGCGGCTTCACGTCCCTTTGTGGCAAAAACAGCAGGAAGCCAGACGTCGGGTTGGGGGTCGTGGGCAAGAAGACGGTCACAATTGGTTCACCATCATTGAGTTTCGCGTCAATCTCGCCCTTTGCATTGGTGGAAATGAACGCAATCGCCCAGATGTCGCGGCGTGGGTATTCGACCAGGCAGGCTTTATCAAAAGATGTTTCGCGTTGCGAAAAGACCGTCTCAGCGATCTGTTTCACCGCGTTGTAGATTGAACGCACGACTGGCGTGCGATCGACCAACCGCTCCCCTATGCCCAGAAAAGACCGTCCGATCAGACCCTTGCCAATCCAGCCGACCAAGACAGTGAAGATCAAAAAGACGACAACGCCAACGCCGCGGACGTTTACGGTGACCATACTTTCACCTTCAAGCCCAAGCAGACGGTTGACCAGTGCTTCGGGCTGATAAGCTGCGGGCACGAATGGCCAGACCCAGCTATCGACCCAACCCACAACGGTCCAGATCAGCCAGATTGTCAGCCCGATTGGGGCGACAATGATTAATCCAGCGAGAAAATTGCCCCGTAGGCGGGCAAAAATGCCCGGTTTGCCACGCTTGGCCGGATCATCGGAAAGAGGGTCGGTCATATGGGGTGTTCCGCTCTACTTGTATGGATACATATGCAATGCAACCGGCAGCAACAAGCGAATGCCGCAGCCGTTTCGGGTTATTTCAGCAAAGCGACGGCAATCTGCGCGGCAAGTGTCGCATTGTTGCGCACCAATGCAATATTTGCACGCAGCGACTGCCCGTCTGTTAACTCAAACATACGGCCAAGCAAGAATGGCGTGACTGCTTTCGCGCCGATGCCGCGCTTCTCGGCCTCGTTCAGCGCCTGTGCGATGATCGGACGCAGAGCTGCGGGTCTGATTTCAGCCTCCGCAGGGATTGGATTTGCAACCAGTTGCCCACCCGAAAGTCCCATCGCGATCCGCGTTTTATGTGCATTGGCAATATCAGCTGCACTGTCCATGCGCAGTGGTGCAGGGATATCTGATGTTGCAGACCAGAACGCGGGCAGCATATCCTGACGGAAGGCAATCACGGGCACGCCGAGGGTTTCCAGCACCTCAAAGGTTTTGGGCAGATCGAGGATCGCTTTCGCACCGGCACCCACAACGGTAACAGGTGTCTGGGCCAGCTCTTGAAGGTCCGCGGAGATGTCGAAGCTGGTTTCTGCACCACGATGCACACCGCCGATACCGCCCGTGGCAAAAACGTGGATGCCGGCCAGATGTGCCGCGATCATCGTGGCGGCAACTGTCGTTGCCCCCGTGCCGCCTGTCGCGATGCAAGCCGCAATGTCCGCACGCGACAGTTTGGCGACGTTTTCAGCCTGCCCAAGTGCGTCGAGCTGCAACGCCTCCAGCCCCACATGCAGTTGGCCGTCAAGCACCGCAATGGTTGCAGGCGCAGCGCCAGCCTTGCGCACATCCGCTTCAACCATGCGCGCAGTTTCGACGTTTTGCGGGAACGGCATCCCATGCGTGATAATTGTGCTTTCCAAGGCCACAATTGGCTGCCCGTTCGCGCGGGCATTCGCGACTTCGCCACTATAGTAAATCGGGATCATAGCGGTGTTTCTCCTGACACATATGTCGCCGCGGCGTTCAGCGCGCGGGTGAGGGCGGCTTCGCGGTCCAGGCCTTGCGCCTCGGATGCGATATGGGCGGCCATGAATGTGTCGCCTGCACCTGTGACACGAGTGACCATCACGGCAGGCGGCGTCTGCGTTATGATATCCCCAGCGACCCCCTCAGAGGCCGATTTGCTTCCGTCGGTGACAAGTACACGATGCGCACCGCGCGTAATCAGCGCGGCGGCGGCACTGGCGCTATCCTCAAAGCGGGTCTGGCACAGCAGCCCCGCTTCTTCGAGATTGACATAGAGCGTGGCCGATGCGTGATCCAAAAGCGCCAGAAGCCGTTCAGCCTTGCCGGGTGATGCGGGCGCGACACGGAGATCAGCCTTGGCAAAAAGCGGAGAAGCCGCAATGCTTTGCAGCAATTCAACCGTCAAATTCCCGTCGAGCGCAACAGGGCCGTCAAATGGGATGTCAGGTGTACCCAAATCACCGTTTTGCAAGGGTCGCAGGATCTTCTCCCCTGCTTTCTCAAGCGAATGAGCGTCCGCAACCGCTGCAATCAAACCGTTGGCGCCTTCAATCGCCATATACACGTCCGTGGGCAATTCATCCGAGCGATAGATATGGCCGCAATCCATGCCCATCCGCATCGCCTCGGCAATCAGCTCTTCGCCTTCCGGATCGCGGCCAATCACGGTCAGCAGGGCAGGCGTCAACCCGTAACGGCGCAGCGTCATGGCGATATTCATCGCCACACCGCCGGGCAGCCGCGTTATGCGCCCCGGCACATCCGATCCGATACGCATATGGCTGGCGGTTCGCCCGATCACATCCCAAAGGACTGACCCGATACAAAGTATATCTGCCTGTTTTATCATACCTGCGTTGTGACGCGGCCCGCCACCAAGAGCAAGCGTTACTGCGGCACCGCGAAGGTCATATTCGCCCATAGCGTTTCCCAAACAACGCCAATGGTTTCAGCCATACGCCCATTGGGTTCACGCAGGACAACATGATCGAGCATATAGCTATAACCCGGTTTGACCGGGAAGGTCGCGACCCCGTTTTGATCTGTCCGATAGATCGCCACCGCCACGCTGAGATCCGCGGCCTTCTCAAAGACTTCGACCTGCACATTCGGGCGCGGCTCATTGAGATAGAAAAGCTGCACCTGCATCCCGCCGGACAGATCATCGGTGTAGGGGTTCTTGAGGGCGACAAATTCGGTGGTCAGCCCGGCGCGGGTATCTGAGCCTTCGCTATTGCCCACCCCGATCAGTGCTTTCGAATAGCGCGAATACCCTTCCGCGAAATCTTCCTCAGGCAGTCCACGGGCGCGTTGTTGCGACAAAACATCGCCGAAGTCTTTGTGATCGGCAAAAGACTGGAAGTCCTCCCAGGTTTCATAGGTAATCGAAGATGTGCGCGCCTGATAAGCGACAACATTCAGTCCCTCCCCGATCGGGTCCTGTTGCAGGGCGGGCAAATCACCGGTGCGCCCAGTGACGCGGGTCGCTGTTGTGGTGTCGGAATACACCACAAAATGGGTAAATGCGCGTGGGAGATAGGGAATTTTCGTGCCAGCGAATGCTTCGCCATTGACAAGATGGCCTTCAAGCCTACCGTCCGGCTCTACTTGATAGGCCAGCGGTTCAATCCAGAACTCATGCGCCGCGGCAGGGCCGGCAAGCAGTGCAAGAACGAGGGCAACAATGCGCATTTTTCTATCCTTTGTCAGCGGGGCCAAACTCGCATTCCTGCGGGTATTGTCAACTGCGGTTGTAGTGTGGGGCGCGACTCTGTCAACTGTGGCGGCCCACGAAGTGCTGCCTTCAATCGGGGACATGCGCGTCAGTGACGACGTGGTCACCTTTGACATTCGCGCCAATCTGGAAAGCTTCATTGCGGGCATTGACCTGACCGAAACGGCGAATACGAACGAAAGCCCGAATGCCGCGACCTATGATGAATTGCGCGCTCTGCCACCAGCAGATCTGGTTGCACAGTTTAAGGCCTTTTGGCCGCGCATGGCAGCGGGGATGACACTCACTGCTGACGGTCAGTCGCTGACGCCCGTCTTGCTGGATGTTTCTGTCGAGCCGGTGGGCTCACTCGCGGTCGTGCGTGCCTCCAACTTCAGCTTCAGCGCAGAGCTGCCAGCTGATGCGCAGACCCTGCAGATGGGTTGGGATAGCAGTTTTGGGGTTTTGGTTTTGCGGCAGATGGACGTGCCGGAGCCCTATGACGGCTACCTCGAAGCGGGCGGTCTATCTGACCAGATCCCTCTTGCAGGCGGCGGCCAGGCGACCGGCTGGGAGACCTTCGTTGATTATATCCCGGTGGGTTTCGATCACATTGTCCCCAAAGGCTTGGACCATATTCTTTTCGTCTTGGGCCTGTTCTTTTTGGCCGCGCGGTTTCGCCCGCTCTTGTTGCAGGTTTCGCTGTTTACGCTGGCGCATACGATCACCTTGGCGCTTGCGGCACTTGGCTATGTCAACATACCCGGCAGCATTGTTGAGCCGTTGATCGCAGCGTCCATCGTTTTCATCGCAGTCGAAAACATCTGGGCGCGCGGGATCAGCAAATGGCGACCCTATGTAATCTTCGGTTTTGGGCTTTTGCATGGATTGGGGTTTGCCTCTGTTCTGGGGGAATTCGGATTACCGGAAGGGACATTTGTGGCCGCTTTGATCGGCTTCAATCTGGGCGTTGAAGTCGGGCAGCTCTTTGTCATCTCTGTTGCCTTCCTTGCGGTTTGGCAGGCGGTGCGGATTGATCGCGGCAAGAACGAAGCCGGACGGGGTTTTGCGATCTATCTGGCGTTGACGGTCAGCGTGATCGCCCTGAGCGTGCTGAACCCGCCTGTTTTGGTTGTGGCATTGGAAAATCCGGTCTGGATCTTCGGCGCGCCCCTGGCGGCCGTGTTCATCTTGTCGATGGTATCGATCCAGTTGCGTGACCAGCCGGACGCTTACCGACGCTTGGTGGCAATTCCGGCGTCGGTGGCGATTGCATCGGTTGGTGCCTATTGGGTGGTTGAGCGGGTCTTTTTGTAAGGTAAGCACAGCGCGGGCGCCGCTTTGACGCCCAAGTTTATCATCTTGCCCAAAAAACTCCCGCCGGAGGCATCCGACCCCTTGCACCGCGCGCAAACCCGCGTTATTGCGCGCACACTTAATCCCACAAGCGGGGGCGGGTCCTTTGGGGAGAAATCCCAAAGTATCCACCGGTTGGCGAAATGCTGATCCCCCGCTGAGGCTGAAACCGGAAAAGGAATACGACATGGCTCTTCCCGAGTTCTCCATGCGTCAGTTGCTTGAGGCAGGCGTACACTTTGGTCACCAGACAGCGCGCTGGAACCCAAAGATGGATCAATACATCTACGGCTCACGCAACGGCATTCACATCATGGACCTGACGCAAACGGTCCCAATGCTGGACCAGGCCCTGCAGGTCATCCGTGACACCGTCGCCAAAGGAGGCCGCATTCTGTTCGTCGGCACCAAGCGTCAGGCTGCAAAGCCAATCATGGAAGCCGCAGAAAAATCCGCACAGTTCTACATGAACCACCGCTGGTTGGGCGGCACTTTGACAAACTGGCAGACTGTTTCGCAGTCGATCAACCGTCTCAAGGCCATCGACGAAGCGTCGGCCAACGGTTTCGCCGGTCTGACCAAGAAAGAGCGTTTGGGCATGGAGCGTGAGCAGGGCAAACTGCAAGCCTCTTTGGGCGGCATTCGCGAAATGGGCGGCGTGCCTGATCTGATCTTTGTCATCGACTGCAACAAAGAAGATCTGGCCATCGCTGAAGCCAACAAGCTGGGTATTCCGGTTGTGGCTGTTGTCGACACCAACTGCTCTCCTGCTGGCGTTGACTATGTCATCCCCGGCAACGACGACGCAGCGCGTGCCATCGCACTTTACACCGATCTGGCTGCACGCGCGGCCCTTGACGGCATGACCGCGCAACTTGGCGCCGCTGGCGTTGACATGGGCGAGATGGAAGAGCTTGCTGAAGAAGTTGTCGCTGAAGAAGCGGCTGCGCAGTAAGCACCATACCTATTAGGGCAGGGGCCAGTGGCCCCGCCTTTTTCAGATATTTACCTCTTAAGGAGAAGTAAGATGGCAATCACCGCTGCAATGGTGAAAGAGCTGCGCGACAGCACAGGCGCAGGCATGATGGACGC
>NZ_JBELFI010000088.1:0-10951 GCF_042093035.1 Yoonia sp. | reverse complement strand
TCAGAGATTCCCGCATTAGTTTTTCGATCCGGGTTCGATCGGCCTTCACGCCGACCACACAGTTATCGGTGAAGGTGACAGAGGCATCGCCCAAAAGTTGCATGGATTGCAACACGTTATAGGCCATCATTGGTTTCATGACGTTCAGCTCGAAATGCCCCTGAGAACCTGCAAACCCAACGGCGGCGTCATTGCCCATGACATGCGCGCAGACCTGCGTCATCGCCTCTACCTGCGTCGGGTTCACTTTGCCGGGCATAATCGATGATCCCGGTTCGTTTTCGGGCAACATCAATTCGCCCAGACCACAGCGCGGGCCGGAACCCAGCATGCGGATGTCCGCCGCAATCTTGTAAAGGCTCGCCGCTGTCGTCTTGAGCGCGCCGGACATTTCGACCAAAGCGTCATGGGCCGCCAGAGCTTCGAATTTATTGGGCGCGGTGATGAAGGGCAGGCCGGTGATTTCTGCCATATGCGCCGCCACGGTCTCGCCCCAGCCATTGGGTGTGTTCAAGCCAGTGCCAACAGCCGTACCGCCCTGTGCCAATTCATAGATTGCAGGCAACGCGGCCTTGATCCGACGAATCGCCATGGCGACCTGATGCGTGTAGCCGGAGAATTCCTGACCCAGTGTCAAAGGCGTCGCATCCATCGTGTGCGTCCGGCCGATCTTGATGATATCGTCAAATTCGCGCTGCTTTTGCGCAAGTGCGGCGTGAAGCTTGGCAAGACCGGGCAGCAACACGTCATGCGCCGTCATTGCGACCGCAATATGCATCGCTGTCGGGAATGTGTCATTGGAGGACTGGCCCATGTTGCAATGGTCATTCGGGTGGACAGGGTCCTTTGAGCCAACCACACCGCCCAGCATTTCAATCGCACGATTTGAGATGACCTCATTGGCGTTCATGTTGGACTGAGTGCCGGAACCCGTCTGCCAAACGACCAGCGGGAAGTGATCGTCCAACTTGCCTGCAACGACTTCAGCGGCGGCGGCGATGATCGCATCCGCGCGCGCGTCATCAAGCTTGCCGCGCTCTTTGTTGGCTATTGCACAGGCTTGCTTTATCACACCGAGCCCACGCACTATGGCGATTGGCTGCTTTTCCCAACCGATCGGGAAATTCATGATGGAGCGCTGCGTCTGCGCCCCCCAATAACGGTCCGCCTGAACCTCCAACGGGCCAAAGCTATCGGTTTCGGTGCGTGTCTCGGTCATGGTCTGGCCCTCTGTCAAATTTCAGTCAAATCTATAGGCAGCACAGGGCCGATCCGCAACAGAGCTTTGTGCTTTGAAGTCGTGGTTTTACTTGCGAAACTGGTCGAGACTGACAACTTCGGCCTCATGAGGCCCGTCGTCTTTTTCATCGTCCGGTTCGACCATTTCATCCATCGGCGCCTCTTCGATTTCAACGATGGGTGCATCGTCGTCTTCGTCCTGCGTCTCAAAGCGCAGGCCAAATTCGACTGAAGGATCGACGAATGTCTTGATCGCATCATAAGGCACATAGAGCGTCTCAGGATTGTCACCAAAGTTCAGCGTGATCGTGAAGCCGTCATTGGTGACCTCTAGATCGGCATACCAATGCTGGATGACGACCGTCATTTCACCGGGGTAACGATCAGAGAGCCAATCGGCGATTTCCACATCCGGATGCATCGTATCAAAAGTGATGAAGAAGTGATGCTCGCCCGGCAGCCCGTCTTTTCTCACATCCGTCAGCACCTCTTGGATCAAGCTGCGCATGGCGCGATGCATGAGATTTCCATAGTCGATTGTGCTGTTTTTGGACAAAGCGGTCTCCTTGGCTTGGTTCTTACCATAGGGGATTCGCCCGTGGTGAAAAGGGGGGGTGAGCGCCGGCATAGCGCAAAACTTGGGCGCAAAATAATTGCCTGACGACAGGGCGCACGCATTTGTGTCCAAAGACCACGACACCTGCAATGATATCCGTAACAATGATCGTTGGCTGCCGGTATTTGAAATTGCGCGGTTATCCCAAAACGCGGCTGATCTCGCGCAGGATTTTGGCGCGGATCGTTTGCGGATATTCTCGGTGGGTGCGGGCGGTCATGACAAAGCCATCGCGCGTGATGACAGAGCCGCGAAAGAAGTTCGTGATCGCAAGCCCCATCGATTCAATCGCAATCGCGTTGATCGTCACGCCGTTTTGTTCGGCCACGCTGCGGGCCCTGCGCACATCGGCGCCAGCATTTGGGGTGCCGTCGCCGGAAATATCAATCACACGGCGCGCGCATTGCGGCACATCGTCAAACATCCCAAGCGAAAAATAGATCGCCTCTGCCGGGGCTGTATCCGACAGCACGAAGGCGCGCTCAAGCAGGCGGGCCCGGCGGGACAGTGCCGCCACATCCAATCCGGTGCGGACGGTGGTCCAGGGAATTGAAATCTCTTGTTTGTCGGCCCCCGACCACTGCACCACAGCAATTGTGGTGTTTCCAGCAACCATCGTGTCACGCACCGCTGGGTCTTGCAGGGCATCGGCCAGCCCATCGATTTGCAGCCTGTATTCGGTCAGATCGACAGAGTTCGATACATCGATGGTCAAAATGAGCGCGGTATCGCAGGCCAGTGCCAGCGCAGGGGCGACTGACAGCAAACCGGAAAGGGCGAGAGCTGCGAATTTCATGGCTGAAAGCCTGCGCAAGCTGGCATCACATGGCAACCCATAAAGCTGTTATCTGTGAAAGTGCAGGTTTCTGTTGCCAGGTACCTGCGAACCCCGCCCTAGGTCGCAAAACCTAAGGAGTTAAGTTTCGATATTAGGCGCAAGCTTACGCTGCGACTGCCATCGGTGCATTGTTGTCATTTGCAACTATACAATTTGTACCGATAACGGTGGTAACTCACCGAGACAAAGCTGACCCCTTTAGACGTTCGTCGATCCTATTTCGTCCCCTCGCTGGCCAAATGAGCCGTGATGGTGGAGACGCCGGGTACCGCCCCCGGGTCCGATCCGCTTATTACGAGCGCGTTTATGTCCATAGTCCCGAAGGACAACCTCTAGATAGGCTTTGGTTTGGTTGCGCGCAAGAGCCGTAAGTTGGGACGTTGTGGATGGATGGTCTGGCGACAACCAACTACTGTTTCAATTGGTCCTTGACGCATGCCTACAAAGAACGCTCGTTGATAGTACCATATTGCCAGTTGGGCTGATATGTTCATTTAGGATTATCGCAAGTCAAAAATCGCGGAAAACAAACGAATATGATTGCCTATGTCACCGTTGGTGCTGATGACATCCCTCGCGCGAAGCGGTTTTACGCCGCCTTTCTGCCAGCCCTTGGCTACGGCCTGAAAGAGGGCCCAGAAGGGCTCAGCTATGCGCTTCCCGCAGAACCGGGTCAGTTTGCCGTGTTCCCGGATTTCGCGCCTCGTATGGAGCGCATTTCTATGTTGGCTACCTGCGTGACCCGCAGGGCAACAAGATCGCGCTGTTTTCAAATAATCCGAACGAACCTGAACGAGACCGATAGCCCCGGTCCTGGTCGCGAGTTACCAGACAGTGCATTGATCGCACCGCCGCCCCATGCCAGTTTCACCCCATGTGCAATCTCTATTCCATGACCACCAGCCAAGCCGCGATTTGTGATCTGGTGAAGATCTGGCGTGATGATACCGGGAACTTGCCGGCACTCCCTGCCATTTACCCCGATTACCCCGCGCCCGTCGTCACGCAAGAGGACGGCGGTCGTGCTTTGCGGATGATGCGCTGGGGGATGCCGTCGCCTGCTTTCGTGCTGAAAGGCAAGAAGACCGACAAGGGTGTCACTAACGTCCGCAATACCAAGTCTCCTCATTGGCGGCGCTGGCTGGGCCCCGCCAATCGCTGTGTGGTCCTATTCACCAGTTTTTCCGAATTTGGCCGCGTTGATGGCGGCAAGCCCAAGCCCGTCTGGTTTGGACCAACAGGCACCCAACGCACCTTGTTTTTTGCAGGCATTTGGACCGAATGGACCTCCGTGCGCACGCTCAAGGAAGGGGAGACGACGAATGACCTCTTTGCGTTCCTGACGGTGGAGCCGAACAATGTCGTCGCGGCAATTCATCCCAAGGCCATGCCGGTGATCTTACGCAGTCAAGAGGCCGTCAACCATTGGCTGACCGCGCCGACGGAGGAGGCGCTCAAACTGCAACGTCCATTTCCCGACGACGGAATTGAAGTTATTGAACAGCCGATCTAGAGGTTCAAAAGGATCGCCGGGATGCCCACGCCTGCCTCGACAATGAAATAGACCCATTTCTTTTGTGTCGCACCGTCCAGTACAAGCGACGTCAGCCGTCCCATCGCGGCACCGCTCCAGCAAAAGCCCAGCATCACATAGGCCGTGGGTGTGGCTAGCAGCAACGCGCCAAGACCCATCCCCACAAACAGCGCCCCGGCAGAGGCACGCACTTCCGACATGCCCATGGTCGTATCCCCGGCCCGCAGATCGAGCGCGCCCATCGTGTAGCGGGGTGCCAGCCAGCCGAATAGCCCCAAGCCGATGCTCAGAATGGCGAAAATGATGTTGACGATATCCATGGTGCAGGCCCTTTCTTGCATGACCTACAACATGTCTCGGATTGGCGATCCTTCAAGAGGCTTGTGAATACTGCGCTGCGATATCGCTGAACCCGTCATATCGCTGTGCAATGATCCGCGTCAAAGGCCGCCCTTGCGGAGTGATCGTGATTTTCGATCCATTGCGGGTTACCATGCCGGCGAAATCTTCCACGATGGCATCATGAATCGTTGTGATGCTTGCAGCGTTCGGGTGGCTGGCCAACGCATCGATATCAATTTCAAAATTACACATCAGCATGTTGATTGCCGCCGCGCGCAGCCGGTCTTCCGGCGTCATTGCGTAGCCGCGATGCCCTGATAAACCACCCGCATCGATGCGTTCGATATATGCAGCCGTCGCAGAGGCGTTTTGCACATAACCTTGCGCAAATTGCGAAATAGATGAGGCGCCAATGCCAATAAGTGTCGGGCAACTGTCGTCTGTGTAGCCTTGGAAGTTGCGCCGCAAATGGCCTGACTTTGCCGCAATGCTCAGACTGTCACCGGGTTTGGCGAAGTGATCGATCCCGATAGCTTGATAGCCACTGCCACGAAACGCCTGCGCCGCTTGTTGCGCCAGATGATAGCGGTCTTCTTCACCCGGCAATGCTGCATCGGGGATCAATTTCTGACGCTTTGAGAACGTCGGCACATGCGCATACCCGAAAAGCGCAATCCGGTCGGGGTCCAACTGGCGCACCTTCGCAATGGTATTTGCCAGCTTTGCTGGTGTTTGAAACGGCAAGCCATACACAAGATCAGCATTGAGCGAGCTGATCCCCGCGCGCCGCAGGCTTTCGAGGCAGGATTTGGTCGCGGCAAAGCTTTGCGTGCGCCCGATGGCTTCCTGCACATCCTTGGCAAAATCCTGAATGCCGATGCTGGCGCGGGTCATGCCAACTTCTGCCAGGGCATCGATTTTGGCGTCGTCAACAAGGGTCGGATCAATCTCTACCGAAAAGCGGAAGTTATCGGCAGGTGCAAACACTTCTTTGACCGCCTGCGCCAAAGTCCGGATCATATCGGGCGGCAGGATCGTCGGGGTGCCGCCACCCCAATGCATTTGACCCATCTGCATGCCTACGGGCAGCGTCGCCTTGAGATGATTGAGCTCCTGCAACAGGACTGTCAGGTAGTGTGCGACTGGTTTCAGCGTAGTTGTGCCTTGCGTCCGGCAGGCACAAAACCAGCACAGTCGCTCACAAAACGGAATGTGGATGTAGACAGAGACAGGCGTCGCTGGGTCCAATGATTGCAGGCAATCAGCCTGAAACACCGCTCCGGTGCTCTGGTCGAACGCAGTGGCGGGGGGGTAGCTTGTATAGCGCGGCACCCGGGCGTCAAAAAGCCCCAGGAGGCGGAGTTGTGTCAACTGTTCCATGGGCATGGTTTGACAGGTTGCCGGAGGTGATTTGTTGCGCCAGATCAAGTCTTGCGAAAAAACGTTCCGACGGCGCCAACGGGCCGATCGCGTTTTGACAATGCATGGAATTGGCGATAGGTCGAAATAGAGTGGGATTTAGGTACAGGCATACAAAATGAAGACTGGTATCGGGCGTATTATGGTGCGGCGCTTTGCAGGAATGAAACGTCTTGGTTATGCGCTCGGGCTGCTCTTGTTGACGGCTACGACGGTGACCGCACAAAGCTTTGCTTTCAACAGTTTCACGATTGAGGGCAACCAGCGCGTCGAAGACGGAACAATTCTGACATTTGGCGAATTGAACGCGGGAGAAACGCTTTCGATATCTGATCTGAACGCTGCCATTCAGAAAATCCGCGATACCGGCCTGTTTGAATCCGTCGATGCCTTTCCGCAAGGTGGCCAATTGCTGCTGCGTGTGGTCGAGAACCCGACAATCAACCGCATCAATATCGAAGGCAATAACCGCCTTGATGATGCCCGTCTGCTCAGCTTGGTGCAGTCGCAGCCGCGGCGTGTTTTCACGCCCACGCAAGTCGAGGCTGATGTCGATGCGATCATCGGCGTTTATGCGCGCGAGGGGCGGATCAATGCCTCAGTGATGCCACGAATTATCCGGTTGCCGGAAAACCGGGTGGATCTGGTGTTTGAAGTGACTGAATCGGGTGTCACGGAAGTTGAGCGGATTTCCTTCGTCGGGAACCGGACCTTTTCAGAAGGTCGCTTGCGCCGGGTTCTTGAAACCAAGCAAGCGGGCTTGTTCCGTATTCTGGTGGGGCGCGATACATTTTCGCCTGAACGTAGCGTGCAAGACCGTCAGGCCTTATACGATTTCTATCAATCCCGAGGATTCGTCGATTTCACCATCCAAAATGTCGATGCGGCGCTCACCCGTGAACGCGATGCCTTCCTGATTACGTATAACCTGCGTGAAGGACAACGATTTGGGTTTGGCGCGATTGACATCGTCAGCGAAATTCCCGGCGTTTCCGCTGATGATTTCAGCGATGCAATCCGGGTGCGGACCGGGGCGACTTATTCCCCTGTACCGGTGGACACTGACATCACCCGGCTTGAGCGGCGGGCAACGGATTTGGGTATCAATTTCGTGCGTGTTGAGCCACGGATCACCCGTAATGCGCGTGCATTGACGCTTGATTTGACATATGCGCTCGTTCCTGGCCCGCGCGTGATCGTTGAACGGATCGACATCGAGGGAAACGGCACCACACTTGACCGCGTGATCCGCGACCAATTTACCTTCGTTGAGGGCGATCCGCTCAACCCGCGCGCGGTAGAAGAGAGCGCGCGCCGGATCCGGGCCTTGGGCTTTTTCCAGACCGTCTCGGTTGAGCCGCGCGCAGGAAGCACACGCAGTGAGGCCATTGTTGACGTTGATGTCGTTGAAGCGCCGACGGGCACGTTGTCTTTTGGCGCCAATTATAACTCCGACACCGGTGGTGCGCTGATTGCATCTTACCGGCAGAGCAACTTTCAGGGCCGCGGGCAGCGTTTGGATCTTGACCTGTCAACGGCACAAACAAACCAGACATTTAGCTTCGGTTTCACAGAGCCACGCCTTCTTGGGCGCGATTTGCGCGGGTCGGTGAATTTGCGCATTCGGACCACGGACAATGAAAACGCGCTTTATGACACAGAAACCCTGCGGTTTAGCCCGGCTTTGACATTTCCGATCAGCGAAGCGGGTCGATTGGGTGTTTTTTATGGTTTAGCCTATGCCGACCTGTTTGATGTCTCGGGTTCCGCAAGCCCGATCATCCAGGAAGAGGAGGACGTTGGCGGAAAGTGGACGAACTCCATTGGTTATACCTATAGTTTCGACAATCGGCGGACAGGGTTGAACCCGAATGCGGGCGTTGTCCTGCGTTTTGCGCAGGAGTTTGGGTTTGGCGACACGCAATTTGTCAAGACGACCGCGCTTTTGGGTGCGGAAACAAAGATGCTGAACGAGGAAGTTACCTTGCGCGCGACATTTGAAGGCGGGCTGCTTGAGTATTCTCAAGGGCGCAGCCGCGTTACCGATCGCTTCTTTATGGGCAGCAGCGTGATGCGCGGATTTGAGCCCGGAGGGATAGGCCCGCGTGACAGCATCACAGAGGATGCTTTGGGTGGCAACGCGTTCTCTGTTGTGCGGCTGGAGACCGAGTTCCCGCTCGGATTGCCAAGCGAATATGGCATCTCGGGTGGTGCATTTGTTGACTATGGCGGGTTGTGGGATGTCGGTGTCGACAATGCCTCCGACGTTGATTCAAACGACTTCATCGGTCGCAGCGTGGCCGGTGTGTCGATCTTCTGGAATACACCATTGGGGCCTCTGCGCTTCAACTGGTCCGAGCCGATTGACACGCAGGACTTCGATCAGACCTCAAACTTTGACGTGACAATCTCGACGAGCTTTTGATGCATTGGCTGCGCGCCTTTCTGATTTGGGTGGTGCTGGCCGTGCCTGCGGCGGCGCAGCAGCAAAGCACGTCGGTGCTGATTATCGATCGTGAGCGGGTGTTCCTGGAAACCGCTTTCGGGCAGCGATTGACGCAAGAGCTGACAGAGATGGCGACGCAATTGCAGGCCGAGAATGACGCGATCGTCGCAACCTTGACGGAGGAAGAACGCAGCCTCACTCAACGCCGCCCTGAAATGACTCCTGAAGAATTCCGCGCCGAAGCGGCAGCTTTTGATATCAAGGTGCAGGAAGTGCGCCGGGTCCGCGATGCCAAGACAATTGATCTACAGATTGCCAACACCGATGCGCGGGCGCAGTTTGACACCGCCGTGCAAGGGATCATCGCCACCATCATGATAGAGCGCGGTGCGAGCCTTGTGCTGGATGAACGCACGGCGGTCCTGGCCGTCACAGCGATCAATGTCACTGATGCCGCGATTGCCCGCATTGACGCGGAATTGGGCGATGGCAGCTGACGCTTGCTGCAACAGCTTGCCCTTGTTACCAATACATGAATACCGCGCAGGAGCCGCCTATGACCGATCCCGTCAAGACCGCTGATATCCAGCTCATCCAAAAGATTTTGCCGCACCGCTATCCGTTTCTGCTGGTTGACAAGGTGCATAGTATCAACGGCACGACCTCGGCCGTTGGGATCAAGAATGTCACGATGAATGAGCCCCATTTTCAAGGCCATTTTCCCGGAAATCCGATCATGCCAGGGGTCACAATCGTGGAAGCCATGGCACAGACGACCGCGGTAATGGTGGGCGCGTCCCTAGGGCTGACCGAAGGGAATTTGCTGGTTTATTTCATGGCAATTGATGGCTGCAAATTCCGCCGGAAGGTCGTCCCCGGTGATGTGCTGGAGATGCATGTGGAAACGACCCGCGGTAAGCCCGGTGGCAAAGTCTGGCGTTTCAAAGGTATTGCAACAGTTGACGGCGAGATGGCCGCAGAAGCTGAATTCACCGCGATGATGGATTTGCAAGGTTAATGGCGCAGATCCATCCCTCTGCGGTGATTGCCGAGACTGCGCAGATTGGCGACAGCTGCGTAATCGGTCCATTCTGTCTGGTGGGCCCTGATGTGGTTTTGGGTGCCCGTGTGACCCTCAAAAGCCATGTCGTCGTTGATGGCGACACACACATCGGCGACGATACGGCCGTCTTTCCTTTTGCGGTGATAGGCGAGATCCCGCAGGATCTCAAATTCGGGGGTGAAAAATCGCGGCTGCGGATCGGTGCGCGTAATCGTATTCGAGAGCATGTGACCATGAACACAGGCACGACAAATGGCGGCGGTGAGACCCGGATTGGTGACGATGGTCTGTTCATGGCCGGATGTCATATCGCCCATGATGCCCAGATCGGCAACCGCGTGATTGTGGTGAATTCATCAGCCATCGCGGGCCACTGCATTCTGGAGGATGACGTAATCGTAGGGGGATTGTCCGGCGTGCATCAATTTGTGCGCATCGGCAAAGGCGCGATCATCGGCGCTGTCACGATGGTGACAAAAGATGTGGTGCCGCATGGTTTGGTGCAAGGCCCGCGCGGGGCATTGGATGGATTGAACCTTGTAGGGCTCAAACGCAAGGGCGTCAGCCGGGCCGATATCACCGCGCTCAGGGCTGCCTTTCAGATGCTCAAGGACGGGGATGGGACATTTCAGGATCGTGCGCTGCGTTTGGGCGAAGAAAGCGATAGCCCTTTCGTCCAAGACATGGTTGCATTCATCCTTGGGGATACGGATCGCAACTTCCTGACACCGGGGTAGGCGCATGTTGGCGCTGATTGCAGGCACAGGAGATTTACCTGCCGCATTGGTACAACGCCTGCCTTCGCGACCTTTGATTTGCGCATTGGCGGGGTTTCGCCCCACGATCACGCCGGACATCACCTTTCGGATCGAACAGTTTGGCAGCTTTCTGGTGGCGCTGCGCGCGCGCGGCGTGACAGAAATCTGCTTGGCGGGCGCCGTTTCGCGCCCCCAGATTGACCCAAGCTTGATCGACGCTGCGACAGAACCGCTCGTGCCGCGCATTGCCGCGGCCATTGCCCAAGGCGACGACGGGGCACTGCGCATCATCATGGCCCTGTTTGAAGAAGCCGGGCTGCATGTCAAAGCCGCCCATACAATCGCGCCCGACCTTTTGCCCGCCGCAGGTGTGGGCTCCCACATGCCTGTGACGTCTGCGCACAAACGCGACGCGGTGAATGCTGAAGCCATTCTTTCCCAGATGGGGCAGGACGACAGCGGGCAGGCATGTTTGCTGCGCAATGGTCAGGTTCTGGCCCGCGAAACCCGCGCGGGCACGGATGCGATGCTGCGCAGGTTTGCCCCTACCGGAGACAGTGCCTGGGATCCGGTTGATGGGCTGGGTACGGTTTTGGGCGGTGCTGCGGAATGGCTCAGCGGCCCGGCCGGTGCGCCCATCGATGCGCGCGGCGCGATTTTGTTCAAAGGCCCAAAGCCCGATCAGGACCGACGCGC
>NZ_JBELFI010000087.1:0-11057 GCF_042093035.1 Yoonia sp. | reverse complement strand
ATTCAGGTCGCAGAACATATATTACCCGTTTGGCCAACAAGGGTGTAGGCGTGCGATTGCTTGCGGCGCTTGCAGGGCATTCACATATATCCACAACACAGAGATATATCGACGTGAATTCTGAGCAATTGAGCGAAGCAGTGGAGTTACTTTAGCAATCAGGCCTTAGCGGACCTTCGGGCAAAATGACGCTAAAGGCGGGTCAGGGCTCAAAATACCTGACCTTACAAAATGCATAATGCCTACGTATTGCCTGACCGCCTGTTTGAAAATGTCTAATGTGTTTGCGCTTTATGAGCGGATAAATTGCGTCGATGCACTTGGATCAACTTGATAATCCCAGTGAGTGTCGTTCGTCTTCATAGCATTGTTCACAACTTGCTTCATCGGCAGACGATCCCACACCTCCCCGGCGATTTTTTTCAAATCGAAATACCCACCAGTTATTATCTGGTCTAGCTCACCTTCAATCTCAGCCAATTCAGTTTCACCTGAGCGATCAATCCACTCGCCGGGATCTTCAGCAATGTTGAACATGCGGGCTTTCGATCCATGGCAATAGTGATACTTCCAATCACCAAGTCGGACGATAAAGCTAGGACGCATAATGCCTTCGCCATGATATTCCGAGATGACAGGTACAACTTCCAGTTCTGCCCCATGAACAGCGGGCAGTAGAGACCGACCCTCCAGCGAGCGCACCGGAACCTGTCCTGTAATGTCAATCAGTGTGGCAGGAACATCCAGCAACGAAACGGGCGTATCCACGCGGACAGGAGAAACGCCAGGAATGTCGATGAAGAGAGGAATGCGGCAAGACCATTCATAAAGGCTACGCTTTTGGATCATACCTTTCTCGCCGAGCATTTCGCCATGGTCAGATGTGACTATGACGATTGTATCTTCCCGCAATCCATTCTCTTCAAGGACGTCGAGCAGCTCACCTATTTTGTCGTCCACATAGTGGGCAAGAGCGGCAAACCCGCGCCGCATCGCAATCTGATTTTCTGGTTTGCGGATTTCATCGCCTTTGATGTGCAACCCATGCCACCGCCTAATTGCGCGGTCATAGTCGGAATATTTATCATCCATATCGTCGGGATAGTTTGGGAGAGGGATATCGGCGTCTTTGTACATCTCCCAATACTTTTTAGGGACTTTATAAGGCGGATGCGGATTGGTGAAAGATACCGTAAGCATCCAAGGCTTGTCAGGCGTGTGGCGCAAATATTCTAGTGATTTAAATTGGGTTTCTTCGTCGTATTGAAGCTCCTTTGACCAACCTGGACCAATGTTTTCTGCCATATATTGGGGCGCAAAATCAAAAGCTGTAAAAGTAGGATCATCTTCGGGTGGCAATGGGTATGACCAGATAAATCCAGACGGATAGACATCGGTATTCAAGCGACGTTCAAACCCATGCAATTGGTCCGCACCAACAAAATGCATTTTTCCTGACAGAACGGTCTCGTAACCTGCATTCGTCAAGTAGTGTGCAAATGTTGGGATAAAGCTGTGATAAGGATCGCCATTGTCGTAACAGCCTGTCGTCGAGGTATACAGGCCAGTCATAAAGCAAGACCGTGCAGGCACGCAGATCGGGCTGGGAGTGTAAGCTGCTGTAAAATTTGCTGATCGGGCTGCCAATCTAGTCATATTCTTAGTTTTTGCGCCGATACCTCCGCATGCCTCCAACATAAACGGCGTCATCTGATCGGCCATTATCAAAAGAATATTCGGTTGCTTTTGCGCCATCAGTTTTGTTCCCATTAATTGTCATACCAATTTCGAGTTGCTGCGCTTAAGTGCTAACACGGATTGCTGATCTAATTATTTAGAGATAATCAAACACGATACAGTTTTCTGATACAACGCCTTTGGCGACAAATTATGGAACCGCCCTTTGGCACAGGTGTAGCAAAGGTTAGGTTTATCTGCAAAGCAGCCACCCATATAAATCGCAGCCAACGGCCTCAATCTGGCAGTCATTCGCAAATAACCACAACACATAGATATATCGATGTGAATTCTGAGCAATTGAGCGAAGCTGTGGAGCTGCTTTAGCAATCAAGCGTGCGGACCTTTGGGCAAGGTGCAGCGAATGGCTGCTAAGAGCCCAAACTTCCTCAATTCTGCACCATAGCTAAAGTCTGCTCTCGAAAAAAGTTTTACATTTTTCGCCGATAGCGTATTTAATTGGACATGACTTGGACTGCCAACAACACGGTCACCTTTATTATTTTTGTTACCCCGCACTTCAATCTTGCGACGACGACCGCGTTTCTTGATCCGTTTCGGGCAGCCAATTATCTGATCGGAGAAAGCCGGTTCAAGTGGTCCTTTGTGTCGGCAACTGGTGGTGACATCCCGTCAAGCAATGGCATGTCCATTGCGACCCGCTCAATTGAGGACGCTAAAGGCGATCAGCCAGATATTGCCGTCGTGTCATCGTCTTGGTCGCCAGAGCGCTACCAAGATGAAACCCACATAAAAGCCCTACAAAGATGGGCGAAGGTCGGGGTGAAGGTCGGGGCGCTCGACACAGGTGGGTTTATTCTTGCGCAGGCTGGACTGCTGCGCGGTAAACGAGCGACCGTCCACTATGAGCATATCGACGCCTTTATTGAGTTGTTTCCAAACGTAACAGTGACCGAGAGCTTGTTTGTTTGCGACGGCAGCGTTTTCACCTGTTGCGGCGGGATTGCTTCTGTCGATCTCGCGCTGAATATTATGAGGGATTTAACCGGCGAAGGCGTCGCGAATGCCGTTGCAAGATACTTGTTTCATCATGAGGTCCGTGGTCCCGAAGCCTCACAAAACCCAGCCCTTCAAGAACCTTTTGGTCAAACGACACCCCACGTCGTGCGTCGCGCGATTGATCTGATGGAAACGCATTTAGAAAACCCATTGTCGATCCCAGAAATCTGCAAAAAGCTCAATATATCTCAACGCCATCTGGGAAGGTTGTTCAAGACGTATGTCCGTAAAACTGCCGTGCTGTATTACCGCGATATTAGATTAGATCGCGCACGCGGTTTGGTCACTCAGACGGAGCTCAAGCTGAGCGAGGTTTCAGTCGCTTCGGGCTTCTCAAGTCAGGTACATTTCAGCCGCGCGTATCACGAACGGTTTGGCTTGTCGCCAAAGCAGGATAGAATAGATGGCCGTGTTCCGTTCGAGTTTCGTGCCTGGCCCATGTACAATCCGGAACGGGTTTAGCGATGTTTGGCAGCAGCGACTTGTAAGGCAGTCAGCATTTGATCGCGCTGCGCGGATAAAGCCTCGGTGCTTTGCCCTTTGGCTTGATCGGTCATACCTGCGACAAGTGTTGCAATGGTTTCATCGTCCAGTTGCGGCGCGCCCAGATCGTCCCACCATCCGTTGAACGTGCCGCGGAAGTGATCGCAGAATGCCTGCAATCCTCCGTCTCCCGCGCCAAGGTGAAATAAGGTGGTTGGCCCCATCGCGGCCCAACGCAAACCCGGTCCCGCCCACATCGCTTTGTCGATATCTTCAACACTGGCGACGCCTTCTACAGCCATATGGACCGCCTCACGCCAAACGGCGGCTTGAAGGCGGTTGGCGACATGGCCGGGCATGCCCTTTTTGATGCGGATCGTGACTTTGCCGATGTCGTGATAAAACGCTTCGGTGCGCTCAAGAACATCCTTGGCCGTTGCTTGGTTGGCGGTAAGTTCAACCAAGGGGATCAAGTGAGGCGGGTTGAAGGGATGGCCCAAAATGAGAGGCGCAGGGTTCGCCCAGCCTTCCTGCAGCGCCTCAAGAGTGAGGCCAGACGTGGAACTGGATACGATGGCATCTGCCGGTAACACAGGCTCGATCTCAGCGTAGGTGGCGTGTTTTATGGGCAGCCGCTCGGGGACATTTTCTTGGACAAAGTCGGCGTCTTTCACGGCTTGTGTAGCCGTACCCACAAAGGCCAGCGCGTCAGGTGTCGCACGATCAGCCAACCCCAATTCTTCAAGTGCGGACCACGCCCTGGCAATATAGGCGCGAACAGTTTGTTCGGTGTCGGGCGCGGGATCGTAGACGGTGACCTTTCTACCGGCTGCTAAGAAAAGCGCGGTCCAGCTCGCGCCGATGACGCCCCCACCCAAGACAGCGACATTTTGAATATCTGACATCAGAATAACCCCGGATTGAGCGGCGACGCAGCCGTCATACCCCCATCAATGGTAAAAAGTTGCCCTGTCGCGAAGGCCGCGTCATCGGACGCCAGCCACACCGCCATCGACGCGATATCGGCCGGCTTGCCAAAACGTTTCACAGCATGACGGGCCAGCGCGTCTGCGCGGGCCTTGTCGGGGTCGTTTGCAAGGTCGAAACCCGCGTCCAGCATGCCTGTTTCAATCCAACCCGGACAAATCGCGTTGCAGCGAACATCAGGGCCATGATCCACGGCGATGGACCGCGTGAGCCCATGCACGAAGGCCTTTGACGCATTGTATAGCGCCATCGACGGGTCCGCGACGGTGCCTGAAATCGACCCAATATTGATAATAGAGCCACCTGCGCTCATGTGCGGGATAAAAGCACGGCACATGTTGAACACGCCGCGAGCATTTGCGCCCATAACCAAGTCCCAATCGGCGTCTGTACTGTCGACCACGGTCTTTTCGACCTGCACGCCTGCGTTATTCACAAGGATGTCGGTGGCTCCAACGTCGGTACGGACGCGGGCGACATCTGCGGCGTTCGAGACGTCCAATTCAAACCAGCCAACATCCTGAGGCAGATCATCAGGACGCGTACCGCGCCCACATGTTGTCACCTCAGCACCCTCAGCCAGAAAGGCGTTCACAATCCCAAGACCAATCCCTTGGCGTCCACCTGTCACAAAGGCGCGTTTTCCTGCCAACCGCATCAGTGTGCCACCATGACATGACGGATCGCTGTGTAGGCATCCAAGGCATAAACCGACATGTCGCTGCCTGTGCCAGAGCCTTTCATCGCAGCCCACGGCATTTCAGGCGTGGCAACGCCGTGCGTGTTGACCCACGTAAACCCATAGCGCATTCGCGATGTCATCTGCATCGCCCGGCCAACATCTCGGGTCCAGACCGAAGAAGCGAGGCCGTACGGGCCAGTGTTTGCTATCTTAAGCGCGTCATCAGCGTCCTTGAACCGCGACACAGTGACGACAGGACCAAAGACTTCATTACAGGCAACCTCGGCGTCGTTGTCGACGTTGGCAATGACTGTCGGCTGATAAAAGAAGCCGTCACCATCACCAGTTTTGCCGCCCTGAACGATCTCGCAAGAACCACGCGCGCGGTCGACAAACCCTGCGATGTGGTCGCGATGAGCCGCCGATACGAGCGGACCCATTTCGGTCCCTTCGGCTTTCGGGGCACCGATTTGAATCTGCGCCACTTGATCTGCGATTGCGGCGACCAGCTTGTCATGGATACCTTCCGCTACGATGACACGACACGGCTGCGCGCAGTCCTGCCCTGCGTTGAAGTAACTGCCGTAGCGAATGGTTTCAGCGACCGCATCGATATCGGCGTCATCAAAAACGATGACCGGGGCTTTGCCGCCTAATTCCAGATGCACATGGCGAATTTGCTGGGACGCGGCGCGCATCGCGGCCATGCCTGTGGCCGGCGAACCTGTGACGCTGATCCCTTCCATCTGTGGACTGTTGATCAGCTGATCCCCGATGCTGGGCCCACGTCCTTGGATCACATTCAGCACGCCCTTGGGCAGCACATCTTGCAGCAACTCGGCCAAACGAAGCGTTGAAAGCGGCGTGATTTCAGATGGTTTAAGAACGACAGAGCAGCCCGCCGCGATGGGCGCTGCCAGTTTCCAAGAGGCCATCATCAGCGGATAATTCCAAGGTGCAATTGCGGCGACGGGGCCGATGGGATCACGCCGGATCATCGACGTATGGCCCGCCACATATTCACCTGCGGCTGATCCCATCATTGTGCGTGCAGCGCCTGCAAAGAAGCGGAAGACATCAATCGTCAGCGGCATTTCATCATCATGGGCGGACGGCCACGGCTTGCCAACATCAAGGCTTTCCAATTCTGCCAGCTCTTGGGAATGGGCTTCGATCACGTCAGCAATTTGCAGCAGCATCGCAGAGCGTTCGGCGGGCGTGGTCAGCGAGAATGTATCGAACGCTTCCTGCGATGTGCGCACTGCGGCCTCAACTTGTGCAGCGCTTGCCTCGGCAACTTGCGTGATTTCAGCGCCTGTGGCCGGGTTTAAAATGCTTAGCGCTTCGCCGTCGCCAGCGACCAGTTCTCCGTTTATCAACATCTTCGTTTGCATGGCGTTTCCTCTTCTAAAATCCCACCGCATCGCCGCCCTTAAGCGCAAGACGCGCGCGGGCCTCGGACGGTGTTGCGACCGTCAGGCCAAGGTTTTCAATGATTTCTCTGATCCGTGCGACTTGTTGCGCGTTTGATGTGGCCAACTCGCCTTTGCCAATGAACAGGCTGTCTTCCAAACCAACCCGCAGGTTCCCGCCAAGCATCGCACTTTGCGTGGCGAATGGCATCTGATGACGTCCCGCCGCCAGGACAGACCATTCGTAATTCTCGGACCCAAACAGCTTGTCGGCGGTATTGTGCATATGCGTCAGGTGATCAGGGTCGGCACCAACACCGCCCAAAATACCAAACACCATTTGAATAAAGAACGGCGCTTTGATCAGGCCTTGGTCAACGAACCATTTGACGTTGTAGAGATGGCTCAGGTCGTAGCATTCAAACTCGAACCGCGTGCCGTGCGTCTCGCCCAAGGTCTCAAGTGCGTAGCGAATGGTTTTGAAGGTGTTGGGGAAGATGAAATCTTCGGTCATCTCAAGAAACGGGCGCTCCCAATCGTGTTCAAACTCGGAATACTTCTGGAGCAGCGGGAAGATGCCAAAGTTCATCGACCCCATGTTCAGCGAGGCCATTTCTGGGCTGGCAGTTGTGGCCGCGAGCAAGCGTTCGTCCATGCTCATCCCCAAACCGCCACCGGTCGAGACATTGATCACGGCATCCGTGGACTGTTTGATCACGGGCAGGAATTGATTGAAAATCTCTGGCCGCGGATCGGGCTTGCCGGTCTCAGGATCGCGCGCATGAAGGTGGATGATCGATGCACCGGCCTCAGCCGCTTCGATGCTCGCGGTTGCAATTTCCGCTGGTGTGATCGGCAGGTGGGGCGACATCGATGGAGTGTGAATGCCGCCCGTCGGCGCACAGGTGATGATAACGGATTTTGGCATTAAAGTTTCATCTGCTGCACTTGCGCAGACAGCCCCCCATCTAGCACCCATAGCTGCCCTGACGCATACCGTGCCTCATCCGAGGCCAGCCAGTTGACCAAGTTCGCAATATCTTCTGGCGTGCCGTAGGTGCGCATCGGATGCACGTCGCGTACGGCCTTTTGCAACGTTTCGATATTGCCGCCACCGCCGCCAGAGCCATCGCCTTCAAAGAAGCTTTGCAGCATCGGGGTGTCGATATAGCCGGGACAAATGGCGTTGACGCGGATGCCCTCGGGACCATGATCGCAGGCCATGGCACGGGTCAGCGCATGTACAGCTCCTTTGGTCGCACAATAGGCTGCCAACCCCGGATCAGCTATAAAGCCGTCATAAGAGCCGAAGTTGATCAGCGAAGCGCTGGTGCCTGATTTCGTAGCCGCGCGTAGCAACGGCAAAGCGTATTTCGAGGTCAGGAAAGTGCCCGTGGAATTCACTGCAAAGCTTTGGTTCCATTCCTCAAGCGTGGTGTCTTCAACCGTCTTTTCGATCTCAATGCCAGCAGCATTGACGAGGATGTTCAGCTTGCCCTGCTCGGACATGACACGGTCCATCGCGGCAATCGCGTCCGCCTCTTGGGTCACATCGAGTTTCAAGAAAGTGCTGCCATCATCATCATGGTCCGACAGTGACCCTTGTGGCGTCAAGTCTGCTGCATACACAGTCGCACCCTCCTTCAAGAACCGGGCAACAATCGCGCGACCAATGCCGCCGCGACCACCTGTAACGAGGGCTGTTTTTCCTTCAAGTATCATCTGCGGTCTCTTTCAATGGAGGATATCGGAAGTGATTGGCGGCAACGGTCCAATCCATGTGATTGCGCACATATTGCTGGCTGGCGTCGCTGGGTGGGTTGTAGTCCCAATGTTCACCCGCGCCTGCCTCCATCGCGGCGTGAAGTGCACGGCGGGATTTTTGGGTTGCGATCACTTGGGAGCGCAGGACGTCACCGTCCCAGCGATCAGAGACCTCTTTGGCGAAGGCTGCGGCCTGTTTGGCATAAGCGGGATCAGTTGCGAGATTCGTCTTCTCAAGCGGGTCCGCGACCACATCATAAAGCTGTGCCGGGTCTGCATCGCAATGGATGTATTTTAGCGGGCCGCGCCGGATCATGATTACTGGATATGGCGTCATCTCGGCGCAGTATTCGCCGATTGCCTCATCAATGGGGTCACCGTCGCCCCGCGCCAAGGGCATCAGGCTGCGACCATCGACAGGCTCGCCTAAAATGTCCGTTGATCCGCCTGCGATGTCGATAAATGTGGGCAGTAGATCAACCAGAGAGCAGGCATTTTTTGCGGTGCCTGTTGCAACACCTGGACCCACCATAACGAGCGGGACACGCGCCGAGTGCTCAAAGAAATTCATCTTGTACCAAAGACCACGTTCGCCCAGCATATCGCCGTGATCCGCCGTTACGATAACGATCGTGTTGTCCAATTCGCCGATCTCATCGAGCGTCTTGACGATCTCTCCGATCTTGCTGTCGAAATAGCTGACATTGGCAAGATAGGCCCGGCGGGCGCGACGGACTTCTTCGTCAGTCAGCGGGACGTAGGATGCCTCGATCCCATCAAGCAGACGCTTTGAAAATGGGTCGGGTGTTTTAGGTGTAAACGCAGGCATATCGATGTCGTCGTCATCGTACAAATCCCACCACTCAGGCCGTGCGACATACGGATCATGCGGGTGGATAAAGCTTGCTACCAAAGCAAAGGGCGCGTCGTTGCCGTACGCCTTGTCACGTGCCGCATTCATCAACCAGCGCCGCGCGGAAAAGCCTACTTCATCATCGTAGTCTATCTGGAACGTAGCCTGCGCGACGCCGCTTTCCTTGACCGTTTGCATGTTGTGGTACCACTTGTCGATGCGTTCATCATACGCCTCCCAATCAGGGGTCCATGCAAAATCGGAAGGGTAGATATCAGTTGTGACACGATCCTCGAACCCGTGTTTCTGGTCTGGTCCAACGAAATGCATCTTGCCAGACAGGCAAGTGCGGTAGCCAAGCGATTTCAGATAATGCGCGAAGGTCGGCGTCGTGGCTTTGAACTCAGACGCGTTGTCATAGGCCGCAATCCGGCTGATCAGCTGACCGGACATGAAGGCAAACCGTGATGGCGCGCAAAGCGGCGAATTGCAGTAGGCCGCATCAAACCGCATGCCGCGTGCGGCCAGTGCATCAAGGTGCGGAGTCTTTGCGATCTTGTGCCCATATGCGCCAGTGAATTGCGGTGCCAATTGGTCCGCCATCACGACGACAATGTTGGGGCGGCTCACGCAGTGCCTTTCGCGTAGGCATCCAAAACCAGCCCATGGAAATGATGCACTGCATGCTCAGACTTACCCGACCCATCTGGATCATGAACAATGCGCCCTTGTTTGAATGCAGGCGTGTTCATGCCGCGTTGCACGCTTTCGACCAGCCCGATGTCTTCGACCTGCAAGACCTCATCGAGATAGCGGATCGCGTCCAATTCCATGGCGTCGGGTTCAGGTGTTTCTAGGAAGAAATCATAGGTTTCCAGCGTGCGATCTGGCCCCATCGGGATCACATTCAGCACGATCATGGACGAACGCCCCGGATAGCGCATCAAACATGTCGTCGGATAAAGCCACCATACCGCGTGGGTTTTAACAGTCGCATTCGATACGTCATAAGCTGCGTTGGGGCTATTGCCTGCTTCAGCCATATGGCTTGAATAAATGCCGTAGGTCGTGACCTTATATGTGTCCATGTCTACCAGATCGCAGAAGTCTTTGTGCGCCGTCGGGCAGTGGTAACACTCTAGGAAATTATCAACGACGTTCTTCCAATTGGATTTGATATCGTACGTCAGGCGATGCCCAAACGTCAGCTGATCCACATCGGGGGCCCAATGGCGCACCTCTGTTTCCAGATCGCCGGATTGAGCCGCAAGGGACGTGGCTTTGGGGTCGAGGTTCACAAAAACAAACCCGCAGAATTCTTCAACCTGCACCTGATCGAGACAGATATCGCCGGTATCAAAACCCTGCAGGTTTTCCGTATGCGGCGCACGCGTCAGTTGCCCATCCAGCTTGTAAACCCACGCATGATAGGGGCACATAATCCGGGTCGTGTTGCCCTCGCCAGACAACAATTCATGGGCGCGGTGTTTGCACACATTGTAGAACGCGCGCAGCGTGCCAGCCTTATCTCGGACGATCGCAATTGAGTGGCCCGCGACCTGAACGGTCACATATGACCCGGGTTCGCGGGTTTTCTCCACATGACAAACCCATTGCCAGGTCTTTGAGATCACCTTTTGCAAATCAGCATCGAACCAAGTGTCTTTGGTGTAGGCATCAGCCTGCAACGAGAGCGATCTGGAAGGGTCAATGTTGTAACCATCGGCAATTCTTGTTGAATCAGTCATTGTTGAAATCCCCCGTTTCGTAACGGCATCGTGGCTGATGTCAGAATTTTTAGATTATCATTTTTGGCCACAAAGCGAATGTAATTAGCCAAGAGATACATGGATGTACCTCTGATCGTTCGAATGAACGATTTACTAAAGCGGACTTTGGCGCAGCCGCAGCGAAAGCTCATTTTGTCCGCATGGCTGACTTTTGTACAGCGCGCCGCGAATAGCAGTTTTGAGCCCAAACTTACTGGATGCTCAATCGGCCGCAAAAGCTCGCCAATCTATTTTGGATAGTATTGCGCACCTACTCGAACACCAATGTATGTAATAGGTAAAGCCTGTAAATATTTACCGTCACACAACAGTCTCGAGGAAATCAAATG
>NZ_JBELFI010000086.1:0-11284 GCF_042093035.1 Yoonia sp. | reverse complement strand
CTATTTGGAACAACGTGGTTTGAGCGCGGATGCGCAGGCCCGTTGGGAAATCGGGTTTGCGCCTGCGAAAGCCGGCGCATTGGAGCATCTGACCGGAAAAGGGACTGATGCCAAGCTTGTCGTTGATGCCGGATTGGCGGCTGAAAGTGATCGCGGCAATGGGCTTTACAACCGTTTTCGTGATCGCATCATGTTTCCGATCCGTGATGCCCGTGGCCGCGCGATTGGTTTTGGGGGCCGCGCCATGGACCCCAATGCGCCAGCCAAATATTACAATTCCCCTGAGACCGCATTGTTCGACAAAGGCCGCAGCCTTTATAACTACGGACCCGCACGTGAAGCGGCAGGCAAAGGCAAGCCGCTGATTGTCGCCGAGGGCTACATGGATGTAATTGCCTTGTCTGAGGCAGGGTTTATCGCCACAGTCGCCCCGCTCGGCACGGCGATTACCGAGGATCAGTTGCGCCTGCTGTGGCGGATCGCTCCGGAGCCGATTATCGCGTTGGATGGTGATACTGCCGGGATGCGCGCGGCGATGCGGGTGATTGATATCGCCTTGCCGCTGCTTGAGGCCGGGCAATCCTTGCGGTTTGCGATGATGCCGGAAGGACTTGATCCCGATGATCTCATCAAGGCGCAAGGGGCGGGGGCGATGCAAAAGCTGCTCGATGCGGCGATCCCGATGGTGCAACTTTTGTGGCAACGCGAAACCGAAGGGCGGAACTTTGACAGCCCTGAGCGCAAGGCGGCACTCGACAAAGCGCTGCGCGAAAAGATCCAGCTGATTAAAGACCCTTCCATCCGGAACCATTATGGGCAGGCCATCAAAGAGATGCGCTGGGCTCTGTTTTCACCGCGTAAGCCGCAGAGGCCGCGCACTGGTGCGCCGGGGCGATGGAACAGCCGCCAAGACCCTTGGAAGCGTGATGTCAGTCCCGTGGCGAGTGCGCGCAGCTCTGCTTTGGCGACGGCGGGTGCCGCCGAAGACCACCTGCGCGAGGCGGTGATTCTGGCAGCCATGATCGTGGCGCCCACCGTCGCGCCGGAATTTGAAACCGCGCTGGAGCAATTGGACAGCCGCGACCCAGAGCATCGCGCGTTGCAGGCATGTGTGCTGCGCAATCTTGGGACGGATGATCTCATTGCGACTATTCAGGGTGAACTTGGCGGGGATGCTCTTGAAAAACTCATGCGCCAGAACCATGTCGCTATCAGCCCTGCTGTCAGGCGCGAGGGCAATCCAGAGATTGCGCGCCTGTGTCTGGCGGAAGAATTTGCAAAGCTCAGTGCGCGTCGCGGCCATGCCCGTGAAATCGAGGATGCGATCGAAGACCTCAGCGGGGTCGCCGATGAGGGTTTGACCTGGCGTTTGGCGCAAGCCACCGCTGCCGTCGACAAGGCAGGGCGTGGCGATAATGAAGACAAGGCCGAATACGCCATTGGCGCGAACGGTGCACGCATGAAGAAAGATGAGCAAAGTGCATTTGACCAGCTTCTTGAGAAAATCAATTTTGCCAAAGGACGAAATCGTCCTAACTGACGTTTATCGTCACACCCGGTAAAAATAGGATCAGACCTGCTTGCGAATCACTTCGATGCGGGGTTGATTCGTCCCAAACCGAATCAGCCGAATCACCTCGGCATGACCAAGCGCTTTGAAAGGGCATATTGTATGGCCGCGAAAGATACAGACGATCGTAAAGACGCTGACCAGGACGGTGATATCAGCCTTGATATGAGCCAGACCGCCGTTAAGAAAATGATCGCCGACGCGCGTGAACGCGGCTACATCACCTACGATCAGCTGAATGCGGTGCTGCCACCTGAACAGGTGTCCTCCGACCAGATCGAAGACGTGATGTCGATGCTCTCTGAAATGGGAATTCAGGTTACAGAGGAAGAAGAGAGCGAAGAAACCGAGGAAAATCAAGGCAATACCGCTGTCGCGACCGTATCGGGTTCGCGCGATGTGACCATTGGCGGTGCTGAGGCCGAAAAGCTTGATCGCACTGACGACCCGGTTCGGATGTACCTGCGCGAGATGGGTTCGGTTGAGCTTTTGTCGCGCGAGGGCGAGATCGCGATTGCCAAACGGATAGAGGCTGGCCGCAATACAATGATCCTGGGGCTATGTGAGAGCCCGCTGACATTTCAGGCGATTACGATCTGGCGTGACGAACTTCTGTCAGAAGACATCCTGCTGCGTGACGTGATCGATCTGGAGACGACTTTCGGCAACCAGATGGGCGAGGAGGGCGAGGAAGAAACCGTTGTAGCCACCCCGGCCGTCGCTGGAGAAGAGAAAAAGGAAGAAACCCACGAACTCGACGCGGACGGCAATCCGATCGTCAAAGACGACGATGATGACGACGAAGATCAGGCCAACATGTCGCTTGCCGCGATGGAAGCCGCGCTGAAGCCACGGGTTCTGGAAACCTTGGAAATCATTGCGCGCGACTTTTCGGAACTCTCTGACATGCAGGATGCGCGGATGTCGGCGACGTTGAATGAGGATTCGTCCTTTTCCGACAAGCAGGAAGGCAAGTATCAAAAACTGCGCTCCGAGATTGTCGAACTGGTGAATTCGCTCCACCTGCACAACAACCGGATTGAAGCGCTGATTGACCAGCTTTACGGCATCAACCGCCGGATCATGTCCATTGACAGCGCGATGGTGAAGTTGGCCGACCAAGCCCGGATCAACCGTCGCGAATTTATCGAAGCCTACCGTGGTCGTGAGCTTGATCCGAACTGGCTTGTTGACATGGGTGAAAAATCCGGTCGTGGCTGGCAAATGCTGACCGAGAAATCGACCGCCAAAATCGAAGAACTGCGCGGCGACATGGCCCAGGTTGGCCAATATGTCGGCGTCGATATCACCGAATTCCGCCGCATCGTGCAGCAAGTCCAGAAGGGCGAAAAGGAAGCGCGCCAGGCCAAAAAAGAAATGGTCGAGGCGAACTTGCGTCTGGTGATTTCAATCGCCAAGAAATACACGAACCGCGGCCTGCAATTCCTTGATCTTATTCAGGAAGGGAACATCGGCTTGATGAAAGCCGTTGATAAATTCGAATATCGGCGCGGGTATAAATTCTCGACTTATGCGACATGGTGGATTCGTCAGGCGATCACGCGCTCGATCGCAGATCAGGCGCGCACGATCCGTATTCCTGTCCATATGATCGAAACGATCAACAAACTGGTGCGCACCGGCCGACAGATGCTGCATGAAATTGGCCGCGAGCCCACTCCAGAGGAATTGGCAGAAAAGCTGCAAATGCCTTTGGAGAAAGTCCGCAAAGTCATGAAGATCGCCAAAGAGCCGATCAGCCTTGAGACCCCAATCGGGGATGAGGAAGACAGCCAGCTCGGCGACTTCATTGAGGATAAGAACGCAATCCTGCCGCTGGACAGCGCCATTCAGGAAAACCTGAAGGAAACAACGACCCGGGTTCTCGCTTCCCTCACGCCACGTGAAGAACGGGTGCTCCGGATGCGCTTTGGGATCGGCATGAATACCGACCACACGCTTGAGGAAGTCGGTCAGCAGTTTAGCGTCACGCGTGAACGGATCCGACAGATCGAGGCCAAGGCGCTGCGCAAGCTCAAGCATCCAAGCCGGTCGCGCAAGCTGCGGTCATTCCTGGATCAGTAAGGGTCCGACATCACCTCAAATCAGGGGGCGCATGAAGTGTTCAGCAAACTCTTTGGAAGCCGCAAACAGCCAGAGCAAGAGCCAGAGACCTACAAGGATTTCGCCGTTTACCCCGCCGCGCAAAAAGACAGCGATGGGTTTCGGCTGGCGGCGCGGGTTGAAAAGCAGGTGGGCGGTGACTTGAAGGTCCATCATCTGATCCGCGCCGATATATTGAACACGCAAGAGGCTGCAAACGCGGCGGCCGTGGTGAAAGCAAAGCAACTCATTGACCAGATGGGTGATCGCCTGTTTGAGATGTGATGCAGACGCAGTTCTCCATCAGCACAAATGGCCCCGGCCTTTATGAATTCACGCGCGACGTGACAGCGTGGGTGCGCGGGGATGGGCTGTTGACCCTTTTCGTGCAGCACACTTCGGCCAGCTTGCTCATTCAGGAAAACGCTGACCCGGAGGTACAAACCGATCTGCAAAACTTTTTCACGCGTCTGGCACCACCCGCGACCGACCCCCGCATGGCCTATCTGACCCACACCAATGAAGGCCCCGACGATATGCCCGCCCATATCAAAGCCAGTCTTTTGCCAACCCACCTCAGTATTCCTGTCATCGACGGGCGGCTCAGTTTGGGGACGTGGCAGGGGATCTATCTGTTCGAACATCGCGACCGCCCGCACCAGCGCCAGGTCATCGCAAAACTGCTACGCTGAAGCAAAAAGCGAGTCCCAACTGCAACGCTTTTCTTTCCGCGCCTGCACCCTGCATTTGCCCACTACCCAAATGTGAACCGTCTACATATAGTGGCTGTGGATAAGTTGGGAGGCTGTCGCGCGACGCCCCCATAGAAGATATGAGGGATCATCATGCGTTGCCCATTTTGTGGAAATGTCGACACTCAGGTAAAAGACAGCCGCCCGGCCGAAGATCACGTGGCTATTCGTCGCCGTCGTTTTTGCCCAGCGTGTGGCGGGCGGTTCACGACCTATGAACGGGTGCAGCTACGCGACTTGGTTGTCATCAAGTCAAACGGGCGCCGGGAGGACTTTGACCGGCCAAAACTGGAACGCTCGATTCGGATTGCCTTGCAAAAACGCCCGGTCGAACCCGAACGGATGGACCAGATGATAAGCGGGATCGTGCGCCGTCTGGAAAGCATGGGAGAGACCGACATCCCCTCAGGCACCATCGGTGAAATTGTGATGGAAAGCCTCGCGCGGATTGACACGGTGGCTTATGTGCGCTTCGCCAGCGTCTATAAGAATTTCCAGGCCGCTGATGATTTCGACAAATTTGTCAGTGAGTTACGCCCGGATAACGGCCCCGAAGATAAAGGGTGACCAGCGGCTCTGACGCCCGTTTCATGGCGCTCGCCCTGTCATTGGGGCGGCGCGGCTTGGGGCGTGTCTGGCCCAACCCCGCAGTTGGTTGCGTGATCGTCAAGGGCGGCCAGATCATTGGTCGGGGCGCGACAGCGGACGGCGGACGCCCTCACGCGGAAGCGATCGCATTGGCGCAGGCCGGAGGAGCGGCAGAACAGGCAACGGTCTATGTGAGCCTCGAACCTTGCGCGCATCACGGCGAGACACCGCCCTGCGCTGAGGCGCTGATTGTGGCAAAAGTCGCCCGTGTTGTTGTCGCGACCGGCGATCCCGATCCGCGTGTTGCGGGCCGGGGGATCGCAAAGCTTATGGCTGCGGGCATTTCAGTCACGCAAGGCGTCTTAAAAGATCAGGCCGACACCGATCATGCAGGCTTTTTCCTGCGGATCACGCAAGACCGTCCCTTCGTGACGCTCAAACTTGCGGGCACGCTGGACGGGCGGATCGCAACTGCCAAGGGTGAAAGCCGGTGGATCACGGGCCCGGATGCACGTCGGGCGGTGCATATGATGCGCGCGCGCCACGACGCTGTGATGGTGGGTGCAGGCACCGTGCGCGCAGATGATCCATCGCTGACGGTGCGGGGTCTGGGGATCAGTCACCAGCCGGTGCGCGTGGTCGTGTCGCGCGCAATGCGATTGCCAGCAGATTTGCAGCTCGCGCGGACCGCCCAAGTGGTCCCCGTCTGGCTTTGCCATGAGGCGGGGGCACAGGTGCAGCCTTGGATAGATCAGGGTGCGGTCAGCCTGCCATGCGCCACCGCGTCCGGCGCGGTTGATCCGCATGACGTGATGCGGGTGCTGGCAGACAAGGGGATCACGCGGGTGTTTTGCGAAGGCGGCGGGATGATGGGGGCATCGCTTTTGAATGCCGGATTGGTTGACCGTTTGGTAGTGTTCAGCGCAGGTACGGCAATCGGGGCAGAGGGCACACCGATGCTGGCTGCAATGGGTGTTTCAAAACTCGACACGGCGCCCCGTTTCGATTTGGTCGATGTGTCGCGGCTTGGAGCGGACATCTGCCAGATCTGGGATAAATCATCGGCGCCATAGATGGGCATAGCCCGACATCAGCCCTTGGGTTTTCGCAAGCAACCTGTTGGCTATCCTGCGTGGTGGCAAGTCATTGTTTTCAATACGATCTACGACCACTTCTGGCGGGCAGGCCTGCTGTGTCACAGGATCAAAATATCGTGGATAATCGATCAGTGCGGCATGGACGAGCGCAACAAGATCAACGCGCGCTGCCCGGCGCGGGATTGGCATCGCGCGGTCATCCGTGAGCCCCCAACCGGCGTAAAAAGGCATCCCGAAACAGGTGACGGGTTTGCCGCGCAACAGTGCCTCAAACCCAAGAAGCGACGTCATGGTCCAGACTTCATCCACTGCCGCGATCGCTGCGGCTGGATCTGTGTCGTTTAGTACTGCGTCCGCGATTCCCGTCGCATCCGGTAATGCGCCGGGTCGCAATCCGGTTTCCACATCTGGATGCGGCTTGTAGATCACGACGGCGGCAGGGTTGGCTGCGCGAACGGCTTTGAGCAAGGACAGGTTATCGCCGAATTCGGTTGTGCCAAAGGTGATTGAGGCATCGTCCTCCACCTGACCGGGCACGAGGATCCGGCGGCCCTTTGGCAAGCTTGGGGCACGGTCAGTTTTCAGATTATACTTGGATAGGCCCGCGCCGTTGATCCGCGCGATCAAGGCTTCTGCACGCTGCCGCTCGGCCTGCGTGAGCGCAGCGCTTTGGTTGATAAGGTTTTCCAATTTGCTGGGGCGGGTTGCGTCGTAGTAGATGCCGATATCATCCAATACCAGACTGAGTGGTGCGACCAGATCAGCCCCCAGCCCCCGTGACCGCAAGAAACCATCCTCAACCAATGTGCCATCGGAACCGTCCGCTGATGCCCAACGCATCAGGTTCCTGTTCCGTGCCGGTGCGTTGCCGCGCAGGAACCGCACCGGCTTCACGCTACCAAAGACATCCTGGATCGGTTTGCGTTTCCACAGCCGCATCCCCGCCGCGTCCCATCCGTGCTGGTCCTCGCGCCACGCGCGGCTTTGGCTTGTGATCGTGGCCAGCGCCTCCTCAAAGCTGCAAAGACGGTCGTGGAACGGGTCGTACCATGTCGGGTAAAGGATCATCGCGGCGGCAAAGAGCTGCGCGCGCGTCAGATTGCGTTGGCGGCGTTGCAATGGCTTTCTGTCATCGGTCAACCCCCACCCCATATAGAACGGTTGGCCGAAAACCACCGGCTTGTGGCCTGCAAGAATAGCCTCAAATCCGGCTTGGGAACTGACTGTGTAAACTGCTGTCGCGCCCTCAAAAAGTGTCCATGGTGACAAGGGATCAGTGCAAACAGAAATCCGGTAATTGGCATCTTCTTGCTTGAAATAGCCGATCCGATGCCCGGCCTGTGTTTCCGGGTGCGTTTTAATGATGATGCGCGCGCCGGGGTGTTCGGTCATCGCGAAAAAAAGCATTTCGCGGAATGTATTGCTGTCCGCGCCGCTGGCGTTGACAGAGGCGTCTTTTCGGGTTTGATCGATCACCAGCACGTAACCCGGATCGGGGGCGGGCAGGCCCGGATCGGAGGCATTGTATTTTGAGATTTCATGCTTTTGCATCAATGCCATGCCCGCACGCGCGCGGTCCAGAAGGACGGTGTCATCAAGCGGATTTTCCGTCAGGATCATTTCCAGATCACTGCGCGCTGCGGGATCAAAATGCACGCCGTTTCGGTCAATGTTCAAACCGATGGGCGGCTCTCCGTCGCGCCCCGGTTTGACGGAGCGCAGGAAACTGTCTTCAATCCGAATGATCGGTGCGTCTTTGCGTTGCGCTACCGCCTGACCGCGCGGGGCGGTAGGACTATGCCCCCAGACCCCGACCAGATCGCCATCCGCAGGTGTCCCGAGCCGAATATCGAAGCCGGACAATTGAAGAATGCGCCTCACACGGCCTTGAGTCAGAAAGCCGCCGTTATAGACAAAAAGGTTTTCGCGCGCGATCTGGGTCATTGCCGCCAAGCTACGGCAGCCGGCCCTCGTTCACAACGCGCAACCGTTTTGGGTGCCGCGTATCTTTGCCTTTGATCGTGGCATATGGCCCTTCTTCGCGCAGCATCATATCAATCACCTGACGCAACAGCTGTTTCCGGCCAGAGGCAGAATAAAACCCGCCCGGAACCTGACTGGTTTCCAGCAGAAATTGCCGGTAATCGCGATAGGCCGCAATATCGGGCCGCGCGGGTTCTGCAAAGAACTGGTCAAGCGACTGATCTGAGACGAATTCCGTTTTGTTGTAGACTGCCTTGCCAAAGGACTTCAGCGGGATCCCACGCCAGAGCGCCTGTTGCCCGGCGGTGGAATTTACGGTGACCGCCGACGATGCCTCATCCAGCAGTTGCGCCAGCTTGCCGCCGCGCAAGTAATGCACGCGTGCTGCAATCCCGTAGGTCCGCGCGATGTCGCGGATCATGTGGCGCAGCGGCGCTTGTCCGCTTTCCAATGGATGCGCCTTGAAAATTAGGTGGTGGTGGACGGGCGCGCCGTTGGCAAATCCGTCAATAACCATGGCAATAAAGGCCCGCATGTCACGAAATTCAGCGTGGGTCTGAAAGTTTGTATCATGCTCAAGTTGCAACAAGGCGATGTGATAAGGATAACCGCCCGCTTTGATCTGGCGCGTTTTCCATGCCCTTTCCAGCGCGAAATAGGGCATCAGCAAGAGCCGTTTGGTATAAAGTGCCGCTTCGCGATGCACCGGTAGGGTACGATGGCTGCGGTAAGCGGGATAGCGGCGATTTCGGAACATCACGAACCAATGATAGAGTGCGCCATAAAAGATGTGCTGTCGCATATCGCCCCATTGCGCGGGCGGCGTCGGCATATCCCCGTCTGACTGCGCCAACCGGTTTTTCATATCGGTGACGCTGATATCCATCAATTGGGAATACCCGTTGCTGCCATCGCGTTCATAACTCACCCAATAGGGCCGCATATAGCCTTCTTCAAAAACGTGAACCCGCAGGCCCAGTACCTTCGCTTGAGTCACAGCCTCCGCATGAATCGGGCGGGTATCGCCATATAGCACCAGATCGGTGATCTGATGGTCCGTCAGCAAGGCGGCCAGTGTCTCGGACCAAGCCGTCAAAGGCTCCTGAAAGGAAATGTAATCCTGCGACCTTCGCCAGAATGCAGCATCGCCGGCGTTGAACCCCACACGCAACACGTTTGCACCGGTTTTGCGCAGCATTTTGGCCAATTGCCAAAAGAACGGCCCATGCGGCCCTTGCAGGAAAAGATATGTGCGTCGTGACGTCATCATGGCACTCTAGGCGGTCTTCGTTTCAAAGGCGTAAATCCTTTTCTGTCCTGATTATCTGCCTCGCGCAAGGGCTGCGCCTTGTCGGTGCGGCGGTGAAAGGCTAGGTCTTGGCAGGGATATAAAGGACGGACGGAACATGTTTACTGGGATAGTCACGGATATCGGCAAAGTGCTTGAAATCGAGCAGCGCGGTGATTTGCGCGCACGGATCGGGACTGGTTACGATGTGGGTGGCATTGAGATCGGCGCGTCCATCGCCTGTAATGGTGTGTGCCTGACGGTCATCGCTCTGGGACGCAGTCCGCGGAACTGGTTCGATGTGGAAATTTCAGCCGAAACCGTCGGTGCCACGAATGTTGGTGGCTGGCAGATCAACACGCGCGTGAACCTCGAACGTGCCTTGAAGGTCGGTGATGAGTTGGGCGGCCATATCGTGTCAGGCCACGTCGATGGCGTGGCGGAGATTGTCGCGATGCGCGATGAGGGCGACAGCACGCGCATCACCTTCCGGGCACCCGATGATCTGGCACGGTTCATTGCGCCCAAAGGCTCGGTTGCGCTCAACGGCACGTCTTTGACGGTTAACGAAGTGGATGGCCGCGAATTCGGCGTCAATTTCATCCCGCACACAAAGATCGCCACCACATGGGCAAAGACCGCGGTCGGCGATCTTGTCAACCTTGAGATTGACACCATGGCGCGCTACGTGGCGCGGCTGCGCGCATTCGGGTGATGGGGTTGCTGACCGGGCCTTGCGCGTGATCGCTGTTAGGCCCGTTTCGCACAAATTTATGGGGTACAAGGCCAAGCTGGCCTTGCAACCCCCCAAAGATCAGTCCGGCTTAGCGAAGGCCGGGGACCGTGGCCGTTGTGGTAAAAATCATCGTGTCACCCGCACCGGCATGGCAAGCGATGCAGCCTGCATCCGCACCCTTGCCAACGCGCCCGGCAAGACGCATCCCGGCTGGGTTCTTGTCAAGGCTCCCGTCAGGCAGATATTTCACCCAGAACCAATCACGGTTTTCATCGTCATAGCCAGCCTCACGCTGAAACATCACCGTATAGGCACCGATATAGGTTTGCGGATCGCCCAGCACCTCATCCGCGCTGACACCTTCTGGGCCATAGTTGCGCTTGACGATCAAAGAGCCCTCGTACCCGTCCACGGTGGCGGTGGTATAGAATGTCTCAAGCATCATGCCATGCGGGACGACGCCCTCGTATGGAAAGGCAAGTTGCATCCCGTCGCCGGCAAGCCGGGCCGCCACCATGACCTCCCACAGTAAATCAGCGTAAGCCGCGTCCGCGTCCGTTCCAGCCGGGGCGTCTTGCGCGAATGTCGCGGTTGCAAAGGCTGTGGCCGTAACGCCAGCGGTAAGAAGTGATTTCATCGTAAACATGTCGTCCTCCCGATTATTTTGCCCCTCCACCTCTAGCAGCATGCCGTTGAAGTAGTTGGTCACCTCTTGTCACGATGAAGTGACCGCGCGCGGGTTGTTCTGCGGGTCGGGGCGGGCAAGGGTTGGGGCATGCGATACAGCTACATCCTCTTCCCTGCGTGGCTCTTTGTTACCCTGCCCGCGCCCGGCTATGCGGTTGAGGTTTGCGTCAGGAATGCAGATGCAGAGACATTCCACTTTGTTGTCGAAGCGCGCGGCGGGGATCGTTATGGCGCTGATTTGGCGGCAGGCGAAGTTCTTTGCGTCGCGAACCCTGCGGGGAAAAGTGGCGTCGTCTCAGTCTTCGAAAGCAGAACCGAGGTTGAAGGCTGTTCCCGTCTCGTCGGCGCGCCGGGCGGGACGCGGGTGCTGCATCGCTATGCGTCGTTTGATCGCTGTGCGTGGGACGACAATACGGACTAACCTGATAGGTTATCACGATGACTTGTAAGCAAGGTGGATCATGATCCCCAGGGGCTCAG
>NZ_JBELFI010000085.1:5641-11460 GCF_042093035.1 Yoonia sp. | reverse complement strand
CGACACCTATCGCGCATCGGGCGCGGGCGGGCAGCACGTCAACACCACCGATTCAGCGGTGCGGATAACGCATATTCCAACCGGTATCGTGACGACCAGTTCGGTCAAGTCGCAGCACCAGAACCGTGACATTGCAATGAAAGCGCTGAAATCGCGTCTCTATCAGATGGAGCTGGATCGCCGGAACGAAGCGATCAACGAAGCGCATGAGAACAAGGGCGATGCGGGCTGGGGCAACCAGATCCGCAGCTATGTTTTGCAGCCCTATCAGATGGTCAAAGACCTGCGCACGAACCATGAGACCTCGGACACCAAGGGCGTGTTGGATGGTGATCTCGACGGGTTTATGGCGGCCACTTTGGCGATGGATGTCGCCGGCAAATCCCGCGCCGAGGCGCAGGGCGAAGGTTAACCCATGACAGATGATCTGCTGATGCGTCCCGCTGTCGATCTGGTTTCGGACATGGCAGAGGGGCGGCTTCGTGCGGTCGATCTGATGCGCGCGACCCTGGATCGGGTTGCGGCGTTGAACCCCTCATTGAATGCAATCATCTCATTGCGGGACCGTGACGTGCTGCTGCGCGACGCCGCCGAGAAGGACGCCGCGCCCGTTGAGCAGCGCGGCCCGCTGCATGGGCTACCCCTCGCGGCTAAGGATTTCGTGGATGTGGCTGGCTTGCCGACGCGGATGGGGTCCCCTTTGACGCCCAAGGGGCCGGTCAAGGCAGATGATATACTCGCCCAGCGGATGCGGGCGGCAGGGGTGATCTACATCGGCAAGACCAACGTGCCCGAGTTCGGCTATGGATCGCACACTTACAACACCGTGTTTGGCACCACGTCCAACCCCTATGACACCACGCGTTCAGCCGGAGGATCGTCGGGCGGCGCGGCGGTGGCGCTGGCGACGGGGATGCTGGCGATTGCTGACGGGTCGGACATGATGGGCAGCCTGCGCAATCCGGCGGGGTGGAACAATGTCTACGGCATGCGCCCCTCGATCGGCCGCTTGCCGGGGGATCTTGAGGGCGACGTGACTCTCTATCCGATTGCGACCAACGGCCCGATGGCCCGCAATCCGCGCGATCTGGCGCGGCTTCTGGACGTGCAGGCAGGGCCGGACCGACGCTTTCCGACGTTGATGGCCAAGGAAAACCTGGCGGATGTGGCCGACATAGACCCGACCGGCAAGCGGATCGGCTGGCTCGGCGATTGGGGCGGGGCTTACGGATATGAGCCGGGCATCCTTGCGCTTTGCGAACAGGCGCTGAAACAGTTTGAGGCGATGGGGGCCGCAGTCACCCTCCTTGCGCCGCCGTTTTCAGCCCAAGCGATGTGGGACAGCTGGATGACCCTGCGCGGCTACGTGATCGCCCATAAGATCGGCGACTTGGTGCGCAATCCCGCCCATCGCGCCCACATCAAACCGGAAGCCATTTGGGAGGCCGAATTTGGCTTTACCATCACTGCCGATGCGGTGCACAAAGCCTTGGTCATTCGCAGCGACTGGTTCCGCAAAGCTGCCGCGCTGTTTGCCGAATTCGACGCGCTGATCCTGCCATCGGCCCAAGTCTGGCCTTTCCCGAAAGAGTGGACGTGGCCGAAAGCGATCAATGGCGTTGAAATGGACACCTACCACCGCTGGATGGAGGTTGTGGTGCCGGCGTCGCTGGCGGGCCTGCCTGCGATCTCAATTCCGGCGGGGTTTGGCGACAACGGCCTGCCGATGGGGATGCAGGTGATCGGTCAACATGGGAACGACGCTGCGATGCTGGCCATCGCGCAGGCATGGCATCGGGCGACGGATTGGCCAAACACACGTCCTCCAAAGATTTATTTGTAATACATTTGAACTCTGCATCATTTCCTTGTCCCATTGCCGATAGGGAGATTGGATAGATGGCATCAGAAAAATTGGCGGGCGCGCCGCAGTTTAACAAGATCACCTTTGCGACGATCCGGCGGTCCTTGGACCTTGGATTGCGGGATATGTTTTCGGCCAAGGGCTACGCGTTTGCCTTTACCTTGCCCTATGTTCTGGGCGGTCTCATCTTCACCTATATCACCTGGGCCACGTCCGAGAGCTATTGGTTGATCTTCGCCGCCGTCGGATTTCCGCTTTTGGGGCCGTTTGCCTCGGTCGGGTTGTATGAGGTCAGCCGGAGGCGCGAAAACGGCCTGCCTCTGGATCGCAAAGCGATTTTTGGCGTCGTGTCCAGACAGCGCTCGGGGCAATTGCCGTGGTTGAGTGCGGTCATCATCATGATCGTGATGTTCTGGTTCTTCCTTGGTCACATGATTTTTGCGCTGTTTCTCGGCCTGTCGGCGATGACCAATATTTCCTCGTCGCTGTCGGTGTTCCTGACCAACGAGGGCATCAGCATGCTGGTCTTCGGGTCTGTCATTGGGGCGGTGTTCTCGTTCCTTGTCTTTGCGATCTCGGTCTTTGGAATCCCGATGTTGCTGGATCGCGAGGTTGATTTCGTCACGGCGATGATCGTCAGCTTTCAGACGGTTTTGGCAAACCCGATTGTCACCGTGTTCTGGGGGGTGCTGATTGTGCTCTGCCTGACGGTTGGCATGATCCCGGGTTTTCTGGCGCTGTTCCTGACAATGCCGTTGCTGGCCCACGCCAGTTGGCATTTTTACGATCAATCCATCGTGAAAGAGCAATAAAAAAGGCGCCCGGAGCGGACGCCTTTCAATAATTCTCTTATCGCGGGCTTACTTGTCAGCAGCCGGTTTTTTAGATCCACTTGCCGAGGTCGAAAGCGGATCGTCAGCGCGTTGCACCGAGCCTTCGAAATGTGCGCCGGATTCGATGGCGATTGTTTTGTGAATGATGTCACCCTCGACACGCGCGGTCGATGTCAGGCGCACTTTGAGACCGCGAACACGGCCAACGATACGACCGTTGACGACCACATCGTCTGCAACAACCTCGCCTTTGATCGTGGCGCTTTCGCCGATGGTCAGCAGGTGGGCGCGGATGTCGCCTTCGACGGTGCCTTCAACCTGAATATCACCGGTGGTTTTCATGTTGCCCTGAACATGCAGATCCGACGACAGCATCGACGGCGCTGGCTTTGGCTTTGGCGCGGCAGCGGCGGGCGCCGCCGGTTTGGTCTCTGCTTTTGGGGCAGGGGCGCTGGTGGCTGGCTTGGTCTCGGTCGGAGTTGCGCCAGGTTCGTTAATTTTGCTTTTAGAAAACATTATATGCAGCCTCGATATAGTTCATCGGATTTACGGGGTTATTGTTGACGCGCACCTCGTAGTGAAGATGCGTGCCTGTTGATCGTCCGGTACTGCCCATATCACCAATTTGATCCCCGCGCGAGACTCTTTGACCTTTCTTCACGCGGATTCCAGACATATGGGCGTAGCGGGTTTCGATTCCAAATTCATGCTGGACCTTGACGTAGTTTCCATAGCCGTTGTCCCAACCGGCAAAGGTCACCACGCCGTCGGCAGGCGTGAAGATGTCGGTGCCATAAGGGCCGGCCATATCGATCCCATTGTGCATGCGCCGCCCGCCGGTCGTTGGATCGCGACGATAGCCAAATTTGGACGAAAGCCGGTAGGACGCTTTCAGCGGGTTGGCGAAAGGCGCGCTTTCAGCGGCGATGCGGTAGATGTTCAGCGCCGCCATTTCCGAGATCAGGCGATTTGCGCGTTCGAAATTGGTGGTGGTCTCAAGCGGTCCCATCGATGACAGGTCGATCGGTTCTAGCGGGCCGCCCTGACCGTCATAGCCGCGCCGAACCTGATCGATCATCCGATCCGTGTCCATGCCGGCGTTCTCGAACATGCGATCCAGCGGCGAGACCGAGATTTCCATTGCCTGCTCCAACTGGCGGAAAATCCGGTCGTTTTGTTCGTCGAGAAGGCGCATTTCCATGATGATCTCGTCCGCCTGCGCGACCGCTTCTGCGCTGTCGGCGATCACCAGATCACGCTCGGACGCGGTCATTTCCAAAGCGGCGGTCAATTTCTCAAGCGTGGCTTCGGCTTCGGCGGCGCGGGCGGCGGCGGGGCGCATGGCCGACGGGTCGCCCGCGAGCGAGGCTTGAAGTTCGGTTGCCAAACTGCGGGCCTCGTCACGTTCCTGAACCGTCGTGCGCAGCGTGGTTTGAATGACGTCGATGCCTTTTTCCAGCTCGCGCAGGCGATCTTCCGAAGCAAGAAGCTGCGATTGCATCACAGAGACCTGTTGCAGGGCAGCGTTAAAGCGTTCTTGCGCCGCGAGCGCCGCAGCCGCCCGCGAATCCCGTTCGGCGGCCATCGCGTTGAGTTGGGTTTCATAGGTGCGTTGGTCGCGCTGCGCCTGGGCGCGAAAATTGCCCGAGCCAATGCTGTCCATCAACAGGATTGCCGTTGAAATGATCGCCCAGGCGACCAAAAGGCAGATGCTGAAAATCCCGAACAATTGCGTGGTCGGGCGCAGACGCAGAAAACGCGTTTCCTCGTCCGAGCGCAGAAACAGCCTTCGGTCCGGCAAAACAGGCTCAAGCCTGACATCCAAAAAATGCAAGAGGCCGCGTTTCACGTCCCAACCCTATCTTCATCCCCGTCACAGCCGCTTTCGAAAAAACGGCTTTGGACGAAATACCCGTTGGCGCACAACGAGGCAAGATGTTTGCTTATCGCTACGCGAACCCTTGCCTAGGGCTGGCGGGGCTTGGTGGGTGTTTGCTCGGCCAGAGGCCAGTAGAAATCGGGCGGGATACCGGCCTCGGCACGCTTTTCTTCGTTAAACGGCGGGCGCAGGGTCGAATGGAAGTATGTGCGCACCAGGTCATGAAACACCACCTTTGGGTCAAGGTTTTCGCGACCGCACAAGAAGTGAAACCATTTCGATCCATAGGCGACATGGCCGACTTCCTCGGCATAGATCACCTCAAGCGCGTCGATGGCCTGCGGGATTTTCGCCTGTTTGAACAGGTCGATCATTCCCGGTGTCACATCAAGGCCGCGGGCCTCAAGCACCATGGGGACGACGGCCAGCCTGCCGAGCAAATCCCCAGCCGTATCTTCAGCCGCACGCCACATGCCCGCGTGGGCGGGCAAAGCGCCATAGTGGCTGCCAAGTGATTCCAGACAATCGCACATCAGATTGAAGTGTTTGGATTCTTCGTCGGCGGCTTTGACCCAATCGTCGAAGTATCCAAGCGGCATCGGGACGTCGCCGAAACGGGCAATGATGTCCCAGTGCAGATCGACGGCATTGAGTTCGATATGGGCGACCGCATGCAACAGCGCGATGCGGCCCTGAGGTGATCCGGGTTTGCGCTTTGGCACATCACGCGGATCGAGTAATTCCGGTTGGGTCGGGCGGGACGGGCGCAGCGGTGGCTTTGCGCTTCCAATCGCCAAGGGCATGCCTGCGTCGCGCGCAGCAAACCATGCCTTTGCATGTTTGTGCGACAGGGCGGTTTTGGCGCGGCCATCTGCGGTCGATAGAACCTCAACCGCCATCTCGGTCAGGGACAGCGTCATCCCAGATCCCGCAGGGCTTGCAGAACGGCCTCGGCGTGGCCGGCAACCTTGACCTTGGGCCATACTTTCAGGATTGCGCCATCCGCGCCGATCAAAACGGTTGTGCGCACGATGCCCATGAAGGATTTCCCGTACATCTTCTTTTCCTGCCAAACCCCGTAGTCTTCGCAAACCTGCGTTTCGGCGTCCGATAACAGCGCGACCTTAAGATCGTGCTTGCTGCGAAAATTGGCGTGTTTTTTCAAGCTGTCCTTTGAGATGCCAAACACGCGGCACCCGAGGGCGTCAAACTCGGCAAGCCTTGCGGTGAAATCAATTGCTTC
>NZ_JBELFI010000085.1:0-5541 GCF_042093035.1 Yoonia sp. | reverse complement strand
TGGTTGCTGCGCCGGATGTTGTCATTTAGTAGAAATGACACGATTGCAGGCTATCCTTTGTGCTCAGTTGAGCAAGTGAAAGACATGTCGACCGAACAACCGCGAAAGAAACGCAAGATCCTGTTGCGCACGCTCTGGCGTGTGGTCATCGGGCTGTGCCTGATCGCGCTGTCGGCTTTCGTGGTCTTTGCCTATCTGCTGCTGCGCGGCGATATGGACGCGCCGGATTGGATGCGCACCCGCGTTGAGGCAGGCATTGCACGCTCGGTTCCGGACGGGGATCTTGCGTTTGACGATTTGCAGTTTCGGTTGGACGGGGATGCCCGACCGATTGTTCAAATGCGCAATGCAGTCCTGAGCGGACCAGATGGGGATGTAATCTTTGAGCTTGCAGATTTGCAAGCCGAGCTGTCGCGCCGGGCGCTTCTGGGCGGGCGCTTTGCCCCCAAAAAGCTGATCCTTTCGGGGGCCTTTCTTGATGTGATGCGCGCCGAAGATGGCGCGATTGAGCTGAGTTTTGAGCAGAACAATCATTTGAACACGGTGGACGGGGCCGGAACGCTGGCGACACTGCTTGGGGCTTTGGAATACGACAGTCTGAGCCTTCTTGAAACGGTCGAGGTCGAGGCGATCACATTGCGCTTTGATGACCAGCGGGTCAAACGGTCGTGGACGGTTGACGGTGGTCGTTTGCGTTTGAACATCATGGACGACGCGGTCGAAGCCTCGGGCGATTTTGCGCTTTTGAGTGGACGTGCCAGTGTCGCAACGCTTGAGGCCAATTCACGGTTTGAGCGCGACGGGCAGGGGGCGACCTTTGGCGTGTCCATCGATGAAATGCCGTCGGCGGATCTTGCGACGCAACTTGCGTCTCTGGCGTGGTTGTCGGTGATCGACGCCCCGATCAGCGGCTCGATCCGCGGCGGGCTGGATGAGGCTGGCAACCTGTTGCCGATCTCAACGGCGCTGAAACTTGGCGCGGGCTTTGTTAAGCCGAGTGAGGCGACACGGCCTGTGCCCTTCCGGTCGGCGGGCAGTTACTTCTCCTATAACCCCAAAACCCAAATCATGCAGATCGACGAAATTTCGGTCGATAGCGATTGGCTATCGGGGCAATCATCAGGGTCTGTGGCCGTTCGATTGCGCGACGACGGTTTGCCCGAGGGGTTTGACGCGCGTTTTGATTTCAGCAGGCTACAATCGAGAAAAGGCGGGCTGTGGGGGCAAGAGGTGGTGTATGAAAACACCTCGGTTGCGTTCGGGCTGAGCCTTCAACCCTTTGAATTGAAGCTGCATTCGGCGTCGCTTGGGTATCAGGACGCATTGTTTGAGGTTTCGGGTGCGCTCAAGGGCGGAAAGAACGGCTGGAGCTATCAGCTTGATGGCACCCTGCCGCGATTGAACCATCGGCAATTGGTGGACCTCTGGCCGCAGGGGCGCTCGGAAAAGGCCCGTTTGTGGCTGGATCGCAATATCAGCGATGCGGTTTACAGCGATGCCTCGATGCATTTGATGGCTGCCCCCGGACAACGGGCCGATTTTGGTTTTACCGCCGATATTGCCGAGGCACAGATACAATACGCCCCGGGTATGACCCCGGGCGAGGGTGTCTCGGGGCGGGTGACGCTTGATGCCAGGCGGCTTGTGGCCGAAGTGTCTGAGGGCATGATTTACACGTCCGAGGGTGTCGGGATCGATGCGGCTGGCACTGTGTTTAGCGTTGAGGATGTCTCGGACAAGGCGGGAAATGCGGTTGTGCAATTGAACGGCCGCGGGCCGCTGTCGGCTGTTATGACCTTGCTTGAACAAATTCCCGGATTGGCCGCGGATGAGACCGATCTGGTCAATCTTGCCGATGGACAGGCCGAGTTCGCTGGCGGGCTGGCCTTTCCAATTGGCCGCAAGCCTGCGCCGAATGAGTATCTCTATTCGGTCGAGGGCACGGTTCAGGACGTCACAAGCGATACGCTGGTGGCGAACCAGACCATTGTTTCGGACAGTTTGAGCGTCAGCGCCACGAACGCGCAGATCCTTGTGCAAGGGCTTGCCAGTATTGGCGGGGTGGACGTGTCCGCGACCTGGAGCAGCGGCGAGGCCGGGCAAGGAAACGGCAGTGCGCTGACGGGGCAGATCGAGATTTCGCAGGATTTCGTGAACGAGTTCGGGCTTGGATTGCCCGAGGGCATGGTGAACGGCGAAGGCATTGGCTATCTTTTGGTCGATCTGCCCAAGGGGCAAGACCCGACGTTTGAGTTGAAGTCCGATCTGAATGGGGTCGGACTGGACCTTGGCTTTGTCGGTTGGAGCAAACCGCAATCAACGAAGGGAACCCTGACGGCCATTGGCAGCATGGGCGATCCGGTTGCGATCGACGCATTGGAGATTGAGGCTGACGGTTTTTCGGCCAAGGGGCGCATCGGGTTGCGCGGCGACGGGAGTTTGGATGCTGTTGAATTTGAGCGCATGAAAATTGCTGATTGGCTGGACGCCGGAGTGCGTATTCAAGGCAACGGGTCCGGCGTTGCGCCGGATGTTTTCATCACATCGGGCCGTGTTGATATTCAGGCCTTGACCGCTGACACCGGCGGGATTGGAGCAGTTGGTGATGACACGGTTCAGGGCCGGCTGTTTACCAGTATCGACGAATTGTTCGTGTCCGAGTTTCTGACCATGCAGAACGTGGACGGCGAATTTGATCTGGGCAACAATATGCAGGGTGGCTTTACCGGACGCCTGAATGACACGGTGGATGTTGGCGGAACGATTTCGAGTGATGCCGAGGGGCGGCGCAAGATTTCGGTCTCGGCGGATGATGCGGGAAAAGTGTTTTCCGCGCTGGGTCTTTTGGATCGGGCATCGCAGGGCAGTATCCTCGTCGAATTGGTCGAAAAGTCCGAGGGCTATTCCGGCACCTTTATCGCGCGCGATGTGCGGCTTCTTGATATGCCGCTGTTCGCGGACTTGCTGAATGCGGTGTCTGTGGTGGGTTTGCTCGATCAGTTGAACTTTGATGGGATTGCCTTTGGCGAGGTTGAAGGCGAATTCTACTTTTCCGAGGACAAGTTTATCCTCACTCGTGCCAGCGCGACCGGCCCGTCAATCGGATTGTCGCTGGATGGCACTTATGACTTTGTGAATGACCAATTGGATTTGCAGGGCACTTTGACGCCTGTGTTTCTGGTCAACGGTCTGGGCGGATTGTTCAATCGCAAAGGCGAGGGATTGATCGGCTTTACATTCAATGTCAAAGGACCAGCAGATGATCCTCAGATCAACGTGAACCCGTTCTCGGCACTCGCGCCCTCGCTGTTTCGAGACATTTTCCGCAAACCCGCGCCGGAAGCCCCTGAATGAAGCTGTCAGATTTTGATTTCGACCTACCGGACGATCTTATTGCCACCCGACCTGTAAAACCCCGTAGCGCGGCCAAGTTGTTGGTCGCCGAAGGTGATCGCATCAGCGATGCGGTGGTGACGGATTTGGTGAGGTGGCTGCGCCCGGGGGATCGGCTCGTGCTCAACGACACCAAGGTGATCCCTGCGCGGTTGTTCGGGGAACGTTTCCGCGACGGCGAGACCGGGCGCACCAGTTCAAAGATGGAAGTGACGCTGCTCGAGCCAAAGGCTGACGGGACGTGGCAGGCGCTTATCAAACCGCTGCGCAAAATCCGAGAAGGCGAGATGATTGTGTTCTCAGACGCGCTATCGGCGGTTTTGACGGCGAAGGCGGACGGGCAGGCGAAGCTGGCGTTCAATTGCGAGGGGGACGCGTTTGACGAGGCTCTGGCCGAGGTTGGCCGCATGCCCCTGCCGCCTTACATCGCGGCCAAGCGCCCCGCAGATTTGCAGGATCATCAGGATTATCAGACCGTTTGGGCGCAAAACACGGGCGCTGTTGCCGCCCCGACGGCGAGCCTTCATTTCGACGATGCCTTGTTGGACCTGCTGAAACAGCGCGGTGTCGAGATGACCCATGTGACGCTGCACGTTGGCGCGGGGACGTTCCTGCCGGTGAAGGTTGAGGACGTCACGACCCACAAGATGCACGCTGAGTGGGGGCAGATTACTGAAAAGGCTGCGTCTGAGATTGCCGCGACGAAGGCCGCGGGGGGGCGTATCATACCGGTTGGCACGACGGCGTTGCGCCTGATCGAGACCGCCGCGCGGGACGGTGGTGGGGCTATTCAGCCGTGGGTCGGAAAGACGGACATCTTTATCTATCCGGGGTTTCAGTTTGCAGTGACTGACGCGCTGATGACCAACTTCCACCTGCCGCAATCGACGTTGCTTATGTTGGTGTCCGCTTTGATGGGGCAAGAACGGGTCAAAAAGATCTACGATCACGCCGTGCAAAACCGCTATCGCTTTTTCTCGTATGGGGATGCGTCGCTGTTGTTTCCCGACAAAAATGAGCATGAACTGAAAACGACATCGGATTTGTCGTCCACATAACAGCGTCTACCAGAGCGCGCAGCGATATGGGGCGGAACAGCGAAGGACGCAGCTAATGATATCGGTACTCACATCCTCTTGGGCGTTGCTATTGGGCATGATGCTCTTGATGGTTGGCAACGGGCTGCAAGGCACGTTGCTGGGCGTGCGCGGTGCGATTGAAGGCTTTGGCACCTTTGAGATGTCCGTGGTGATGTCGGCTTACTTCCTCGGCTTTCTTGGGGGGTCGCGGCTTGCGCCAGATATGATCCGCCGCGTCGGGCATGTGCGGGTCTTTGCGGCGCTGGCCTCGTTTATTTCGGCGGTGCTGATCCTTTATCCTGCGATGCCGAACTCGCTGGCTTGGGTTTTGGGGCGTGTCATCATCGGGTTCTGTTTTTCAGGCGTGTATGTCACGGCGGAAAGCTGGCTGAACAACTCGGCCACAAACGAAAACCGTGGGCAGGCGTTGTCGCTTTATATGATCGTGCAGATGGTTGGGATCGTCAGTGCGCAAGGGCTGTTGGTGTTGGCGGACCCGTCGGGATACGTGTTGTTCGTGATCTCGTCGGTGCTTGTTTCGATCTCTTTTGCTCCGATTTTGCTGTCGATCAGCCCGACGCCAGCCTTTGAGTCAACCAAGCCTATGTCGCTGAAAGAACTGCTGCGCATATCGCCTTTGGGTGTGATTGGTATGTTTCTGCTAGGGGGCGTGTTCTCGGCGCAATTTGGCATGGCGCCGGTCTATGGATCCGAGGCGGGGCTATCGATTGGCCAGATCTCGATTTTTGTCGCGGCCTTCTATGTTGGGGCCATGGTGATCCAATATCCGCTTGGGTGGATTTCGGACCGCATGGATCGACGGTTGCTGATTATGATTACCGCCGCATTGGGTGGGGCTGGGGCCGTCTTGGCGATGGTTGGTGGCGGCAGTTTTATCGTTCTCATCATCGCGGCCTTTCTTGTGGGGGGCATGTCCAATCCGCTCTATTCGCTGTTGATCGCTTACACGAACGATTTTCTTGATTATGACGATATGGCCGCCGCCTCGGGGGGGATGGTGTTTATCAACGGTTTGGGTGCGATCTCGGGGCCGATTATCACCGGTTGG
>NZ_JBELFI010000084.1:0-11515 GCF_042093035.1 Yoonia sp. | reverse complement strand
GAATATTCGTGCGTCGCGCGGGATCGACCTGTAAGGTCGCCGCCTGTCCTTTTGCGATAGCCCCTTCGATGAGCTTGCCGAAATGAACAAAAAGACCGGCCACCTTTTTCGTGTCTGTGATTTGGGCTTTGCCTGTGTCGGTCACCAACAGGCCAGCGTCGCCAACCTGACCACCGGCTTCCGCATAAAACGGAGTTTGATTAAGCACGATTTGCACATCGGCGTCGGCGGTATCGGTCTCGCTACCATCGACGACAAGAGCGACAATCTGCCCCTCTGCGGAAAGCGTGTCATAGCCCAGAAAATCGGTCGTTCCACTGGCATCAACGATATTGAACCAGACGGCACTGTCGGCTGCCTCACCGGTACCGGACCATGCTGCACGCGCTTTGGCTTTCTGCTCTGCCATTGCTGTATCAAAGCCATCAATATCGACCTCACGGCCCTTTTCACGCAATGCGTCCTGCGTCAGGTCAAGCGGAAAACCGTAGGTATCATAAAGCTTGAAGGCGGCCGCGCCCGGCAGTGTGGCATCATCCGCAAGGCCGGCCAATTCTTCGTCAAGCAGCTTCAGCCCGCGATCAAGCGTTTGCTTGAAGCGGACCTCCTCACTGCGCAGCGTCTCTTCGATCAACCGCTGTCCTTGTCCCAACTCCGGATAAGCCGCGCCCATTTGCTGGACCAATGCAGGCACCAGACGGTGCATGACCGGATCCTTGCTGCCCAACAAATGCGCATGACGCATCGCGCGGCGCATGATCCGGCGCAATACGTAGCCACGGCCTTCATTTGAGGGCAACACACCCTCTGCGATCAAAAAGGAGGTGGACCGCAAATGGTCAGCAATGACGCGGTGGTGGGTGTTGCCGGGGCCATCGGGATCAGTTGCGGTCGCATCGGCAGAGGCTTCGATCAGCGCACGCATCAGGTCAGTGTCGTAGTTGTCGTGCTTGCCTTGCAGCAAGGCGCCGATCCGCTCCAGCCCCATACCTGTGTCGATGGATTGCATCTCAAGCGGTTTCATCATGCCATCTTCAAACTGTTCGTTTTGCATAAAAACGATGTTCCATATCTCAATGAAACGGTCGCCATCCTCCTCTGGCGATCCCGGAGGGCCGCCCCAGATGTGATCCCCGTGATCGTAAAAAATTTCGGTGCATGGTCCGCAAGGGCCGGTCGGCCCCATGCGCCAGAAATTATCGTCGGTTGGGATGCGGATTATTCTTTCGTCGGGAAGTCCGGCGACTTTCCTCCAGATCGCTGCCGCTTCGTCATCCGTGTGGTAAACCGTCACCAAAAGCCGATCTGGGTCGATCCCGAATTCCTTTGTCAGCAGCTGCCACGCATAGGTAATCGCATCCGCCTTGAAGTAATCACCAAAACTGAAATTGCCCAGCATTTCAAAAAACGTGTGATGGCGGGCGGTGTAGCCGACGTTATCAAGATCATTGTGTTTGCCGCCCGCGCGGACACATTTCTGGCTGGTCGTGGCCCGGCTGTAATCGCGCGTTTCAATACCTGTGAACAGGTTCTTGAACTGGACCATGCCTGAATTGGCAAACATCAGCGTCGGGTCATTGCGCGGAACCAACGGGCTGGAGGCAACCACTTCGTGTCCCTGTTTTTCAAAGTAATTCAAGAAGGTTGAACGAATGTCGGCAAGGCTTGTCATGACAGGCTTTCAATTGGTTTCACGCATTGATCTGCAGAAATAGCCCTGCACCCCGAAACTGTCCACCGACAAACTGATTTCAGGCCGTTCAGCATTCTTCCATGCAACCGGATTTTGTCATCAGGGAATAATTCAACCGCGCCAAACGGAAAAAGGGTACCGATGCTCAGGTACCCTTTTCAATTCTTTCACACGATGAACCGCGACCCCGGGGCCCGCGCGCATTTAATTTCCCTAGACCTCCACGAGATCCTCATCACCATCGGTTACCCCGCCTTCAGGCATATCAAATTCGAGCCCATGCGCAGCACGAATCTTATCTTCGATTTCATACGCAATGCGCGGGTTTTCACGCAGAAACAATTTGGAATTTTCCCGCCCCTGACCGATCCGCTCATCGCCATAGCTGAACCATGCGCCGGACTTTTCAACCACACCGGCCTTCACGCCGAGATCAAGCAGTTCACCATTCTTGGAGATGCCTTCGCCATACATGATGTCGAATTCGACCTGTTTGAAAGGCGGCGCCACCTTGTTCTTCACCACTTTGACGCGGGTCGCATTACCCACAACCTCATCACGATCCTTGATCGCACCGATGCGGCGGATATCAAGACGGACAGATGCGTAGAATTTCAGCGCATTGCCACCAGTCGTTGTTTCAGGCGATCCGAACATGACGCCAATCTTCATGCGGATCTGGTTAATAAAGATCACCATACAGCCGGAGCGGTTAATCGATCCGGTCAGTTTTCGCATAGCCTGGCTCATCAAACGGGCATGAACGCCAACAGAGCTGTCGCCCATGTCACCCTCAAGCTCAGACTTCGGGGTCAGGGCGGCAACGGAATCCACAATGACCATGCTGACAGCGCCCGACCGCACAAGCGTATCCACAATCTCAAGCGCTTGCTCACCGGTGTCTGGCTGGGAAATCAGCAGCTCATCCAAATTGACGCCAAGCTTCTTCGCATAGGTCGGATCAAGCGCATGTTCCGCATCGACAAAGGCGCAAACACCACCCTTTTTCTGTTCTTCCGCGATCGCGTGCAGGGTCAGCGTTGTTTTGCCGGAAGATTCAGGTCCGTAAATTTCAATCACCCGGCCTTTGGGCAAGCCACCGATGCCAAGCGCGATATCTAACCCCAGAGACCCTGTCGATGTGGCCTCAATATCAGGCATCTGGTTTTGCCCGCCGAGCTTCATAATGGAGCCCTTGCCGAACTGCCGCTCGATCTGTGCGAGCGCGCTTTCAAGCGCTTTTTCTTTATCCGCTGTCTTCTTGTCAGTCATTTTGAGGAGTTCTGCTGTTGCCATGTGTCCTGTCCTTATTTCATGCCCCCCGCAGGGCGGCAATCACTGCTTTTGTTCTTCTTGTGTTCTAGTCGTTCATGGGACCAAAAGCAGAACATTGCAACAATTATTTGCTATCACATCCTGCAGGAACGGTGGTTAAGAATTCGTTTATGGATTACAGATACGTCTAGAGGAACAGAGGAATGCAGACCAAATGCTTGTTTTTTGGCAAGAAAATCTGGTACTGATGGCCGTACCCAAGACCGGATCAACCGCGCTTGAGGGGGCTTTGGCACCACGCGCGTCCTTGGTGCTGCGTGACCCACCGCATTTGAAACACGCGCCCTGCTATCGCTATAAACGATTCCTTAAACCCTTCTTCGTACAAGCAGGTGATCAGACGCCTGAATTGATGGCGGTGGTGCGCAACCCCATCGACTGGCTTGGCAGTTGGTATCGCTACCGCACGCGGGAGGATTTGATCGGCCATGAAAACAGTACACGGGACGTGAGTTTCGACGAATTTGTCCGTGAATATTGCAAGGGCGGTCCTGCCCCATTCGCAAATGTGGGTTCGCAAGCCAAGTTCTTACGCATAAATGACGGTGAAATCGGCGTCCAGCACCTGTTTCAGTATGAGCAATGGGACCGTGTGATTGGCTATCTGGAAGGACGGCTGGATATGAAGATTACGCTAAAGCAAAACAATGTCTCGCCCAAGATGGATCTGCAGCTCTCCGCGATAGTTGAGGCGAAGTTGCGCGACAAGCGCGCTGCTGAGTTCACGGTTTGGGACTTGGCAAAGCGATAGGTAACCACGCATTACGTCAATGTCCGCCGCACTGCATCTTTCCAGCCCGCATAGCGACGTTCACGGGTTTCTTCATCCATCTGCGGCTCAAACCGTTGGTCCAGCGCCCAGTTTGCCGCAAATCCGGCCTGATCGGGGTAAACATCTGCTCGGCTGCCCGCCAGCCAAGCCACACCCAATGCCGTGGTTTCAAGCACAGTGGGGCGGTCAACCGGCGCACCAATAATGTCAGAAAGGAATTGCATCGACCAGTCAGAGGAGCTCATACCGCCGTCAACGCGCAAAACACCATCCGCATCAGTGGCTTGCCAGTCACTCTTCATCGCCTCCAGAAGATCACGGGTTTGAAAACCGACGCTTTCAAGGGCCGCGCGCGCAAACTCGGCAGGACCAGAATTGCGGGTCAAACCATAGATCGCACCGCGCGCATCGGCATCCCAATATGGCGCGCCAAGGCCAGTAAAGGCGGGCACCATATAAAGCTGTTGCCCCGCATCAGCGGTTTGGGCAAGCAGTTGGGTTTCCTTGGCCTCGCGGATGATTTTCAAGCCGTCACGCAGCCACTGCACGACCGCACCCGCAATGAAAATAGCCCCCTCAAGCGCATAAGTCGGCTTGCCGTCAAACTGATAGGCGATGGTCCCAAGGAGCCGTTTCTTGCTCTCAACGAGCGTGTCGCCGGTGTTCAGCAAGGCAAAACACCCCGTGCCATAGGTGGATTTCAACATGCCCGGCGCAAAGCAAGCCTGCCCGATCGTCGCAGCCTGCTGGTCACCCGCAACACCCAAAATGGGAATCTCTCTGCCAAACAAATCTGCGCGGGTCATGCCAAAATCGGCAGCGCAATCAAGCACTTGCGGCAACATCGCCGTGGGAATACCAAAACGCCCGCAAATTGTCGTGCTCCAGCGGCCTTTGCGGATGTCATAAAGCATCGTGCGCGCGGCATTGGTTGCATCGGTAACATGGCGTTTGCCGCCAGTCAGCTTCCAGATCAGGTAGCTGTCGACCGTCCCGAAAAGCAGCTCACCTGCCTCGGCGCGCGCGCGCGCGCCCTCGACTTTGTTGAGGACATAGTGGACTTTTGTGCCTGAAAAATAGGGGTCCGCCAACAATCCGGTGCGCTGCGTGATCGTCTTTTCAAACCCCTCTTGCCGCAGTTCTTCGCAAAAAGGTGCCGTCCGGCGGTCTTGCCAGACGATCGCATTATGGATCGGATCGCCTGTCTTTTTGTCCCAAATCAGGGTTGTTTCACGCTGATTGGTGATCCCGATCGCTGCCACATCAGCGGCAGTGATCCCCGCCTTCTCAATCGCGCCGCGGCAGGTCGAAGCCACCGACGACCAGATGTCAGAAGGATCATGTTCAACCCAGCCAGATCTTGGGAAATGTTGGGCGAATTCTTCCTGGGCGCTGGCTTTGACACGCATATCCGCATCAAAAATGATTGCACGGCTGGATGTCGTGCCTTGGTCGATGGCCAGAATATACGTCATAAGTCCCCCGAATTTTGCCCACCGTAACGCACCGGCCGGCAAGCTCAACCCGCCATATATATGTCGAGCGCATCAATTTGATCCTGTGTCAGCCGCAGTCCCAGCTTTGTGCGCCGCCATACCACATCTTCGGCCCGCACCGCGTATTCGCGCGCCATGAGCCATTTGACTTCTGCTTCTGTCAAGGTCGCGCCGAAATCCCGTCCCAGATCATCAGGCGCTTTAGCCGCACCCAGAATATCGCGCGCTTGCGTGCCGTAGCCCTTTATCAGGCGCAGGGCCCACGTGGGGGTAAGGAATGGATAGGACCCAAGCAGATCAGCGACCAACTGATCGCGTTCGGCCACTTTGAAGTCACCACCGGGCAAGGCCGCGTCACGGGTCCACGGCACACCGCCTCCCACGAGCGGGATCAGCTTTTTCAGCGCGTTTTCAGCAAGTTTTCGGTAGGTCGTGATCTTGCCACCGAAGATATTCAGAAGTGGCGCACCATTGTCATCAAGCGATAAAACATAATCACGCGTCGCCGCCGTCGCTGATTTTGCACCATCATCATAAAGCGGGCGCACCCCGGAATAAGTCCACACGATTTCATCGCGGGTGACGGGCTTTTCAAAATACTGCGTCGCGAAGGCACAAAGATAATTCTGCTCTTCATCGGTTGCATATGGCTTTTCAGCCAGATTTTCATGTTCGGCATCGGTCGTACCGATCAGCGTGAAATCGGTCTCATAGGGGATCGCAAAAGTGATCCGGCCATCCTCGCCCTGGAAAAAGTAACTCTTGTCATGGTCAAAGAGCTTCCTGGTCACGATATGGCTGCCGCGGACAAGCCGGACCCCCTCGGAGGTATTCAGACGCGCCACTTCACGTACAACGTCTTCGACCCAAGGCCCGCCCGCATTGACCAATGCCCGTGCTGTATGTGTCGCTTGCACGCCGTCGTGTTCCGTCACGATTTCCCAGTGTCCATCGATACGGGTGGCGCTGATGACCTTGGTACGGGTCATGATCGTCGCCCCGCGTTCTTCGGCATCCCGGGCATTCAACACCACCAGTCGCGAATCTTCGATCCAGCAGTCAGAATATTCATAGGCCTTTGTGAATTTACCCTTCAAAGGCGCACCTTCTGGCCCCTGTGTCAGGTCCACCGTCTTGGTGCCTGGCAGGATCTCTCGACCGCCCAGATTGTCGTACATCAACAGCCCCAGTCGGATCAGCCATGCGGGCCTGCGGCCTTTCATCCACGGCATTATGGTGGACAACAGCTTGGATGTGGGCGTGTTAGTGTCGAACCGCATATCTTCATGATAAGGCAGCACAAACCGCATCGGCCAGCTGATGTGTGGCATGTTTTTCAGCAATACCTCTCGTTCAATCAGCGCCTTGCGCACCAATCCAAATTCAAAGTATTCAAGATACCGCAGGCCACCGTGAAACAGCTTGGTTGAGGCAGAAGACGTGGCCCAAGCCAAATCATTCATCTCTGCCAGACCGACATTCAGCCCCCTGCCCGCTGCATCCCGCGCGACGCCGCAGCCGTTGATCCCGCCACCAATCACAAAGATATCAAAGTCGGTTTCCATAGCTCGCCTCACTGGTTTGCAGTTGTCTTAAGCCAGTCGATAGTGGCCGCAAGGTCTTTCAGAGTTGACGTTCGCTCATGGGCATACGAACAGTGCATAGAGCACGTTTTTCTTGATCTGACGTGAATTTAATTCTTGCCAAATGTTCGTTCCTAATTCAAAGCGAACATATGCAAACCCATGCACGCCATGACCTGATCCGTCGTAAAGCCCAGGCTGAGGGGAAGGTCATGGCGACATCTCTGTCGCAAGCGCTTGGTGTTGCAGTGCAGACCATCCGCCGCGACCTGCGGCAGCTATGCGCTGCGGGCCTGCTGGAACGTATCCACGGGGGTGCGGTTCTCCCCTCCGGTGTCAGGAATATTGGCTATGATGATCGCCGCGCGCTGAACCGGGATGTAAAACTGCGCATTGCACGCCGCACCGCCAGTCTGATCCCTGACAATGCGTCCTTGTTCTTGAATATCGGCACCACAACAGAGGCCGTGGCACATGCGCTGCAAGACCATCAGAACCTGATGGTGGTCACAAATAATTTGAATGTTGCGAATATCCTGGCGGCAAACCCAAGTTGCGACGTCATGGTCGCGGGCGGCAGCTTGCGTCGCTCCGATGGCGGGCTTGTTGGCGACTTGGCAGCACTTGCCATTGACCGTTTCAAGGTGGATTTTGCGGTGATTGGCACGTCCGCCATTGATCGGAGCGGCGATCTGCTCGACTTCGACCCAGAAGAAGTCCGTGTCAGCCAGCAGGTCATTGAAGCGGCGCGGGCCACGGTCCTTGTTGCCGATAGCACGAAATTTTCCCGCAAAGCACCAGTCAAGATCGCATCATTGGCGCAGGTAGACCATTTTGTCACAGATCGGGTACCCTCAGAGGGGCTGATCGGGAAATGCGCCGATTGGGGAACCCAATTACTCCACGTCTGACCCTTTAAACCCGGTCGCCACAACGAATTTTTCCGAACTATCAGAGCGTGACGCAGGTGGCTTCACGTTCGCTACCTTCGTGAATCGCGCTTTGAGCAATTTCTGCAAATCGCCCTCTGCACCGCCCGCGAGGACTTTGGCCAGGAAAGTGCCGCCTTCTTCAAGCACGTCAAAGGCAAAATAAGCCGCCGCTTCACACAGCGCGATAATTCGCAGGTGATCGGTCTGTTTGTGCCCGGATGCGGAGGCCGCCATATCCGACATTACCACATCCGCCTTGCCACCCAGCCATTCCCGCACTTTCAGGTCGGCGTCGTCTTCCATAAAATCGAGCTGATGCACTTCCGCGCCCGCGACTGGTTCTACCTCTTGTATATCAACGCCCAACACATAGCCCTGCGCCTTGCTTGTTCGCTCGCCCAGTGTGTTCGCGCGTTTGACCGCCACTTGCAGCCAGCCCCCTGGTGCGCACCCGAGGTCAACAATCCGTGCACCCGGTACGAGGAACCGATATTTATCGTCCAGTTCCAATATCTTATAGGCCGCACGCCCACGGTACCCTTCGGTCTGTGCGCGCTTTACGTAAGGATCGTTCAATTGTCGCTGCAACCACTGGGTTGAGCTAAGCTTGCGCCCGCGCGCTGTTTTCACCTTTACGGTCAGATCACGCTGACCACGGCCAGAGGTGTTCTTTTTGATTGGTTTTTTGCCCATAACAGCGCCTTACCCTTAAAACGGGGTGTCTTCCAAGACCCCATCGGCCGACATCTGCGCATAAAGCAATCCTTCACGCAGGCCACGATCTGCGACAGACAACCGATCGGTCGGCCATAGGCGCATCAACGCCTGTAAAATAGCAGAGCCTGACATAATCAGCGCTTGCCTGTCCTTGCCAATACGCGGATCGGCGCGGCGTCCCGCAGGCCCAAGAGACAGATAATCGCGGATCACGGTATCAATCTGGTCTGTCGTCATGCGCAGCCCGTCCACTTTGGTCCTGTCATAACGGCGCAAACCCAGATGGCTTGCCGCAACGGTCGTGACCGTCCCGCTGGTGCCAATGATCTGGAAACCTTCGCGCGCCTGGGCGGCAGCGTAGGGGGAAAACTCCTCAAGGTTTTCCTCAAAGAACCAGCTCATCAACGCAAACCGCGCCGCGTCATCTTCAACGTCAGAGAACTGGTCGCGCAGGGTTGCCACGCCCAAAGGCACGGAAATCCAGTCAACAACTTTGGCCGCCGCAAATGGCCCCGGATCAGATGTGAAACCGGCATGAAGCCGCATAATGGCCCGTGGCCGCTCACGCTTCGGCACATGCGTCAGGTCAATCCACACCAATTCAGTTGATCCACCACCGATATCGACCACGAGCAGCTGTTCGGTATTCACGCTGACCAGCGGCGCGCAGGAAATAACTGCCAAGCGCGCTTCTTCTTCCGGTTTGATGATTTCCAGATCAAGCCCGGTTTCACGCCGGACTTGATTGACAAAATGATCCCCGTTGAGCGCGCGACGGCAGGCTTCGGTTGCAACAAGACGCATCCGTTTGACACCATGCCGGTTGAGCTTCTCACGGCAAATCCTCATCGCAGAAATCGTCCGGTTCATGGACGCAGGCGACAGCTTGCCCGAACTTTCCAGCCCTTGGCCCAATTGGACGGATTTCGAAAAGCTATCGACGACATGAAATTGGCTGCCCTTGGGTTGGGCGACCAGCATACGACAGCTATTTGTGCCCAAATCCAGAGCGGCATAAAGCTGCGCCGGGTCAGGCGATGTTGGCGCGGGGGTCTCGACCGCTTTGGGGAACGCGCCCGCACCGTTGGGACGCTTGGGCGCCATAGGTCACGCCCTCCATTTTCAAGTTACGTCCAAGCTATGTCGGGATTTGGCTTTGCACAAGTCTTGTGAGCGCACCACATAGTGAAGTTGAAGATTTTGCAGTCGGCGTTCCAAAGAACTGCGGCTATCAAGCAAGCGGTCGCTCGCTGCTTGTGTGATGTCGAAAACCGACATCGGAGGGCGCAACCGAATGATAGAACCAAGCCCAGAGGAACGAGGGAGAATCACATGGCCGATGTCACAATCGTCTATTGGCGCGATATGCCAGCGCAGGTTATCGTCGGTCGTGGTCGTCGCGGTACGAAACTGCCCCTGCCGGAGCGTTTTGAGCAGGCAATTGATCGCGCTGCCATGAAATCCGGTGCCGCAGAATCAGATGATTACATGTCCGGTTTCCGCAAAGCTGATCCCATCCCTGTAGACGGCACCGATCAAGAAGCCGCAGAAGCGACCGTCGCCAGGATCGACACGGAATACGATCTCGACCGTATCAAAACCCTTATCGCAAACGACGGCTGGGCCTAACCACCCTAGCCCCATTCACCCAAGAGGTCGCACATGGCATTGCTTTCATTCGGTAAATCAAAAGAAACGGTTGAAAAGCCGGTCAATCCGCAGGTTGAGGCATTCTTGCAGGATTACTCTATTGAAGTGATGCCGCGCACCGCTGAGAAGGTCGAAGATTTCAAAGCGCTTCTGCCGACTGGCACCCGCGTCTACATCGCCCATATCGAAGGCACACCTATCGCAGACATGGTCGCCACCGCCAAGCGACTGGCGGCGGATGGCTACAACGTCATGCCCCACTTCCCCGCCCGCATCATCAAAGATAAGGCGACGCTGGCCGATTGGATTGCCCGCTATCAGGGCGAAGCAGGCGTGGAGCAGGCGCTCCTGCTGGCTGGCGGCGTTGAAAAGCCACATGGCGACTTCCATTCCTCCATGCAGCTTTTGGAGACAGACCAGTTCGGCGAAGCCGGTTTCAAACGCCTGCATGTGGCCGGACACCCTGAAGGCAATCGGGACATTGACAAAGACGGCAGCGATAAAATGGTGATGGACGCGCTGCGCTGGAAGCAGGCGTTTTCGGAAACCTCTGACGCGCAGATGGCTTTGGCCACGCAGTTCGCTTTTGAAGCCGGGCCCATCATCGCTTGGGCCGATGCGATCAAGGCGGCAGGCATCACCTTGCCCATTCACATTGGGATTGCCGGACCTGCAAAACTGCAGACCTTGATAAAATTCGCAATTGCCTGCGGCGTTGGACCGTCGCTAAAAGTGCTGCAACGGCGCGCCAAGGATGTGACCAAACTGCTGGTTCCATTTGAACCGACCGAGGTGCTGACCGCTTTGGCCGCACACAAGGCGGCCAACCCTGATTTCAACATCACCCATGTTCACTTCTTCCCACTTGGCGGCATCAAAACCAATGCCACCTGGGCCATCGCAAATGGCGGCGCCTCTGCCGTTCCTGCTGCACAATCCTAAGGACCGCCCCTGATGACACGCACGATTGTCGAATCCAAAACCAAGACCGCCATTATCGGGTTCGATCAACCCTTTTGCGTCATCGGTGAACGCATCAACCCCACGGGTCGGAAAATACTGGCCGAAGAGCTTGAGCGCGGCGATTTCAGCCGTGTCGAAGCCGATGCCATTGCGCAGGCAGCGGCGGGCGCCAATATCCTCGACATTAACTCTGGCGCTGTTTTCTCTAACAAAATGGCCGATGACCCGCGTTACGCTGACAACAACTTTGTTGAGCCGCCATTGATGCGCGAAATGGTTGAGCGCGTGCAGGCAATTGTTGACGTGCCGCTTTGCATTGACAGCTCCGTGCCAGGCGCATTGGAAAATGGCCTTGCGGCGGCTGAGGGCCGTCC
>NZ_JBELFI010000083.1:0-11831 GCF_042093035.1 Yoonia sp. | reverse complement strand
ACTCTGCGGCAAGAGCCTATTTTAGCATTGGTTTTATGGCGTGGAGATGGAATGGGTGGCTTGCCCTTGATGCCAGAACCACAAAGTGGATCGCCCGTGTTGGCTTCGTGAGGTGTTTCATGGAGCTGTTAGTCCTCTTTGGGCGATGCCGAAAACAGCGCCCCGAAAACTTCTTTTGAGCTTTCTATTGGCTTAGCTTGCGGTTTGTTAGCGTTCTTAGCTTCAGAACTTATCGCTGCCATCCGAGCATTAAACTCTTCTTCAGTCTCTTCAATTTTACTTTTCGCCATTCCAATGGGTCTCCTCACTTTCCAAACTGGCAAAGAAATACCTCGTTCGTGCAAAAAGTCTTCCACATTACGCAGTGACAGCGGAAACCGAACATAAAGCATCACAGCCAGTCGGATGACCCCTGGGCTCGTTTTAAAGTACCTGAATGGGGAGTGTTTTGTCATCAGGCCAGGCTACGAAACCGCCCGCCCCATCTCAGGTAAGTTTTGTCTGACAGTACCGACAATACCCCTTTCGGCTCTTAAACCAAAGCCGGCGTAGATAGAATCTTTTTAAGAGATACACACACGCGGTCCACCGTATTTTCATCAAGCCCGTATCCAGACGGCAAATTGATGCCACAGGTTGGAGCTAGGTCACTAGACCTTTTGCAAAGGGGCGGCCTCACCGATTGAGGGTGGTCTTTGAACGCACCGAGATTTGTGAGCCGTGAGAAAAACGGACGGCTGTCGATCCCGTGGTTTCGAAGGGCGGCTTGCAAAGAAAACTTGTCATGACCAAAAGAGCTTTCAGGAACAGCGGTGACCATCCAATACGAATTAGAAACCAAGTCAGGTTCCGCGTTCAGTTGAATCCCGTCTACATAGCCTAACCTGTCGCGATACCAACCAAACAATTGGCGTTTGTAAGCGATCAACGTTTCTATGCGCTCCATTTGTGCAACGCCCAAAGCGGCTTGTACACTGCTCATTTTGTATTTGAAGGCCACTTCGTCATTTTGGAAAAATCGGTCCCCCGGCGGGCGGCCATGATCCCGAAGCTTCTGAATTCGAGCAAAAAGGTCGTCATCATTCGTAACAATCATACCTCCTTCGCCCGTGGTGATCGTCTTGGAGCCATGAAACGAAAAAACCGCCATGTCCCCCAAAGAACCCGCTTTTTTGCCATCAAAAATCGATCCGAGTGCTTCGGCGGAATCTTCAATCAAAACAATTTTAAAGCGATCCGCAATAGCGCGAAGACGCTGCCAATCGCACATGGAGCCATACAAATCGACACCAATGATTGCTTTTGTTCGCGGTGTAATAGCGGCTTCCACGGCATCCGGATCGATACACCATGTGTCAGGCAAGATATCGACAAACACGGGTTTTGCGCCGACGTAGCTGATAGGAGCCATCGACGCGATCCATGTAACATCTGGCCCAATAACCTCATCTCCAGGGCCAATGCCGGCCGCCGCAAGTGCAAGGTGCAATCCGGATGTGGCGTGGGGCAGGCTGGCCGCGTGGTTGACGCCAACATACTGCGCCATCATGCTCTCAAAACGCGCGTTAAACGCGTAATGTCCTGGACCCCATGCGGTTAGGGCCGCTTCTCGGGCTAGTTCGCCTTCACGTTCGGTAATGGACGGCGCTGCGACGGGAATGAATGGTAGCGATCGTGCGGGTTTGTTCATTAATTGCTTTCCTACATAGCTGCCTTAGTATATCACCGTAGCGCAAATCTAGGCTTGATTACGAGGACTAATATGGCTCATCCAGACGACCGAGTAGACTTTAAGAAGTCTACAATCCGTCAGTCCATTGCGTTGGGGCAAGACGCGGATGTTTTCCGTCAGTCCAAAGCAATGGTGACCGCGCTAGACCGCTATGACTATTCCTATCTCTGGAGCTGGATGGGCGTGCCGATTATTCAGATGCCAGCAGATGTAATGGCCACACAAGAAGTGATCTGGGCGACAAAGCCAGATGTGATAATTGAAACAGGCGTGGCGCGCGGTGGATCAGTTCTGTTCATGGCATCTTTGTTGGAAGTGATCGGCAAAGGGAAGGTCATCGGCGTCGATATTGACATTCGTCCCCATAACCGCAAAGTGATCGAAACACACCCCATGTCCAAGCGCGTCGAGATGATTGAAGGGGGATCGGCAGATGATGAAACCTTGGAAAAAGTCCGTGCCCTTATTCCTAAGGGGGCATCGGTCATGGTTGTTTTGGACAGTGACCATAGCCGCGATCACGTTCTGGCGGAATGCCGCGCTTACGGGCAATTAGTCACAGCGGGTTGTTACATGGTGGTAGCTGATACGCTTGTCGGTCATGTTGAAGAAGATGAGGCTCCGAAGAAACGGTCCAAGGTTTGGTTCAAAGGTAATGAACCTCTTTCCGCCTTGCGCGATTTTATGGTCGATAATGACGGTTTCGAGGTGGACGAGGTTCTGAATGGCAAGCTCGTGATGTCGTCGTCACCAGGTGGTTATATACGCCGCAAATCGGTTTGACCTATGCCTATGCTGCGCAAGCCAAATGAGACCGACGCTGTATCGCTCTTGCAGATCCGCTCAAACACAGTTTTGCAACATCTTTTGATGGCCAACCCGGCTGATGTTACAGATGATAACGAACTTGCAAAGACGTCAAATTGGATCAAACGCCGGATGGCGCATGGTTGGTTCAAGATCATTGAAGATGATGCTTTGACCGTGTCAGGTTTTGCACAGATCTATGATATTCATCACAAAAATCGCTTTGGTTGGTTGGGTCTAGGACTATTGCCATTGGCGCGTGGCAAAGGACTTGGCGCACAGGCATTAGTCGAGATTGAACGCGCTGCTAGCATTGATCTCAAGCTGCGTAAACTTTTGTTGCACGTCCGCAGCGACAATCGAACTGCGATTGCGCTGTATGATCGCTCAGGTTGGCGGCGGGTTGGAGTTTTATACGCGCACTACGATGACGGAACCACAACCTATGATGTGATCTTGTTCGAAAAGCAGCTGGACGTCTTATGACTCGCGTTGTCGTTTCACAACCGATGTATTTTCCGTGGAGTGGCTTCCTTGCTCAGATGGCGTTAGCGGATATCTATATCTGGTTGGATGACGCGCAGTTTTCAAAAGGCAGTTTTACCAATCGTGTTCAGGTCAAATTGCCGGGTGGCAGCAAGTGGATGTCAGTCCCGTTGGTTAACAAAGGCACGCATTGCGCTATCAAAGATCTTGAAGCCAAGGGTAGTGATTGGCAGGCCAGCCATCGCGCACTTATTAAACAATCCTTGCGAGACCGGCCCCATTCCGTCAAGGCGCTGCATCTCTTTGACGAGGCTATAGCCAAAGAAGGCACTCTTTGCTGTTCCCTTATTGCTTCAGCCGAGGTACTTGCAAAAACGTCAGGCGTTTTGCCACCCCAAATATTACGTGCGTCGAAATTGGGCATCAATGGTAGTTCTTGGCAGCGGGTGTTAAATATTGTCACAGCAGTTGGTGGCACAACCTATATTACAGGTCACGGTGCGCGCAACTATCTTGACCATGAGGCGTTTGAGAATGCCGGCATTGATGTGCGTTACATGAATTACAAAATATTTCCCTGGCCACAGCCATACGGCAATTTTACACCTTACGTGTCAGGCCTCGATTTGATAGCCTCAACTGATCCAGAAACTGCCCTCTCGCATCTCCGCCTCGGTAGCACAAATTGGCGGGCCTTTTTGACTGATGGAGATCAATCCGAATGATACAAACATATGCCGCCGAAGCCGAGCAATTCGAATGTGAAGGTTACACTGTTTTGCGCGGCTTTTATGACCGCAAGACCATGATCGAACCAATCCGAGAAGGTGTGCAACGCATTGTTGCTGACCTGTGCCAAAAGTATGGCGTAGAAGCACCGACAGACACACCCGACGAGGCAATGGGCCCCGGATACCTCGCGTTGGCGGCTGCGGATCGGTCCTGGGGTGGGGAAGTATACGATGCCATAAAGCAAATTCCAGCGTTTATGAGATTGGTCAGTGATGCGCGCAATGACGATGTTTTTCGCGCCCTACGCCCTGGATCCGAACCGGGCCTTGCTTCGGGTGGTTACGGTATTCGCATAGACAGCCCAACCGAGGGCAAATTCCGTGCACTCTGGCATCAGGATTTTCCGGCGCAATTGCGCAGTCTGGATGGCATTGTATTTTGGTCACCACTGGTATCGGTTACTGCTGAAATCGGTCCGCTTGACATAGCCGTTGGGTCGCAACGTGAAGGAATTGTTCCTGTCTATAAGGACGACGGCGGTATCGGAAAAACTGGTGCCTATGCATTGCGGTTGGACAAAGAAGAACAGCGCCTTACACGCTATGACCAGATTGCACCGCTGAGCGAACCTGGCGATCTTATCTTGATGGATTTTTTGACTTTGCATCAATCTGGCAAGAACGTTTCAGATCGTCCGCGTTGGTCGATGCAGTGGCGCATGTTCAATTTTGCAGATCCAACGGGGGTAAAAATAAGCTGGCGCGGATCCTTCGCGGTGGGTGAGAGTTTTGAAACAATTATGCCTGAGCTTGTGGTAATTCCGAAATGAAAAATTGCCGTATTTGCAAGGCCGAGTTGGAGTATCCTGATTATCTGGCTGATTCTCCCGCAATGACATCTTTGTCGACCATGATCGACGTCAAAACCGAAGTGTCAGTCTGCCGTGCCTGTGGTCACGTTCAATCGCCGGACCTGCCTGACGTTCAAGCATTTTACGATCATGACTACCGGATTTCGCTGCAATCGGATGATCACGATCAACTCTATGCGATGGAGGATGACGGACCGGTGTTTCGGACCTCACATCAAGCCCAGTTGCTCATGGAAATGGATGTTCCTGAAGGCGCAAAGTTGCTCGATTTTGGCGCTGCAAAAGCCGTCACAACCCGCTGTTTCTTTGAAGCGCGCCCTGATGTGCAGCCTCATGTTTTTGATGTGTCCGAAGATTACCGCCGCCATTGGGATGAATGGATCGAACGCGATGCGCAGGCGACTTATGCACTGCCCGATCATTGGGCTGGCCGGTTTGATCTAATCACATCGCACTTCGTGCTAGAACACGTGGCCGATCCAGTTTTGGTATTGAAATCAATGAAAAATTGTCTTGCGCCGGATGGCCAGTTATTTTTCACCGTGCCGGACCCCGTCGGTAATTCAGGTGACTTGCTGGTCGTGGATCATTTGAACCATTTCGTGCCGTCGTCGCTTCAACACGCTGTGCAAGCTGCAGGTCTGTCAATCGTGTCTTCTCGGTCTAATCTGTTTCAGGGCGCTCATGTGGTCATTGCACAACACAGTGCAGAAGCCGACGTCGACCCCGTGCAGGACCAAACGGAGAAGGTTTTGACTTTGCTAGATGAATGGCGCTACATGCTTGATAATTTGCGTGTTGTCCTTGCATCACCAGACACCAAGATCTCAAAAATTGCGATTTATGGTGCAGGGTTTTATGGCGCGTTGTTCTCTCCGCTGGCCGAAGATCGCACTGTGTGTTTTCTGGACCGGAACCCGCATTTGCTGGGTAGCAGCATGAACGGTAAGCCCGTCCTTGTGCCAGAAGCCTGCCCGGATGTTGATGTTGTGGTAGCGGCACTCAACCCGGCGCGCGCGCGCGATATTCTGCCCAAGAATGCTAAGTGGCTGCCCAAAGATGCGCAGGTAATCTACCCGGAAGCTTCGAAAAAATGAAAATTTCGCTTATCATTCCAACTCGCAGCCGCGCTTTATATCTTCGGGAAACGCTGCAAACAGTAGCCGTCGCGGTTCAGGCCTTCAAAGGCGATATTGAAGTCGTCGTGTCTGACAATGCATCAGACGATGAAACAGCCGAAGTCTGTGCGCAAAGTGGCATTTCTGGGCTGGTATACGTGCGTCAACCTATTCGGCTGTCGATGCGTCAGAATTTTGAAGCAGGGCTTAACGCCAGCACTGGCAGTCATGTTGTTTTCATTGGTGACGATGATGCGCTTGCGCCGAACGGGTTTGTATTGCTCCGGGATATGATTGCGTGCGGTGATTTCGACATCTTCAAATGGCGCATTGTTAATTACATATGGCCTGATCGAGACAGGGGGCGCCAAGGCGGTGTTGTTTTGCGCACCAACAAAGTGTCTGGTCGAGTGCGTTCGCTCAATCCACAAGCGCTGCTTTCCGATTTCATCACGGCCCGTATCAGCGGATATCAGTCGGGTGCCATGATATATCACGGCTGTATTAGTCGACGACTAATTGAAAAAGTCCGTGGGTTTCAGGATGGCACTTATTTTTGGACGACCTGCCCAGACGTCTATGCTTCGGTCGCCAATCTGATCCACGCAGACACCGATATTCTAGCCGTCGATTTGCCAGTGACCATTGGGGGATCATCACCGCGCTCAAATGGGACGGCGGGCATTGAATACACGCAGTCTGCGGCAATCGAGCCAACGTCGGAGCATGCCAAGTTTGTGGCGGAACTGAAGGGTGATCCTTTTCTTGGGCGTACGCCTGCGACATGCCCATCCGTCAATCTAGTCACAATAGATGCCTTGCAACTGGCGCATAGGTTCGCTGGTCGCCCGCTTAAACTTGACGAGGTTGCGTGGCTTGAGCGGGTTGAGCCCGAATTGCGGGGATACCCTGCACATATTGCATCGGATGCCCGTGATCAGGCGGCTTTGGTGTTGGCCAGTCTTGCGGATACGATTTTGGCATTTGATATCCAGACGGAATCTAAGCTTGTTGCGACAGCGCTACCGCTCGCGCCAAGGCTGGAAAGCAGTGCAAACATTGCAGTCAGCCTTGCCAAGGTCAAAATTTCAGGTGGCACCAAAATGGATGGGATCGCGCAGGCAGTGCAGGTTATTGATGAGGTATGCGCTGCGTCGACCCCATTGTGTGATCTGCCGACAACGATTTCAGGGTCAATTGTTCGGGTTGGCAAAATGCTTTGGCGGGCACATTCGACTAAAGGTTCGATTGTGTGATCTTGTAGATACGTCGTGTTAGAACTGATCACGGTATGTAGGCCACAGGGTGCGTGAGCGAAATGCACAAAAGACCGCCTTAAGCTTACTTTTCGAACCACTATGAATGTCATAACGTTGTGGCCTGTTAGGTCTGTTTCAATATGAAACCGAGCGATTCACTCTTCGATTTGAACATTGCGTTGGACCGCATATTGCGCCTCTGGTCGCTCACTATTTCGATGGCACGTGCGACAGCAGCCCAATCAAAATATGGTGTCGGATCACCCAGAAGGTCCTCATAAGAAAATATTTCTTGGGCCACGCCAGTGACGATCTCATGTGCAATCAAGAACGCATCGCTGCGTTCGAGGAAATGGCGCGCTTGGGTGATCATAGCGTGATCAAAAATAGGTTCATATTTCTCTGCTAGTTCGCTCGACCATTATCCTAATTGCTTTACCTTTACCAGTGACAACGCTTACGCCAACCTATCCTGTCGACGCAACCGCGCGCTGCAACTGTGTGGTATTGCAGGCACAGCGTTAGGTAGTTGGTCTTTTAAGCTTCGGAAAACCAGGGTAGGTGCCGCGGGAAGATTTTCAATGCGAAACAGCCATTTTGGGCACTCGCTGCGTGACGACCGCAGAAAAATACCCATTCTTATTCAATTTTTTAGGTTCCGTCTTGAGCGAATTTGGATCAAGCCACTCAGAAGAGACGACGATCAGTACTGTGGAGCTTGTAAGCTGTTCTAGCCAACTGGACCCGCTTCGACCTTTGGCTAGCAGTATCAATCCGCACTGGCGTTCGAGTGTAATTGATCGGATCGGGGCATTCAAGTGTGTTGCGTTTTATGAGATATTTTCGCACAGACAATACAGCACGGCAATACGACATTGCCACGCTGTGATGTCATTTCGCGCGAACGTTTTATGTCAGAGACTTTTTGTTGTCCCCTTCCAAAAATTAAGTTATTAATCACGAAACTAATTTAAAACGCCAGCGAGTAGGGACAAAATAAGCATGCAAGCTGTCATTCTGGCTGGAGGCTTAGGCACTCGAATTTCCGAAGAAAGTCACCTGCGTCCAAAACCCATGATCGAAATCGGCGGCAAGCCCATCCTTTGGCATGTAATGAAACTGTACTCTGCTCACGGGATTACCGATTTCGTGATCTGCTGCGGCTATCGCGGCTACATGATCAAAGAGTATTTCGCTAATTACGTTCTGCATTCCTCGGACGTGACGGTTGATGTACGCAACGCCAAGACGACTTACCACAATTCCGAAGCCGAGCCTTGGAAAGTGACGCTTGTCGATACGGGTGCAGAGACCATGACCGGCGGGCGGCTGCGCCGTGTCAGCCCATACATTCTCGATCGTTTCTGCATGACCTATGGCGACGGTGTCGCCGATATTGATATCCGCGCTGAAGTCAATTTTCATATCGCGCACGGTCGCGAAGCGACTGTGGCCGCGGTAACACCGCCTGGTCGATACGGTGCATTGGAAATTTCCGACAAAGGTGAAGTTGAACGGTTTATTGAAAAACCCCCAGGAGACGAAGGTCTCATCAACGGCGGATTTTTCGTACTGGAACGAAGCGTGCTAGAGCGTATCGAAGGGGATGGGACCGCGTTTGAGGGCGAGCCACTTGAAGGCCTTGCGCGGGATCAGCAACTGATGTCCTGGCGCCACCCCGGGTTCTGGCACGCGATGGATACGCTGCGCGATCGCAACTATCTTGAAAGCCTTTGGGCCAGCGGTGCAGCACCTTGGAAGGCGTGGACGTGACTTTTTGGGCCGGTAGGCGGGTTCTGTTGACAGGACACACTGGATTTAAAGGCGCTTGGGCGGGCAGATGGCTGGCAACATTGGGGGCCGAGGTGACTGGTATTTCCCTTGCACCAGAGCCTGAACCCAATCTGTTTGCGGCATTGGGCAGCAACCACCTTGTTTCATCACATATTGCGGATTTGCGCGACGCAGAACTAACAAGCAGGCTTGTGGCCGACGCAGACCCAGACATCGTGTTTCATTTAGCGGCGCAACCGTTAGTGCGGCTGTCTTACGCGGCCCCGGTGTTGACTTTTGGCAGCAATGTTATGGGCACAGTTCATCTTTTGGATGCCTTGCGCAAACACGCCAAACCGCAGGCTATCATCATCGTCACATCAGACAAAGTTTACGAAAACGACGGCAGTGGGCGTGCATATCGAGAAGAGGACCGGTTGGGTGGGCATGACCCTTATTCAGCGTCTAAAGCTGCCACTGAAATTGCTGTGGCATCCTTTAGGCGTGCGTTTTTTTCTGAAATGGGCGTACCGGTTGTCACTGCGCGAGGGGGCAACGTAATCGGGGGCGGGGATTTCTCTGTGGACCGTGTCATCCCCGACATCGTGCGGGCGTTGATGGCTGGACGGATGCCTGAAATTCGCAATCCTAAAGCAACCCGCCCTTGGCAACACGTACTGGATTGTCTTGACGGATATTTCACGTTTGCCGAAGCACTGACGCGCAGCGCACAACAGCGCATTGATCTGCCTTTGGCACTGAATTTTGGCCCGCTATCCAACAGTCCGTCCGTCACTGTAGGCGCGCTTGCCAACCGTTTTTTAACCACGCTTGGCCACCCCGCGTTTTTCGACGAAATTACAGCAAACGGACCACATGAAATGGCGCTGTTGTCGATAGACCCGACTCTTGCGACGCGCAGTCTGCCATGGCAACCGCGATTGGATAGCCACCAAGCAATAGACCTGACAGCCCATTGGTATTCTGGGTTCATGGCCGCAAAACAAATGAGCGCGCTGACAGACGCTCAAATAGATGCCTTTCAGAGGAAAACCTTATGATTTGCAAATGCCGATTTTGCCAAGCTGCAATAACGCAGACGCTTGTCGATTTAGGAACGACGCCGTTGGCGAATAGCTATCTGCATGTTGACGACGCCGCTGCGATTGCGAATGAACGGCGTTTTCCACTGCATGTCGTTGTGTGCAATGAGTGCTGGCTTGTGCAAACCACGGAAACACCAAGCGCGGATACAATCTTTTCTCATGATTATGCCTATTTGTCGTCGTGGTCTGCGGGTTGGGTGGCGCACGCGGCGCGCTACTCCCGAGATATGACTGCACGGTTCGGGTTGGATGCAGCGTCGATGGTCGTCGAAATTGCATCTAACGACGGCTATCTGTTGCAGCACTTTGTTGCCCAAGGCATTCCTGTCCTTGGGGTCGAACCGGCAGGTCATGCCGCAAGTCTTGCCGAAGAAAAGGGCGTGTCGACACAGGTTTTGTTTTTCAATGAAGAAACAGCAACGACCCTAAAGGCGCAGGGGTTTGCAGCAGACTTGATGGCCGCAAATAACGTGTTGGCCCATGTTCCCGAAATCGAAGATTTTATAAAAGGGTTTCAAGTTCTCCTTAAGTCGGACGGCGTTGCGACGTTCGAGTTCCCGCATCTTGCCAGCTTATTAGAGTCAGTCCAGTTCGACACGATTTACCATGAACATTATTCCTATTTGTCGCTAACATTTATGCAGCGCCTGATGGAAAAAGTTGGACTAGTAATATTTGACATTGAAAAACTGCCAACTCACGGTGGATCATTGCGGGTTTTTGTTGGCCATCATGGTGCGCATACAGTCACCGAAAACGTAGCGCGTGTGCAAGCGGCAGAAGACGCGCTGCATATGAACCGTGTTGACGGCTATGTTGGTTTGGCCTCGAAGGTCGAAGGCATTCTCACTGAATTTCGCGACTTCCTTGTGCAGGTCAAGGCCGAAGGAAAAACTGTTGCGGGCTACGGTGCCGCGGCCAAGGGAAACACATTCATCAATGTTGCTAGTCTTGACGATGCAGACATTGCTTTTGTTGTGGATCGCAACCCGTGCAAGCAGGGCACGCTTTTGCCGGGCAGCCATATTCCCGTATTTTCACCCGATGAAATAATAACCCGGCGCCCCGACTATCTCTTTATCTTGCCATGGAACATCGCGTCAGAAGTGATAAAACAACAATCGCATATTAGGGAGTGGGGGGGGCAGTTTATTACTGCGATCCCCGCATTGCAGATCCATTGAAATTCGTTGAAACGCCGCTTCCCGGGTTGATTGAGGTCGAGGCAACGCCACATATCGATCCACGTGGTTCATTTGCGCGGGCGTTTTGCATCGACACATTTGCAGAAGCAGGCCTCGAATTTGTACCCGTTCAAACCAATTTGTCTACAAATGGTGCGTACACGCTACGTGGGCTGCACTATCAGTCTGCGCCCTTCGGAGAAAGAAAATTGGTGCGTGCCGTTTCAGGCCGAGCGTATGATGTTGCGGTTGATTTGCGACGGGGTTCGACGTTTGGTAAGTGGCACGCAGTTGAATTGTGCGCTGACAAAATGAACGCGGTGTTTATTCCCGAAGGTTTTGCACACGGTTTTCTAGCACTGGAACCGAATACAACGCTGCTTTACCAAATGTCACCGGCCTACACTGCCGGCCACGCTGCGGGTATTCGATGGAATGACCCCGACATTGCGATTGCGTGGCCAGGTGAGCCGCAGATCATGTCAGACGCTGACAAAAAATTTCCTCTGCTCGCACAATTTGAAGCTTAGTGCCCTGGGTCTGGCTATTGCCTGTTCTTGTTGTCGTACAACTTGTAGCGCTCAGAAATTTAGTCAGTATTCAAATGCGTCATTACAAGCGCCGGGCTAGAAGATATGATTAATAACTGATGCTTATCGGGAATATGCAACTGCTAGCAAGGCAGTTTGTGGCAGGTGCTGTCAAACAAATGAGAACTCGCATCAGATTGCTAGCGCAGCCTGAATCTATGCGCTCAATAGTT
>NZ_JBELFI010000082.1:0-11893 GCF_042093035.1 Yoonia sp. | reverse complement strand
CCAGATACAGTCCCCCCGGGACGCAAATGCTGCGCGCTCACCTGCCATTTCGCCTTGAGCCCATCTTCGGTGATCTCCAGCACGACAATCTGATCGGCAACTTGCGGAAACTCTGTCTCAAGGAAAGTTTCCAACGCGGGGATATCCATCTTAAGTTCCATATCGGCCTCGGCTGGTTTAGAGTTTGAGCCAAGCAACACTGAAAGATACGAAATGACAATCCTGCACCGTGACGACCAAGATCATATTGCGACATTGACCATGGACGCGCCCGACAGGTTGAACGCATTGTCGGACGAAATGCTGGCGGCGTTGCAGGAAAACCTGGATTCAATCCGCGATGATGACGCCGTGCGCGCCGTCATCATTCGCGGGACCGGCAAAGCGTTTTGCGCGGGTCATGACCTCAAGCAGATGCAAGCAGGGCGACAATCACCTGACAAGGGCGCGGCCTATTTCGCCGATCTCTTCGCGCGATGTGCCAAAATGATGCAGACCATCCAGTCCCTGCCCCAACCGGTCATTGCACAGGTTCACGGGATCGCCACAGCGGCGGGTTGCCAGATGGTCGCCACCTGCGATCTGGCCATTGCCACCGATGAAACACGTTTTGGCGTCAACGGCGTGAATATCGGGCTATTTTGCTCAACACCCATGGTCGCCCTGACCCGCAACATCCCGCGCAAGGCCGCATTCGAGATGCTGACAACGGGACGCTTCATCAATACCCGCGAAGCGCAGGAACTGGGGCTCATCAATCGGGCGGTGGGCGCAGGCGAGTTAGACGAAGAAACCCGCGCGCTTGCCGAAACCATAGCTGTGAAACTGCCCGTTGCGGTCAAAACCGGGAAATCGGCTTTCTACAATCAAGCCCAGATGAGCACAGCGGACGCTTACGCCTATGCAGGTGATGTCATGGTCGAAAACATGCTCGATACGATGACTGACGAAGGCATCAACGCGTTTCTTGAAAAGCGCACGCCAGACTGGTCGTAGATTTCTTAATCCCGTCTAAACTTCCGCCGGAGGCATCCCCTCCTCAAAGCGCGCACTGCGACCGATCGCGGCCGCAGGCTGTCAAACCGCGCTTCGCCTTCTAAAAGCGCAACTCAGCATGGTATATTCAGATGCCTCGCACAGATTGCACCAACGGATACTGCGCCAGGAAGCGCCCGCGCAGGATTAGCGCCCAGAGAACCACAGCACCCAGTTGGTGGACAATGGCAATTTGCCAAGGCGCGGAATAAATCACGGTAATGATGCCCAGCACCATTTGCAAAAGCATCGTTGCCAGCATTGCATTAAACGCAAACCGCGTGTGCCCGTTGGCAGATCGACGCGCACGCACCCACACGAAGATGCCATAGACAAACAAAGCATAGCCCGCCATCCGGTGCATGAACTGCACAAGCCCCGCATCTTCGAAGAAATTGCGCCAGATGGGTTGCAGCCCGAAAGGTTCGGGCGGCAGGAACCCTCCGGCCATCAGTGGCCAATCTGGATAGGCACGCCCGGCATCAATACCTGCTACCAATGCCCCCAGGATGATCTGCAAAAAAGCAAAAGCGATCAGAACTGTACTTGCACGCACAAGCCCCGCGTCACTACTCCGGCGGGCCTGCAAGACATCCGCCTGTGAACGACCAAGCAGATAAATATACCACGCAATAAACCCGAAGATTACGAAAGCCAGACTTAGATGCGTGGCCAGGCGATATGACGCCACATCCAACATCCCTTCTCGCAGGCCAGACGATACCATCCACCAACCGATTGCCCCCTGCAATCCGCCCAATCCGCCGATGAAAACCAGCCTTCCGGTCCAACCATTGGGGATTTTCCTGGCCGCAAGGAAGTAAAAGAAACCCACCGCCCAGATCAGGCCAATGACGCGCCCCAATTGGCGATGCCCCCACTCCCACCAGTAAATCAGCTTAAATTCGGACATCGACATGCCTTTGTTTTGCAACTGATATTCCGGGATCGCGCGGTATTTGTCGAATTCTTCGACCCAGGCAGCCTGAGACATCGGCGGCAGTGCGCCGGTGACAGGTTTCCATTCAGTAATCGACAACCCGCTATCGGTCAGACGGGTCAGCCCGCCCACCGCGATCATCACAACCACAAGCACAAACAACACCATCAGCCAGCCACGGATCAAGCCGGGAGCGCCCCTACCAGCGCGGTCAATCCCGCCGGGGGCGGCTGTTTGTTTTGGGGTATCACCGACGTCTTCGAAAATGCTGCGCTGCGATGGCATATTTGGCCTCCCGTTTGACTAAACGTTACCTAGAACTGCGCAGCCTCATTCGCAAGGGTCAGGGTGCCGCAGGATATGACCGAAACGGCTCCCTACCCTTTTTCCTTCCAACGCACCATCTGGCGCATCATTCCGTGCAACATTTGCACATCTGCGCGGGTCAACGGCAAACGCGACCAAAGGTTGCGCAGGTTCATCTTCATGTTTGCAGCTTTATGTTCAGGAAAAAAGAAACCCGCCGTTTCAAGCCTTTCTTCAAAATGATCGCCCAGCTTTTCAATCTCGACCTGCTCTGCCCAGTCACCGACAGCATCCACGCGGCTGGCCTGTGTCGGCACTGCCTCCTGCCGCCATTCATAAGCCGTCAACAACACGCATTGCGCCAGGTTGAGCGATGGAAAGTCCGGATTGACCGGCACTGAAATAATTGCGTTGGCGCGCGCGATATCATCGTTTTCCATGCCAGAGCGCTCCGGCCCGAACATCACGGCAACCTTCTGACCTGAGGCAACCCGCGCGCGCGCATCTTGCATTGCGGCCTCTGGCGTCAGAACCAATTTCGTCAGGCCACGTGGGCGGGCAGTGGTTGCATAAACATAGTCACAATCAGCGATCGCGGTGGGCGTGTCGCCATAAACCTGCGCCTCATCCAGCAACCGGCCCGCGCCGCTGGCCATCGCGACGGCTTTTTGGTTCGGCCAGCCATCGCGTGGGTCGATAATGCGCATCCGGTCGAGGCCGAAGTTCCACATGCCGCGTGCGGCGGCGCCAATATTCTCGCCCATCTGGGGCCGGATCAAAACAAAGGCGGGCTGTGGGTCTGTGCGGGGCATGGTCGGTCCTGTTGCCAAGGGTCGCGGCGTGATACGCGCCCCATACCCGCATGGCAAGCGGCCCACCCCATAGCCAAGCCCGACAATCCCCGCTAGAAGCATCACACCAAAGACGAATTCCCGGAGACGCCCCGATGTCGGACGCCCAAGACCACCCACAGATTTACCTCATTAGCCCGGCAGAGTTTGATCTGTCCACCTATCCCGATCAACTTGCCGCCTGCCTTGACAGCACGGAGGTGGCCTGCATGCGTCTGGCGCTTGCGACAACAGATGAGGCGCGTATCGCCAAAGCCGCAGACGCCCTGCGCGAAGTGACCCACGCGCGTGACGTTGCCCTCGTGATCGACAGCCATATCCTGCTGGTCGAACGTCTGGGCTTGGATGGCGTGCATCTGCAAGATGGGGCGCGGTCTGTGAAAAAGGTCCGCAAGGATTTGGGTGATGACGCAATCGTGGGCAGCTTTTGTGGCAATTCGCGCCATGACGGGATGACTGCGGGCGAATTGGGGGCCGATTACGTCAGCTTCGGGCCTGTGGGTGCAACCCCCTTGGGCGATGGTCGCCAGGCTGAGCTGGAATTGTTCGAATGGTGGTCGATGATGATCGAAGTGCCCGTTGTCGCCGAAGGCGCACTTGACGCAGAGCGCATCCGCACCCTCGCCCCACATACCGATTTTTTCGGAATCGGACCGGAGATTTGGGATCAGGACACACCCGCCAAGGCGCTCTGCGCGCTACGGACCGCGATGCTGGGCTAAACCTGCGCGCACCTGCGCTTCCATTTCCGCCGCCAATGCTTTGCGCCCTGCGAAATCCGCCACATTCACAGGGGGATGATATACCAAATGCACATCACCTTGCCTGCGCGCGGCAAGCGTTGCGATCAAATGCGGTGCAAAGTCCATATCCCCCCACCATCCATAAAAGCGTGGGTCTTCGCCCGCAGGCGCGCGATATATGACGCTTACGGCCTGCATTCTCAGATTGTCCTTCAAAGCCTCATCAAAGAACGCCCCAAAAAGCGTCGGTTTGAACGGCAAGACCTGCATCCCGTCGGTTGACGTGCCTTCGGGAAAAAACAAAAGCTGATGACCTGCCGCGAGGCGCTCTTGAAAGACGCGGATCTGGTCGGCGACAGCGCGTTTGTCACGCACGATAAAGACCGTACCAGTCGCGCGCGCCAGCCAGCCAATGACGGGCCAGCCTGCTACCTCTGATTTGGCAACAAAATAAACTCGTTTCGCGGCATTCAAAGCAAAGATATCCAGCCAGGATGCATGGTTCGCCACGACCGCCCCTGCCCGCTGCATCGGTTCACCGGTGCGCCTATAACTGACGCCCAAAATTATCAAGGACAGGCGGCACACAGTTTGCGTGATGTAAGGGGTCACAGGGCGGCGCATCCCGAAAGCTGGGCGCTCAATCAGACGGGTCAGCAATAGCAGGCCCAAGCCGCCAAACACCAGTGCGACAAGCGGGACTGCGCGCAGTACGACCCGCAGCCAACCGGTGATGCCAATGGGTTTTGGCGCCGGATCATTTTCGCCATGCCAGGTATCAGCCACGCTGCGCCCCCGTCGTGTAAAGTTGTCCCTGCAAAGCGTTGATTGCATCGCGCTGTAAAATCAAACAAACATCTGTCGTGTTGAAGTCATGATCCACAAATACGCCTTCACCAATGCACCCACCCAGCCGCAGATAGGCTTTGATTAACGAGGGTATCAGACGGACAGTCGCCAGCCTGTCAGTATTTGCCGCCCGATTGCCAGGGAAAAATGCTGTCGACCCCTTTGCAGTGACCCGCAAGAATGGCGGCGCAAGATGACGCTCATGTAAAAGCGCCAAGGCCGGCGCCAGAGCCGCCGTGTCGGTGCCATGAAAAGAGGCCACTCCGAATAGTGTCTCAATTCCATGCGCTTCGACATAGTCCGTCAAGCCACCCCATAGATGGAGCATCGCTTCACCGCCGCGATAATCGGGGTGCAAACACGAACGACCCAATTCCAAAAGCCTGCCTCCTTTTTCATGCAGAGGCGACAAATCAAATTCCTGCGCACAATAAAAACCGCCCGCCTCATCGGCCATGTCGCGGGTCATCAAGCGATAGACACCCACAACGTCGTCTCCGGCAGGACGACTGATGTCTCGCAACAAAAGATGCGCGGCAAACGGATCGAATTGATCCCGCTCTAATTGCAGGTGATGATCGACATTATCACCACCTGCGCCAAGTTCATTAACAAATACGGCATAACGTAAACGCTGCGCCGCACGGATATCTTCCGCTTTTTTTGCGAGCTGAACCTCAAATATTGGCTGATTATCTATAAATTTCCGTACCATTGCGCATTAAGTGAAATTCTTGCCAATTAATAGTTTAGTAACTTTTTTAGCATTTTTTAAGATCAGCCGATGGAAACCCAGCTTTGCTTGACTCTCCTTATGGTTGTGTTTAGACATTAACAATTCTCAGTAATACGGTTTTACCATCAATGACGACCTTCCCTGCCTCTCGAAAATTCACGGTAATCTTGCCACCGATGTTGGATTGCACCTGGCCTATGCCCCAATCGGGTTGGTTCGGGTGTTCAACCAGCACCCCGGGCCCAAGGATTGCATTGATATCTGACATTTCATCCCTTTCATACCGGAGGCAGCGCCTTGCGACCTGATCTTGCGGCCCTTGTCGGTTCACGCATTTGTCACGACCTTATCAGCCCTATCGGAGCAATCGGCAATGGGGTTGAACTCTTGTCTCTGACCGATGGCGATACAGGCGTTGAGATGGAATTGATAAATGAAAGTGTTCAGAACGCCAGCGCGCGCATCAGATACTTTCGCATCGCCTTTGGTGCAGCGTCAGAAGAACAGATGGTCGGACGATCAGAAATCCTGTCGATCCTTTCTGCAAATGCCCGCGGCGGACGTGTCAACTACATTTGGCGAATTGAGGGCGATCAGCCGCGGCGTTTGGTACGCTGCGCCTTGTTGATGCTGCAGGCACTTGAGACGGCGATGCCGCTGGGTGGCGATGTGGAGGTCTCTCAGGACGGGCCAAATTGGGTGATGCGGGCCGCAGGAGCGCGCTTGAACGTGGATCGGCCTTTGTGGGAAAACCTCTTGTCGCCACAGCAGGAATTCACACATAGCGCCGCACAGGTCCAATTTGCGTTGCTACCCAGCGTGTTGGGCGAAGCCGGGCGCCGGCTACAGTTTGACGCCCAGCCCGATCACCTACTCGCACGGTTCTAGGGCCGAACAGCGCCCTTTCCCGTGACCAGATATTTAAAACTGGTCAACTGCACAGCACCGACCGGACCACGCGCGTGAAGCTTGCCAGTAGCGATGCCGATCTCTGCGCCCATCCCGAATTCACCGCCATCGGCAAATTGCGTTGAGGCATTGTGCATCAGGATCGCACTATCGAGTTCCTTAAAGAAATGCGCCGCAGCCTGATCGTCTTCGGTCACAATGGCATCGGTATGGCTTGAACCATAGGTGCGGATATGTTCAATCGCCGGATCAACGCCATCGACCAGCTTGGCGGCGCAGATCATATCCAAAAACTCTTTGCCAAAGTCATCTGGTTGCGCAGGTGTTGTGCCCGCAATCTTGGCCAAATCGCCATCAGCGCGCACCTCAACACCCGCCTTGAGCAAGGCGTCAATCAGCAGCGATCCGTGCTGCGTATAGAAGCGCCAATCAATGAGAAGGCATTCCATGGCACCACAAATTCCGGTGCGGCGCGTTTTGGCGTTAAGCACGATCTCTAGCGCCATTGCGGGGTCAGCCGTCGCGCCCACGTAGATGTGGCAGATGCCCTCAAGATGGGCAAAAACTGGGACACGCGCCTCACGTTGGACCAATCCGACAAGACCTTTGCCGCCGCGCGGCACGATGACGTCAATATAATCCGTGGCGGTCAGCATCGCCGAAACTGCCGCACGATCACGGGTCGGAACAAGTTGAATCGCAGCCTGAGGCAGCCCCGCTTGCTTGAGTCCGATTTGCAGACATTTGTGGATCGCGGATGACGAATGAAAACTCTCAGACCCTCCGCGCAGGATCACCGCATTGCCAGATTGCAGGCATAACGCACCTGCGTCAGCGGTCACATTGGGGCGGCTTTCATAAATCACCCCGATCACACCCAAAGGTGTGCGGACACGTTGAATATGCAGACCGCTCGGCATGTCCCATTCGGTCATCACCTCGCCCACGGGATCGTGTTGTGCCGCCACATTGCGCAAACCCTCTGCCATCGCGCGAATCCGTGGCTCATCGAGCATCAGACGGTCCATCATCGCAGGGCTAAGACCCTTTTTTTCGCCGTAAACCTGATCTTCGGCGTTGGCATCCATGATTTCGAGACGGTGTTCCCAGATCGCGTCTGCGGCCCCGATCAGGGCCGCATATTTGCGCTCTGACCCGGCCGTTGCCAGCACGGCTGCGGCCGCGCGGGCATCTGCGCCGATTTTTTCCATCATCGTATTGATTGTCTCATGATCTTTCATGCGTTTCATCCTCTACAACACCATATCGTCGCGGTGCACCAAAGCGGCCCGCCCTTCATAGCCCAGTACATTCACGATGTCGCGCGAATGGCGCCCCATGATCTGGCGCGCCTCAGCACTTGTGTAACGGGCGAGCCCCTGCCCCAATCGCATGCCATCGGCTGCAAGCAATGCGACCAGATCACCGCGACCGAAACTGCCGCTGATCTGCGTCACGCCCGCCGGCAAAAGGCTTTTTCCACGCCCCAAAGCCGCAACAGCGCCTTCGTCCAAGGTGATCGTCCCCTTCGGTTTCAAGGCCGAAATCCACAGTTTGCGCGCTGCCTGCGGGTCTGTCTGCGCGGTGAACCATGTCACGCGCGCGCCCTCTTCAAGTTTTGAAAGCGGGTTCAATCCGGTACCAAGCGCGATAGCCATCATGCACCCGGCCTCTGTCGCGATCTTTGCTGCCATGACTTTGGTAATCATGCCTCCCTTGGACAGGCCAGAGCCCGCGTCACCGGCCATCGCCTCAATCTCAGAGGTTATTTTATCCACAATTGCAATGTGTTGCGCGTCACTTCTCAACTTAGGATTGGCAGTGTATATCCCATCCACATCCGACAGAAGCACCAGTTGATCTGCCCCAACCGTGACAGCGACCTGGGCAGCGAGGCGATCATTGTCGCCATATCTAATCTCATCCGTTGCGATTGTATCGTTTTCGTTAACAATCGGCGTGACCCCAAGCCCAAGCATCGTTTCCATCGTCGCACGGCTGTTCAGGTAACGGCGGCGATCCTGAGAATCCTCCAACGTCACAAGCACTTGCCCGGTAATGATATCGTGCGGCCGCAAGGCCTCTTCATACGCACGGGCCAGCCGGATTTGACCGACCGCCGCCGCTGCTTGCGATTGTTCAAGCGTCAAAGCGGAGGCAGGCAGGCCCAAAATCCGGCGCCCCAATGCAATGGATCCGGACGAAACAACAATCACATCCGTTCCTCGCGCACGTATGCGGGCGACATCCGCGGCCAGCGACGTTAGCCAGTCCTGCCGCAGCGCACCAGTCCCACTATCGACCAACAAGGCCGATCCGATCTTGATAACAAGGCGTTTAGCGTCCTTCAGGGATGCCATGGTTCTACCTCGCCCTGATCCTCCTCTGCCGCTTTGCGTTGGCGCAGGCGGTTGTCGTCGATCTCGCTGCGCAAGGCGCGCAGCACATCGGGAATACCCTCACGGCTGACGCCGGACATCATCATCACAGGGCCTTTCGCCACAGCCGCAAGCTCATCGCGCAGGAATTCACGTTCTTCATCGTCCAATGTGTCGATCTTGTTCAGGACTGTGATGCGCGGCTTATCGGCAAGCTCCCCGCCGTAGGCCTCAAGCTCTTGAATAATGGTCGTTAAATCGCCCGCAGGATCACCGGAGGTGCCATCGATCAAGTGCAAAAGCACAGCACAGCGTTCAACATGGCCCAAGAACATATCGCCAAGACCGCGGCCTTCGCTGGCACCTTCGATCAAGCCGGGAATGTCGGCGACGACGAATTCAACCTCATCAATGCCGACAACGCCAAGATTAGGGATCAGCGTCGTGAACGGATAATCGGCCACTTTCGGGCGCGCGTTCGAAGTCGCGGCAAGGAAAGTCGATTTGCCCGCATTGGGCATCCCCAACAGACCCACATCGGCAATCAGTTTCAGACGCAGCCAAATCGTGCGCTCGATCGCCTCTTGGCCGGGGTTGGACCGTCGCGGCGCTTGGTTAGTGGCAGACTTAAAGCGCAAGTTGCCCCAACCGCCATTGCCACCCTTGGCGATCACAATTTTCTGACCCACTTCTGTCAAGTCCGCAATGACGGTTTCCTCGTCTTCGTCAATGATTTCAGTACCTACAGGCACACGCAAAACTTTCGCCTCGCCGTCTTTGCCCGTGCGCTGACTGCCCATGCCATGCTGGCCGCTGCCTGCAAAGAAGTGCTGTTGATAGCGGAAATCGATCAATGTGTTCAGGCCTTCCACGGCCTCAACCACCACGTCACCGCCCTTGCCGCCGTCACCACCATCAGGGCCGCCGTATTCCATGAATTTCTCGCGTCGGAACGAGATACATCCGCCGCCACCGGCACCAGACCGGATATAAACCTTGGCGAGATCGAGGAATTTCATAAGTTTGGCTTTCTGACGCTGTTATTAACAGCCGATAAACGACTGCGCGCCGGTTCTCAAGCGAAGCCTGCTAGGACCCCAGTTTGAGCGTATACGTCCAGGTTGGCACCGTCGCATTGCGCGACACCGAGAATGCCTCTGCATCGCCAAGGTAGTCAAATCCGCAATTCGTCAGCACGCGGGCTGAGCCGGGGTTATCCTGAAACACCTCTGCAAAGATCCGGTCGGACTTATGGGGGTCGGCGGCGATCAAAGTGCGCACGGCTTCTGTCGCGAAGCCGGTGTTCCAGAATGCGGGTGCAATCCAATAAAAGATCTCAGACTGGTCGCGGTCCATACGTTCAAGGCTAATGAGTCCCAGTGCCTCAGCGTGACCATGCGCGGAGCCGTCGATGACCCACACATCTTCGGTCCGGCCAGCATGGGTGGCACGTTCAATCATCGCCTCCACAGATCCGGGCGGCAAAGGATGCGGCATCGCACGGGTTCCACGTGCCACGCGATCATCGCCCGCATACATGGCAATCAATCCGGCATCAGACTTCCGGCAAGGGCGCAGCACAAAACGATCCGCTTCGATCGTCTCTTGGATCGTGATATCTTCATGGCGCATTGTCTTCCTCCCCGAAAACACGTCGATCCTGCCGGAACTACCCGCAATAGGTGGCAGAAATATGAATAAAAAAGGGGACCGGTCTAAACCGATCCCCTCAAAAACTTTAACCTGAGATTTTCGGCTTATTCAGCGGCCTCCGCCACTGGGAGAACCGAAATAAAGGTACGGCCCTTGAGGCCCTTATGGAATTTGACGTTTCCATCAATGGTTGCAAAGATCGTGTGATCCTTGCCCATCCCGACGCCCATGCCTGGCCACATCTTTGTGCCGCGCTGACGCATGATGATGTTCCCGGGAACAACGACTTCGCCGCCGAATTTCTTGACGCCAAGACGACGACCAGCTGAGTCGCGTCCGTTACGGGATGAACCGCCTGCTTTTTTATGTGCCATTGGTGTCTCTCCTTAGCCTTTTGCCAGCTCAGCCGCTTGGGCGATCCAGCCTTCACGTTCAATACGGCCCTTGAACGACAGTTTCTCGTCCATAGCAGCCACATCATCCTCAGTCCATGCCGCAATCTGCGCGAATGTTGTCACGCCAGCAGCAAGCAGCTTTTTCTCAAGTGCAGGGCCAACACCGGACAGTGCCTTCAGATCATCAGCGCCGGCTGCCGCTGAGGGTGCAGCTTTCGCCTTCGGCTTGTCAGCCTTGGGTGCAGGGTCGGCCTTCTTAGGTGCCGCTTTCTTTGCGGCAGGCTTTGCAGCTGCGGGAGCTGGTGTTGCAACAACGCCAGCGCCGGAAACAGCGGCCATAACGCCGGATTTGTCAGCGCCTTTTTCAAGGATCTCGGCAATGCGCACGAGCGTCAGTTGCTGACGGTGCCCCTTTTTGCGCTGGCTGCCGTGCTTACGACGGCGCTTTACGAAGTTGATCGTCTTTTCGCCCTTGATCTGGTCGATGACCTCAGCCTGGACGCCAGCGCCCGCAACCAAAGGTGCGCCCACAGTGGAGCCTACCATCAGAATCTCATTGAATTGGATTTTATCGCCGGCATTTGCTGCCAGTTTTTCGACGCGCAGAACGTCGCCAGATGCGACCTTATACTGCTTGCCGCCGGTTTTGATAACCGCAAACATATGTTTTTCCTTCATTTTTCGCGTCTCTAAGGCCCCGGATTGATCCGGCGTTTGGTACCTGTGGACTGCGCGCCCGTGGGCGAATTTTCGCATAATCCCTGATAAGAGCCTTACCGGGATGGCGGCTTATGTGCCTGATCGTTTTTCAAGTCAAGACCAAAGACGGCGAAAATCCGAAGCTTTGCTGCCGCCACATGATCCGCACGCAGACCAGCGGGCAGGCAGCAGCATTACGATGAAAGCGAGGCGAAATGCGCCACCAAGGAATCGCGTTTCGCCACTAAATCCCAAAACGCCTTCGACTTGGCGATATCATCCGCCATATCCCGTGGAATGCCACGCGCGATCATGCGTTGATAAAGCGTTTCAGGATATCCCGGAATGACGGGCGGGACACTGACCATCGGGTTGATATCGGCAGGGATTGCTGCGGCT
>NZ_JBELFI010000081.1:0-11933 GCF_042093035.1 Yoonia sp. | reverse complement strand
CCTGCATGTGGTTTACACCACCTTTCTAAGTTGAATTTGCAAAAATTTGCAGGAAGTGGCCAGATAGCAAAGCTGGGCTAGTTTGTCGAGTCGCAGCATGCACGAGGAGAGACAGATGTTGAATGCCCCGATTGATCCGATGTTGGACCAGCTTTTGGACGCGGCTTTGCCGCATGTGGCCTTTGACGGGTGGTCGCCCGCGACGTTCGACGCCGCTATCAAGGACGCCGGTGTGAACCCCGCTCATGCCAAGACGCTCTGCCCTCGCGGTGCCGCTGATCTCGCGATTGCTTTTCACAGGCGCGGTGATGCCGCGATGGTGGAGGCCATCAAAGCTGCCGATATGAAAGACATGCGTTTTCGTGACAAAGTCGCCCATGCCATCCGGCTGCGGATCGGTGCTGTTGATGACAAAGAGGCCGTGCGGCGTGGCACCGCGCTCTTTTCGCTGCCGCATATGGCACCGGATGGCGCGAAACTGATCTGGGGAACAGCGGATGCGATCTGGAATGCTTTGGGTGACACTTCGCGCGATGTGAACTGGTATACCAAGCGGTTGACGCTTTCGGGTGTCTATAGCTCTGTGGTGCTTTTCTGGTTGGGCGACGACAGTCTGGATATGCAGGCAACGGATGCATTCATCGACCGCCGAATTGACGACGTAATGCGTTTTGAAAAGTTCAAAGCGCAGGTGAAGGACAATGCCATGCTCAAGCCATTCTCCGCGACCTTGGCGCGTATGACGGCAGGTGTGAAGGCCCCGCCATCTGTTCCGGACGTTGATCTGCCCGGCCGCTGGCGCGAGCCAAACCCATAATCCTCCAAGGAGTTTGTCAAATCCGCCGTGATGTCGCATAGCTAATGCATCAAACAAGGACCTATGTGATGCAGGCAATCGAGATTTCCCAACCAGGTGGACCCGAAGTTTTGAAACTGGTCGACAGGCCAATGCCAGAACCGGCGCACGATCAGGTTGTCATCAAAGTCGCCTATGCGGGTGTGAACCGTCCAGACGCGCTGCAACGCGCCGGCCTTTATAACCCACCCAAGGGTGCGAGCGATCTGCCCGGTCTGGAAGCGGCGGGCGACGTTGTTGGCGTGGGTGCCGGCGTCACGTCCCCCAAATTGGGCGACCGGGTTTGCGCGCTGCTACCCGGTGGTGGCTATGCCGAATATGTGGCCACGCCAGCTGCCCATTGTCTGCCGATCCCTTCGGGGCTCAGCTTGGCGCAAGCGGCATGCCTGCCTGAGACGTTCTTTACCGTCTGGTCCAACGTTTTCATGCGCGGCGGCCTGCAAGCAGGTCAGCGGTTTTTGGTGCATGGCGGCAGCTCTGGCATCGGCACGACGGCGATCCAACTGGCCAAGGTATTCGGTGCGCGGGTCTTTGCGACGGCAGGTTCGGAGGAAAAATGCGCGGCTTGCGTCACGCTTGGTGCAGAGGCAGCCATAAATTACCGCACGCAGGATTTTGTTGAGAAAATGAAAGCGCTGGGCGGGGCGGACCTGATCCTGGATATGGTCGGAGGTCCGTATATCCAGCGCAATCTCAAGTCCCTGGCTGATGAAGGCACTTTGGTTCAAATTGCATTTCTGCAAGGGTCGAAGGCCGAATTGAACCTCGTGCAGCTGATGACAAGGCGTTTGACTGTGACAGGATCGACGTTGCGCCCGCAGTCTGATCTGGCCAAAACGCGGATCGCGGATGCGCTGCGTGCGCAGGTTTGGCCAATCATCAATGCGGGCAAGGTCGGGCCGGTGATGGATCAGGAATTCACGCTTGCTGACGCCGCAACAGCCCACGCACGCATGGAAACCAGCGCGCATATTGGCAAGATCGTTTTGAAGGTCGGTTCCTAGGTCCGCGCTTTCTCAAACGCCCGCCAAGCCGCTAGCAGCTTGTCGAGGTCAAAGTCAGGTTCGCGGGCTGGGCCAAGAATGATCTGCTCGCCTGCGAACATCTTTTCGATGGCTTCTTTCAAATGCGGGATGACCTCTGGCGGAATGACAAGGCCGCCGTGGCGATCTGCATGAACCAGGTCACCTTGATTGACAGTCATCCCCATCACGGTCACCGGTGTGCCGAGCTCGCGCACATGCACGAATGCATGGCTCGGCCCGATGGACCCCGCAACGACGGGAAAGCCTTCGGCCAGATCGCCCAAGTCGCGCATGACACCGTTGGTGAGCGCCCCATTGAGGCCGAGGCCCTTATGTACGTTGGTGTGGACCTCACCCCACCATGCGCTGACACTATGCGGGTAATCGACATCTTCAAGCACGGCGATTGCAGGGCGCGGCCCCTCTGCCATGTTTCGAAAATAATCCAGTCGCCGCGTGCGGATGACATCAGGCGCTTCGGTCGGCGGCTCACGTCCGGCGATTTTGGCGGTCCGCGCAAAGCCCACCATGGATTGGCCGGGCGCAGAGCAATGCATTGTCCCCTTCGTGAAGGCATCAAACCCACGTTTTCCTTGCGCAACTTCGATAGCGTTGCAGACAGTGGGTGTGTCCACCTGCTGGAGCAGTTCAAGCAGGTTGGCGGGAATTACTGGGTCAGCCATTTTGCCAAAGCCTCATTGGTTGTGTCGGGTTGTTCAAGCGTGGGAAGGTGCCCTGCATTTCTAATCACGGTAAGCGTAGAATGCGGGATCAGGACGTGCATGAGTTCGTGGCGATGCAGGGGGCAAAGGCTGTCGTCTTCGCCACATAGGATCAAGGTTGGCACTTTGACCGCGCGCAACGTCTGCTGCTGGTCGGGGCGGGTTTGCAGCGCGCGGGACTGGCGCACAAAAACATCCGGCCCAAGCGTTTCGGCCATTGCCATGCACAGATCAAGTATCCGCCCCTTGTTTGGGCCGTCTGTCAGGTAATTCGGCTTCATCTCATCGCGCATGACCGCGCGCAATTGACCATCGCGCACTTTGGCAATCTGCGGTTCGCGATTGGCAGCCACGGCGGGTGCCTCTGCCTTTGGGTTTGTGTCCAGCAGCGCAAGACGGGTGACCCTGTCAGGGGCTTGGCGGAACACCTCCATCGCGACGATGCCACCCATGGATAATCCTGCGAGTGCAAACTTGGGCGGAGCATGGGCCAAGACGTCTGTTGCCAATGCCTGAACTGTATCGTGGTCGTTTTGGGGAGCGACCATCACGCCGCGCTCATGTGAAAACGCGTCAATCTGCGGGCCGAAAAGCCGTGCGTCGCACATCATGCCGGGCAAGAGAACAAGCGGGTCTTTCATGGCTTGAATGGCTCCATTCCGGCACGCGCCAATTCATCGGCCTTTTCGTTTTCCGGGTGCCCGGCATGTCCCTTCACCCATTCCCATGTCACCTCATGGCGGGCGGTCGCGTCGTCGAGCCGGCGCCAAAGATCTTCATTTTTCACAGGTTTCTTGGCGGCGGTTTTCCAACCGCGCGCTTTCCAGCCGTGGATCCACTGGGTGATCCCGTCTTTGACATAGGAGCTGTCGGTAACAATCGTCAGTGCCGTGCCTCTGTCGAGAGTTTCGAGTGCGGTGATTGCGGCCAGCAACTCCATGCGGTTGTTGGTGGTCTCTGCTTCCCCCCCGCTCAATTCACGGGTTTTCAAGACCTTTTCACCATCACGCGCGATCAACAGGGCCCCCCAGCCACCTGGCCCCGGATTGCCAGAGCAGGCGCCATCAGTGTAGGCGAACAATTCAGCCATTTCTGCGCCCGCGCATAATCACAAACGGGTCAACCGTGCCTGCCATCCCCCGGTCCGCACCTTCATGGGTGTGGATGATCTCAAAACCAGCGTTTGTGAGAAGCCCCTGAAGTTCCGCCACCGTCACATAAGTGTAGAGCCGGTCAATTGCGTCGCGGTTGCTGCCATCGCCCGTTTTCATGCCCACATGCAGAATGCCGTTAGGCTTGGTCGCGGTTGCAATCGCCTTGAAGTGACGCGGCAGGTCGGCGCGGGGGGCGTGGAGCAGGCTAAAATTGGCCCAGATACCGTCATAGACATCGCTGCCGCTGATATCGTCAAAAGTGCCAAGTCGTGCAGGCAGGCCAAAGCGGTCCTTGGCCAGCGCGATCATGCCTTCGGAGGCGTCCATCGGGTCAGGGTCCATCCCGGCGTCGCGCATATGCGAGGACGCGGCACCCGGACCACAACCAAGATCAAGCACCCGTGCCGCTTCCGGCAGCAAGTCGATGAAGTCCTGCAACGTTCGGTCAGGACCATCACTGCTAAACGTGTCCGCGTATTGCGCGGCTTTTTTGTTGTAGGTGGTGATTGTCTTTGCGTCAGTCATCAATACACCAGTGGTAGCAACGATATGATGACAATTGCGGTCAGTAAGACACGCAGTTTCATCCACCAAGGCGGTGCGAGGCCGAGCCGCCAAAAGTGCCAATCCAGCATCAGCAATCCTAGAAACCCGACGATCAGGTTCATCCCTGCGGTTGTTGGCCCGCCGCCTGTCATGAAGAAGGCCCAAAGTGCGGGGATTACCGATAATGTGTAGCCTGCCGTCGCCGTTCGCCCCGTCGCTTTGGTTGCAAATCCCCAAAGGACGCCGGACATGAAAGACAGGATCACCGCGCCATAATAGAGCTGTACATAAGGGCCGTTGAACCGTCCGCCGAGGTTCATCTGACCCCAGAGCGCGGCTGACGGCACCATGTTGGTCAATGCGCCCCAGATAAACGGGATCAACCCCGCAAGACCAAGAACAAGGGCAGAACGTGATATCTGGTTCATGCTTTCGCAACCACTGCGCGCCGCCCTTGACCCAAACCAAGCGCCAGCGTGTAGATCCCGCCGGTACCGGGGGCGACGCAAACCACGATCGCGGCCAGTAGAAATTGCAGGCGTGTCATCAGGCGTGTTCCCTGAGGACACGGGGCACTTTGAATGCGACGTTTTCCTCTGCTGTGACCACCATCTCAACCGTCGTATCAAAGCGGTCTTTGAAGGCATCAATCACTTCGGCGATCAGGACTTCCGGGGCAGAGGCGCCAGCGGTGATCCCCATAGTGGTAATCCCCTCAAGCGCGCGCCAATCAATGTCGGCGGCCCGCTGCACAAGCTGCGCATAGTCGCAGCCCGCACGTGCGCCAACCTCGACCAGACGCTTGGAATTGGATGAGTTCGGCGCCCCAACAACAAGCATCGCATCGCATTGCGGCGCCATCGCCTTGACGGCCTCCTGGCGGTTGGTGGTCGCGTAACAGATGTCTTCTTTATGGGGGCCGACGATTTGCGGGAAGCGGTCAAAAAGCGCGGCAACGATATCCGCGGTGTCATCGACCGACAGAGTGGTCTGTGTCACAAAGGCAAGCTTTCCCGGATCGCGGACCGCGACTTTGGCCACGTCTGCAACGGTTTCGACCAGTAGCACCTCGCCTTCCGGCAACTGGCCCATGGTGCCAACGGTTTCCGGATGGCCGGCGTGACCGATCATAATCATTTGCAGGCCGTTGTCGGAATGGCGTTGCGCTTCGATATGGACCTTGCTGACAAGCGGGCAGGTCGCATCCACATAAATCATCTTGCGTTTGGCGGCTGTTGCGGGCACCGCCTTGGGCACGCCATGCGCAGAGAAGATCACGGGCCGGTCATCGGGGCATTCGTCCAGCTCTTCGACAAAGATGGCGCCTTGGTCGCGCAGGCTGTCGACCACGTATTTGTTGTGCACGATCTCATGGCGCACATAGACCGGCGCGCCCCATTTTTCGAGCGCCATTTCGACGATCTTGATGGCGCGATCAACGCCCGCACAAAAACCGCGTGGGGCGGCAAGATATAGTGTCAATGGTGGTTTGGTCATCACATGCTCCGGCTGTCATACCAGAGGTAAGCGTTTGATGCGGGCAGGTCCAGTATCAGATGCGGGAGATACGGGCCAACAGGGGCAAGGCAGGCCTGTCACGCCTCGCCCCTATGGACTGCTTTCAAGCGTCTTGGGTAACATCATCCGGCGCCACTTCGACGCGCGGTTCGCGTGTCGGGCGGCCGACAACATCGCGCAACTCGTCCAGCTCGATGAAATTATCAGCCTGACGGCGCAGTTCATCCGCAATCATTGGCGGCTGGCTGCGAATCGTTGACACGACCGACACCCGCACACCGCGACGTTGCAGCGCTTCGACCAGCGGACGGAAATCGCCATCGCCGGAAAACAACACCGCATGATCGATATGGGGGGCAAGCTCCATGGCATCGACGGTCAATTCGATATCCATGTTCCCCTTCACCTTCCGGCGACCCATGCTGTCGGTATATTCCTTGGCCGGTTTGGTCACCATTGAGAAGCCGTTGTAATTTAACCAATCCACCAAAGGCCGGATCGGAGAATATTCGTCATTCTCCAACAGGGCCGTGTAGTAAAATGCCCGAAGCATCTTTCCGCGACGCATGAATTCCTGCCGCAGCAGTTTGTAATCGATGTCAAACCCGAGCGACTTAGACGCCGCATAAAGATTTGATCCATCGATAAAGAGCGCCAAGCGCTCATCCCGATAAAACATTAATTGTCCTTCCAAACAATTTTAGATGCATGGTGCGTCCCGTGAGTCATAATGATGAAGAACCATGCAAGAATTTCATTTATGTTATGAATCGGTACAGTGTGGCAAGATGAACAAATGGATAGGTCGGTGCGAAATTGTCTAATCGCCTTTGGCAGCAATGAATTTTCTGTTCAGGGTGACGCTAGGTCAACCGTTGAATGGGCGGTTAAAAAGCTGGCGCAGCGCGCAGGAGCAACCTCAGATTGCAGCAGGCTCTATGCCACACCCGCATTTCCCGCAGGGTCCGGCCCCGATTATGTTAACGCTGTCATTGCGATCAACACCCAGATGCAACCCGGGGCCCTGCTCGCAGGATTGCACCGGATCGAGGCCGCTGCCGGACGTGAAAGGCAGGTCCGTTGGGGGCAGCGAACGCTGGACATTGATCTGATTGCCTATGGTGACACTGTTGCACCGGACCTTGCCCGCTACAATTTCTGGCGCAACTTGCCACTGGAGGCACAGACAAAGCGCGCCCCGCAGGAGCTGATCTTGCCGCATCCACGGATGCAGGACCGGGCGTTTGTGCTGGTCCCGCTCTGCGATGTGGCACCTGATTGGGTGCATCCTGTTCTGGGGCAGACGGCGCAGGCGCTTTGTAACGCTTTGCCCGCCGCAGACAGGGCTGCTGTCGTACCGATCGCGGTTTAGAAACACCATTGTTTTTGTACGCTGTGGCGCTTGAGAAGCCCTTGTCAATTCGCGCCAAAGCCTCTAAGTAGCGGGCTTCCGAAGTCCCTCTTGACCCACTGGAGTACGCTCATGGCCCGCGTCACCGTAGAAGATTGCGTCGATAAAGTTCCTAACCGTTTCGAGCTTGTGATGCTTGCCGCCCATCGTGCGCGTGAAGTGTCTGCCGGTGCGCCGATCACTGTGGCACGTGACAACGACAAAAACCCTGTCGTTTCCTTGCGCGAAATTGCTGAGGAAACACAGCAGGCAGACGATCTGCGTGAGCGCATGATCGAGGCGAACCAGACCCAGATCGAAGTTGATGAGCCGGAAGAAGACAGCATGTCCTTGCTGATGGGTGCAGAGCCCGACAAGCCAGCGGATGATGATATGTCAGAAGAGAAATTGCTGCGCGCATTGATGGATGCGCAAGGGCAGCGTTAAGGTCGGTTCACCGGCCTGACACCGATAGGTGCGGGACCAGATGACAGCAGATGAACTGATCGCACTGGTCCGCACCTACAACCCCAATTCAAATCAGGTTTTGATGCGCGATGCCTATGCCTTTGGTGCGGACATGCACGAGGGGCAATTCCGGCATTCGGGTGAGCCATACTTCACGCATCCTGTCGCCGTTGCGGGTATCCTTGCCGAGCAGCAGATGGATGACGCGACGCTCATCACCGCGCTGTTGCATGACACCATTGAGGATACCAAGGCCTCTTTTGTCGAGGTGGAAAAGCGCTTCGGTCGCGAGATTGCGGAATTGGTTGACGGGGTGACGAAGCTGACCAATTTGCAGCTGAACTCCACCCAGACCAAACAGGCCGAGAATTTTCGCAAGCTCTTTATGGCGACGTCCCGCGACCTGCGTGTGACATTGGTGAAGTTGGCCGACCGTTTGCACAACATGCGCACGATCAAGTCCATGCGCCCCGAAAAGCAAGCCCAGAAGGCCCGTGAGACAATGGAAATCTTCGCACCCCTTGCTGGTCGCATGGGGATGCAATGGATGCGTGAAGAGCTGGAGGACCTGTCCTTCCGTGTGCTTAATCCCGAGGGCCGCAATTCGATTATTCGCCGTTTCATCACCTTGCAGCGTGAAACCGGTGACGTCCTGCAAAAGATTACCGCAGATATGCGGGTCGAGATGGAAAAGGCCAATATCTCCGCAGAGGTCATGGGCCGGGCCAAGAAACCCTATTCGATTTGGCGCAAAATGCAGGAAAAGGATCAGGGTTTCAGCCGCTTGTCTGACATCTACGGCTTCCGCGTGATCGTGGCGACAGAGGCCGATTGCTACCGTGCGCTTGGCGCGATCCACCAGCGTTGGCGCGCGGTTCCCGGGCGCTTCAAGGATTATATCAGCCAGCCGAAAACAAACGGCTACCGTTCTATTCATACGACGGTATCAGGCCGCGATGGCAAGCAGGTCGAAGTGCAAATTCGCACCCGCGAGATGCATGAAGTTGCTGAAACAGGTGTCGCCGCACATTGGTCCTACAAGAACGGGGAACGCGTCGAAAACCGCTTTGCCGTTGATCCCGTGCAGTGGATATCGTCTTTGACCGAGCGCTTGGACGACGATCAGGACCATGCTGAATTTCTCGAAGCAGTGAAGCTTGAGATGTATCAAGACCAGGTGTTCTGCTTCACCCCCAAAGGGGACGTGATAAAGCTGCCACGGGGTGCCACGCCGATTGACTTCGCTTTTGCGATCCACACCCGGATAGGTTCTGCCTGTGTCGGGGCCAAGGTCGATGGGCTGCGTGTGCCGCTCTGGACGCGGCTGAAGAATGGCCAATCGGTTGAGGTCATTACCGCCGAAGGCCAAACCCCGCAAGCCACCTGGATTGATATTGCCGTAACAGGGCGCGCAAAAACCGCCATCCGCCGGTCATTGCGCGAAGAAGACCGGGAACGCTTCGTGCGCCTGGGTCGCGAATTGGCCCGTGTCGCCTTTGAAAACGTCGGCAAAAGAGCCACCGACAAAGCGCTGCGCACCGCAGCCAAGGCGCTGGCGATCGACAGCGTCGAAGAGCTTCTCGCGCGGTTGGGCAGCGCTGAAACGACAGGGCGCACTGTCGTCACCGCGATCTATCCCGAACTTGCCGATCATGAAGGTGAAGAGATTGAGCAAGCGCGCGCGGTCGTCGGCCTCAGCCCCGATCAGGTGCAGCATCGCGGCTCTTGCTGTCAGCCGGTGCCGGGTGAGCGGATTTTGGGCATTACGTTTCGCGGGCAAGGCGTTGTTGTCCATGCCGTCGATTGTGAGGCATTGGCCGATTATGAGGACCAACCGGAGCGCTGGATTGACCTGCATTGGCAGGACGGCCAGCACGCCGCAACCAACACGGTCACCTTTGATGCGACGATTGCCAACGACTCTGGTGTATTGGGACGAATTTGCACATTGATCGGCGAGCAGAACGCCAATATCTCTGATCTGAGATTCATTGATCGCAAACCAGATTATTTTAGATTGTTGATAGATGTCGATTTGCGCGATGCCGAACATCTGCATCGCGTCCAGACAGCACTTGAGGCGGAGAGCAATGTTTCGTCCATCACCCGCCACCGGGATCCGGGGCTGGCGGCATTAGGCGCGGGACCGGTCCGCAAAGAAGGGTGATGCCCGTTGATATTCAAACGCAGGGATAGGCGGGCGATCGGACGGATCGTGCTGGACTTCGTCTATCCACGTGGCGGTTGGGCGCGGGCTTTTGAGTATGTCAAACTCCGTGTGCGCCGTTTGCCGGACACGCCTGAGAAGATCAGTCGCGGCATTTGGGCCGGTGTCTTCGTTTGCTTTACACCAATGTTCGGTCTGCATTTTGTGTTTGCCGCAATCATCGCGCGCCTGCTACGCGGAAATATTCTTGCGGCGTTGATGGCCACTTTCTTTGGAAATCCAATCACTTTCCCCGCAATTGGCTATGTGTCGCTCAAGCTTGGGATCTGGATGCTGGATGTGCCACAGGACAAGGTCGCGGGCTTCGGTGAAAAATTCGCCGCCGCCAGCTTTGACGTCTGGCACAACATCCGGGCGGTTTTTACACCTGAGAGCTTCAATTGGCGCGGGATGCAGGTGTTCTATGACGATGTGTTCTTTCCTTACCTTGTTGGCGGCATACTTCCGGGGGTGGTGACAGCGACGATTGCGTATTATCTGTCCGTACCCGTGATCCGGGCCTATCAGATGCGCCGCAAGAAGATATTGCGCACGAAGCTGGAACAATTGAATAAGAAGCCGTCGCCCCGCGATGAGCACTGAAGAACAAGGATAGAGTGATGACAGGCAAGCTGCGCCTTGGTGTGAATATCGATCACGTGGCAACTGTGCGGAATGCGCGTGGTGGTGCTGTGCCTGATCCTGTGCGTGCTGCCGTTATTGCCCAAGATGCTGGCGCTGACGGCATAACCGCGCATTTGCGTGAAGATCGCCGTCATATCTCGGATGCCGATATCGAAAGACTGATGGAGGCCCTGAAGGGTCCGCTGAATTTTGAGATGGCCGCCACAGCGGAAATGCAGGCGATTGCTTTGCGCCATAAGCCCCATGCAGTCTGCATCGTCCCCGAAAAGCGTGAGGAACGCACAACGGAAGGTGGCTTGGAAGTGGCGCGCGAGGAAAACGCGCTGGCCCATTACATCGCTCCGTTGCGCGACGCGGGATGTCGTGTCTCGATCTTCATTGCGGCTGACCGACGCCAGATCGAAGCCGCGAACCGCATCGGTGCAGAGGTGATTGAACTTCATACAGGTGCATATTGTGACGCGCATGCGGACGGCCGATTTGATGCGCGCGATGAAGAATTGCGCAAGCTGACGGACATGGCCGCCTTTGCCCATGATCTGGGGCTTGAAGTCCACGCGGGCCATGGCCTGACTTATGATTGCGTTTCGCCCGTCGCCGCCTTGCCGCAGGTGATTGAGCTCAACATCGGTCATTTCATCATCGGGGAGGCGATCTTTCGCGGCCTTGGCCCTGCGATCACTGAAATGCGCCGCATCATGGACGAGGCGCGTGCGTGATCCGTCACATCGTTCTTTTGGACCTGCCGGATGGGCACAATGCTGCGGAGCTTGCCGCGATCATGCAGGGGTTGGCGGAATTGCAAGACAATCTGGAAGGTTTCATGGGTTTCGCGCATGGCCCAAACCGTGATATTGAAGCGATGTCGGCCAATTGCGTCTATGCGTTCACCTGCGACTTTGTCGACGAAGCAACATCACGGATCTATCTGGACAACGCCCAACACAAGACACTTGGCGCGCGACTTGTGGCGCTCTGTCGCGGTGGCGCGAAGGGCATTTGCGTTGTTGATATGGACGGGACGACATGATCTTGGGCGTCGGAACTGACCTTGCGAATATTGAACGCATTGCAGGCACGCTGGCACGCTTTGGTGATCGTTTTCGCAACCGCGTCTTTACTGATATCGAACAGGCAAAGGCGGAACGTCGCGCGGACGTCGCAGGGACCTACGCCAAACGCTGGGCCGCAAAAGAGGCGTGTTCAAAGGCGCTGGGAACAGGGTTGCGTATGGGCATTTCGTGGAAAGACATGGCCGTATCCAATTTGCGCAGCGGCCAGCCCGTGATGACGGTGACAGGATGGGCCAAGACGCGGCTCGATGAAATGACACCTGCGGGCCATGAGGCGATCATTCACGTTACTTTGACCGACGATCACCCTTGGGCACAGGCATTTGTGGT
>NZ_JBELFI010000080.1:0-12183 GCF_042093035.1 Yoonia sp. | reverse complement strand
GCGAGGCTTCGGCACCGCGCGCACGAAGTCGGCGCACAGTTGATCGTCAGCGGCGCCTATGGGCATTCGCGGCTGCGTGAAGCGGTCTTTGGGGGGGCTACACGTGACTTGCTTGAAGCCGCCGATGTGCCGATCCTGATGTCACGGTGACCCCGCTCAGATTAGAAATCTTCGCCTGTCTCGAACTTGAGATCATCCAGGTCCGGTACGCGAATTTCGCGGCGATCGTCAAACGCGATCAACCCGTCCTTCTTCAAAGCTGACATTTGGCGGCTGACGGTTTCGATCGTCAGGCCAAGATAATTCGCCATCGTCTCGCGCGTGATTGGCAGTGTGAAAACCGCCTCTGCGGTTTCGGCGGGCTTTAATGCGGCCATCCGCACGGCGATCATATGCAAGAGCGATGCGATCTTCTCACGCGCTGTTTTGCGGCCCAGGACAAGCATCCATTCGCGGGCTGCGTCCAACTCATCCAAAGTCATCTCAAGCAGGCGGGTGCCGACATTGGGCGTATCCGCAATCATTGCCTCGAATGGTTTGCGGCGGAAACAGCAAAGCATCACATCGGTTTCAGCAACCACATCGCAATCAATAGTTTCACGGTTTGGACGACCCAGAAAATCGCCCGGCAACAACAGCCCGACCATCTGGATCCGCCCGTCAGGCATTGTCCTGGTCAGACTGGAGACGCCCGAGACAACAGACCCGACAAATTCCAGCGGATCACCGCCGAAAAAGATCGTCTGACCGGCCGAAAACGACCGATAATACTTGATCTCCTCCAATGCCAACAGTTCATCAGGATCGCATTTTGAGCAAACAGCATTGTATTTTATCGGGCAATTTGTGCAGGAGCGCAATTTAGGCACAGCGATCGTCATTAAAGGATCCCCAGTCGTCTTGAATACATCTCATTATGGCCGAGCGCGCGACAACTGGCTACCGACAAAACTGCCGCAGACAAACGTCAACCTCGGTTAAAACATGTTGATTTAATTTTATCTTTTAATTGCATACACTTACCTTCCGGCAACTCCTGAAAGCTCACGGGCAGCTTCGTTCAGGTCATCAAGATAGTCAATCAAATCAGGGATGTGGCGCCGCTGTTCGGGCGCATGAATCGACAAAGTGGACAGGAGCCGTCCGCGATTGTCCAAAATCGGCACCGCAATCGCGGTCATACCTGGCATGAATTCTTGATTATCAGTGGCATATCCCCTCTCTCGGGTTGCATCCAACTCCACCTTAAGCTTGGCAGGTTGGGTAATGGTGCTCTCTGTTTGCGGCTCAAGGGCGTAATTCTTGAGGAACCGGTCGAGGTAATCGGGCCGCAAGGTCGACAGATACATTTTGCCGCTTGCCGTGCAGTGGAAAGGCACCTCGGTACCCACGGGAAGCTGAATGCGCAATGGCCAATGGGTCTCGACCCGGTCGAGGTAAAACATGCCGTCGCGCTCTGGGATCGCAAGATTGCAGGTTTCGCCAACCTTCAACGCAAGCGATTTGAGGATCGCAAGGCGCACTGTGCGCACCCGTTCCGAAGACAACGTATTGATCGAAAGCTGACGCAGACGACGACCGGGGCTATAAGACCGGCCGTCAATGTCGCGTTGCAAAAACCCTTCGGCCTCTGCCGTGGCAAAGAGCCGGTGAATTGTCGGCTTGGGCAGGCCCAGCGTTTCATTCACCACAGATGGGGTTACGGGAACCCCGACTTTCGCAACCTCCTCCAGCAGCATCAGCAGCCGGAGGTTTGTCGGGATTTGGCCGGAGTTCTCAGTCTTTTCAGTCGTCATCGTAACCTATCGTTCAGGCAAAATAGCCAAGGCTGTTTCTGGCACCAAGGCCACGAAGAACCATACCGCCAGCAATGCGATGATGTATGGCACGATGTAGCGAAGCAACCGGAAATAGGGCACGCTGGTTACACCTGAGGCCACATAGAGGTTCAGGCCGTATGGTGGTGTCACAAAACCAATCGAAGCGCCCACCAAAAAGACAACTGCGAAATGGATCGGGTCGATTCCGACAGAGGCCGCGATAGGTGCAAGGATTGGCGCGAGGATGATTGTCACCGGCAGTGATTCCAAAATCATGCCCGTCACAAACACGATCGCCATCGATGTGAACAGAACCGCATAGTAACCGCCCATACCTGTGACAAAGTCGCCGATGAAGTCCTTCGCACCAAGTGACGACATGACCTGCTGCATCGCGACCGATACCGCAATCAATGGCACCAGAATGCCGGTGATCTGCGCGGAACGCGATACGATGCCGGGAACCTGCGGCAAAGTGAAACCCTGCACAACGAACATGGACGCCATGTTCTTTTCTTCAACAGGTGTATCATTCGCGCCGCCCATAATCTTGTTTAATGGGTAACACAGCAAGCCGATGAAGACACAGACACCCACGGTCACACCCGCAGCTTCAGTCGGTGAGAACTTACCGGTGTAAATGCCCCAAAGCACCAGACCAATGGCAAAGAAGCCCAGCCATGCACCGATTGCCGTCTTGAACAAGCGGCTGAATGAAAGCCTAATCAGAATACCCCAACCGTTGATTGTACAGATGATGAAGGCTGCCGTCATCATGCCCAAGACCATCAACGCACCCGGAATGATACCAGCCACAAACAAGTCAGAGATCGGAAGGTTCAGCAAAAAGCCGTAAACGATGAAGATGATTGACGGTGGGATGATGATACCAACCGTACCACCCGCAGCGGCAGTTGCGGCCGAGAACCGCTCATCATAGCCGCCCTTGACCATTTCAGGGTGCAGCATCGAACCGATGGTCGCTGTGGTAGCCGAGTTTGACCCCGAAATCGCCGCGAACAAACCACAGGCCGCAATCGATGCCATGGCCAGACCGCCACGCAACCAACCCAGACAGGAGTAAGCAAAATCTGATAGTCGTCGGGCAATGCCTGATTGGTTAATCAAGTCTCCGGTCAGAATGAACAACGGCATCGCAAGCAGTGCAAAGCCCTTGCTGAACACGTTAATCAGCTCGTTGCCGGTATTGGCCAAGGGCAGGTCAATAACAAAGCTACAACCGATGACCCAGTAAAATATAACCAGCAAAACTGGTGTTCCGAGCATGAACAAAACCGTCACGCCCAATGAAATCAGTGTAATGAGTGTACCGTCGGTCATTATACATCGCCTCCGATCACAGCTTGTTTGATGATCTGGTCACCGGATTTGTAGTTGCGCCAGTCTTCCAGCCAGTTGCCGACGACGCGGCCGGACATCAAGGTGAATGCAATCGGCACAGTGATATAGAACCACCACTTCATGACGTCATCGACACCGTCAACCAGTTGGAAGTTATCAGCCGAAAGAACCGTGAAACGCAGCGACGTCGTAACCGCGATCCAGCAAAAGCCAAACCAGAGCAACGCGTCCATGGTCAGCGTCGCTATCTGCCCCGTGGGGGGCATTTTTGAACGGAATTCGCTAAAGCTCAGGTGTGTGCGCAGCTTCACATTATATGAACACGCGAACCACGCCATAACCATAAACAGGAACGGCGGCACCGTGGTCGAACCGGACCACTGGCGCGAGAACACGAAGCGGTCAATTACACCCCAGAAGATGATCGCGGCGATAATAAGATATACGACGACCGAAATCGTGCGCTCAAGATGGCGCTCGATGAACGGGGCCGAGGTATACATGATGTGGACAAGTACGCCGCCAACAAAAGTCAGCACCAAGCCAAACAACCACATTCCGTTGGTATCGAATGCTTGTCGCATATCCCATGTACTGCCCGAGAAGATAGCAGGGACAATTGCCACAGCTTCAGCAAATATCGACATTTAGGTCTCCCCCCTTGATGTCATTTATTCTGCCACTGTGTGACAGGAAACGTTGAAAGAAAAGGGCCGACCGAACGCTTCATTCGGCCGGCCCCGGTCTTTCAGGTTAGTAAGAGAGCTGGATCAGCTCTTCCACCAACGACGTGGCTCGACGTTCTCTGGCAATGTGTTGCCATCGATCTTCCGAACTTCGTCATAGATCTCCTGGTATGTGTCCAGACCGCCGGACCAACCGTTCAGACGCTCGCGCCACTCTTCCCAGAGTGCTGGCTGATACTCAGGCGAGCACATCTCTTCGGCCTTCTTGATCTCAGCATCAGACAGGAACGCGTTGCGCACGTTGTTCTGAGCAAAGATCGTGTTTGGCAGCTGCGGATCGGACTGACCAACGGTATTAATCAGGGCAACTTCGTTGGCTGCCTGAACGTGTGTCTGTGCCCAATAGGATGATTCCATCACAGCATCTTGCAGGTAACCTTCGAGGCTGTCGAAGACCGAAGCCGACATTGCAGTGTGCTCTGTGCCGCAGAAGAAGTTCAGGTGAACCGACTGGGACACAACCGGCGCCATATTTGCGTAAGCCACCGCAGATGCCCATGTTTCGGCACCATCAATCAGGCCCTGCTTGAGACCATCGAGCGTTTCCTCCCATGCGACGGGAACCGGGTTCAGGTTCAAGGCTGTCATCGCGATGCGACCCAGCTGCGTTCCTGTCACGCGGTTCTTTGTGCCAAAAAGTTCCTCGATGGACGTCACAGTCGGCTTGTCTTCAAAGTTCAGACCCATCTGAATGCCGCGAAGCTCAGCATGGCTGAACAGGAACTTCAGACCGTGGCGCTTCTCATATGGCTCGCGAAGCAACGCCATGGACGCTGGTGAGTACAGGAAGTGATACTGGTCTGCGCGGTTACGGAACATATACGCGTAGTCCAGGACGTTCAGGTAAGGGGCACCACCGGCAGAGTTCTGGGTCGATGCTGCGTAGATATCAACGATGCCCTGCTGTGTTTTCTCAACGCAGGACGTCTGACCACAGATCTGGTTATCCCCAATAAATTCGACCCGAATCTCGCCATCTGTCCGCGCTTCGATATCCCGTGCAAATTCCATTGCGCCAGCACGCTCGATCAGCAGGTTACGGGCGTTAAAGCCAGCAGCACCGAATTTCAGCGTGTATTTCGCCGGTTTTGCAAAGCGCCGCTCATAGGTCGATGGCACCGCAGCCGCCAGGTTTGCAAGGCTCATTGCCCCCCCGAATGTACCCGCCGCCAGCAGCGTTGAGCTCATCCCGTATTGTCCTGCTAACTTGAACAGGTCCCGCCGCGAAATACGGCTGAGTTTATCTCCAATCATCATGTTTCCTCCCATGTTGTCGATTATTGAGACTGATAGTTTCAAAAAAGCCTAGTATAGTATTCGCAATCTGCATAGAGTTTTTTCAAAGAACAGGGAGAAAGAACCCATGGAAGCTGATTTTATCGTCATCGGAGCCGGGTCAGCGGGATGCGTTTTGGCAAATAGGCTGAGCGCGAATCCCGCGCATAAAGTCGTGCTACTTGAGGCCGGCGGTCGCGACATAAACCCATGGATCCACATTCCCGTGGGGTATTTCAAGACAATTCATAACCCCAAAGTTGACTGGTGCTACAAGACAGAACCCGATCCGGGCCTGAACGGGCGTTCAATCGAATGGCCGCGCGGCAAGGTTTTGGGTGGGTCATCATCGCTCAACGGCCTTCTGTATGTCCGTGGCCAACCACAAGATTATGATCGCTGGCGTCAGATGGGCAATACAGGTTGGGGTTGGGACGATGTGCTGCCGCTCTTCAAGCGCGCGGAAAAGAACGAGCGGGGCGCGGATGAATATCACGGCGATCAAGGCCCACTTTCCGTATCCAACATGCGGATCCAGCGACCGATCACAGATGCGTGGGTCGCGGCGGCACAAGCCGCAGGCTACAAATTCAACCCCGATTACAACGGCGCGGATCAGGAAGGCGTCGGCTTTTTCCAACTGACGGCCCGTAACGGCCGGCGATGCAGTTCGGCGGTGGCCTATCTCAATCCGGTCAAAAAACGCGAGAACCTGCAAATCATCACCCATGCGCAGGTCGACAAAATCCAGATCGAAAACAAGCGCGCCGTCGGCGTGAGCTACACAGATCGCAGAGGAAAAGTGCAGATCGTGAAAGCCAACAAGGAAATAGTGTTGTCAGGGGGTGCAATCAACTCGCCACAGCTTCTGATGCTTTCGGGTATCGGTGAGGCAGAGCAGCTTGCAACAAACGGGATCGACGTCGTGCAGGACCTGCCGGGTGTTGGCAAAAACATGCAAGACCACCTGCAAGCGCGCCTCGTCTACAAATGCAACGAACCAACGCTCAACGATGAGGTGTCATCTTTGGCTGGGCAGGCCAAGATCGGCCTGAAGTACCTGATGTTTCGCTCCGGGCCGATGACGATGGCGGCCAGCCTTGCCACCGGCTTTATGAAAACCCGGCAAGACATGGAGACGCCGGATATCCAGTTCCACGTCCAGCCATTGTCGGCTGAAAACCCCGGCAAAGGCGCCGACAAGTTCTCTGCCTTTACGATGTCCGTTTGCCAACTGCGCCCTGAAAGCCGCGGTGAGATCCGTTTGCAGGGCAATGACCCCAAGACCTACCCCAAGATCATTCCCAATTATCTGTCGACGCAAACGGATTGCAAAACCGTCGTCGCGGGCGTGAATATCGCCCGCAAGATTGCACGCCATGCGCCGCTGACGTCCAAAATCTCTCAGGAATACCGCCCCCATGCGGATCTGGATATGGACGACTATGATGCGACGCTGGACTGGGCGCGCAGCAATACGGCATCGATTTACCACCCGACTGGCACCTGCAAAATGGGCGACGGCAAGGACGCGGTCGTTGACGCACGGCTGCGGGTGCATGGCATCCAAGGACTGCGGGTCGCCGATTGCTCCATCATGCCAGAGATCGTGTCGGGCAATACCAACGCGCCCGCGATTATGATCGGTGAAAAAGCGTCAGATCTGATGCTGGAGGATGCATAGCGCGGCGATCTTGGTCTGGTCATTCGCCTACCTGCTGCCCCGGAATTATCAAAATGAAGACAGGCCCTGCGCGCTGGACAAGTCCGCCTGATCCAACGCCTTTTCTAGCGCTTTGCTGTCATTGGCAAGATCAGGCCCCAACGCGTTTCTTGTGGTGGCCCAGACGGATCAAAGCCCAGTCCTCTGTAGACAGAAATTGCCCGCTCATTTTCAGGATGAGGGTCGGTGGCAATAACAGGCACACCCAAATCAAACAAAGCCTGCATCCTTGCCGCGATGAAAGCCGACCCATGCCCCTAGCTGAGCATCTCGGGGTCTCCGATATATTGGTCAATGCCTCGTGACCCTTTGGGAAGATTGCCAAAATGATGATCTTCCCACCCATGCACGGGGTAATCCTGCATGAAGCCAAAGGGACGTTCATTCATTGATACAATCCAGCGCGAAACACGGGGATCATTCATCTCCTCCTGATCGTAGGGTTCTTCCGATATCCACCATCCGCGACCATGGGGCGCCGCTTGCCACCTTGCCATAAAAGCGAGATCCGCCACCGTTGCTCGGCGAAAGCCATACCTTTCGTCGGTCATCGTTCCCGCAGTCTAGCACCTTTCCCTTCGACGGAAACATCTTAGAAAATTCGGCCGCTGTGTATCTGGCAGACATCAAATCCAACATAGCTACTGTTCTTCATCCAACCATGCCTCAGCCGCGTCCTGTGCATCCAAATCAAAGCTCTTGATCTTAAGCCCGGGAATGAGTGCGCCCTCGATCTCTGCCGCTTTTTTGATCCACCCAGTATCGCTTACAACCGCGCATTTCTCGAACTTTCCCAGCAGCCCAAAGAGCTTTGGCAATTGCCCCATCTCAACGCCAAGAGCGCCAAAGGACGGCATGGCGAAATCAGTGATCCGGTAGAGCATCACCCCCGCGCTGACGTCCTTTGAGGCGGCGATTAATGCGTTCAGACCATTGCGCATCTCGTCTGCGTCAATCTGGCCATTCACCACGATATCCACGCGCTTTGGAGATTTATCGATAACTTCAAACATGTCTGGTTCTCCTTTGCCTTATGGCATCCATGCATGAAACCAGTCGCCCGTCGTTGATACGTATCAAATGCCCGGACATCGGGACACATTGACACCGCAACTGTCAACATGAACCCTTGACCCCCTCATCGGAATCGCAAAGACTGACCCCGATGGTTTTCATGTGCCGAAAATGCATGTGGGATGAAAAGGGAATACGGTGAGGAAGAGCCAAAGCGCGCCAAATCCGTGACTGCCCCCGCAACTGTAAGCGGCGAGTGACCCCGTAGATCACCACTGAGCGCAAGCTCGGGAAGGATCGGGCAAGCAACGACCCGCAAGTCAGGAGACCTGCCATCAATGGCGCTGCATTGCGCCGCACGAAACCAACCGGGCGGGGTGTCTGGACTGGCGACGATGATGGGAACACGGGCAAAGCCCGCGCAGACTTGCATGTCACCATTCCTGCCCCGCGCAATCGCGGAGGGCGAGATGGACCGGACAACGACACATCGGATTACGGTTTGCACATCTTGCAAGCACAAGGGCAGCAACTGCCGTCCCGGATATGAGCTGATCGAAAAACTGCGCAGAGCCATTGCCGCAGCGGGCGACATGATCGCCGAAGACTTCGCCATTTCCGGCGTGGCTTGTATGGCGGGCTGCGATCGCCCTTGCACCGTGGCCTATCACGGCACGACAAAGGCGACCTATCTTTTTGGTGACATGACCCCCGAAGATGACATCGACGATCTGGTGGATTTCGCCAGACAATATGCGGTGCTGCGTGACGGCTGGTGTTCCTCCGTTGATCGACCGGGCAAGCTGCGCAAATCCACCCTCGCGCGGGTACCAGCCGCGTTGATGGTGATCGAAGACACGAAGGCGTGGGTGTCATGAGCGGGATCACTCTTTGTGTCGAAAACGTCAGCTGGCGCCCCGGCAGGCGCGCGCCGCTGGTGTTGCACCCAACAAGCTTCTGCGTCCAGGCCGGGCGGGTGCTGGGCATTGTCGGGCCAAATGGCGCGGGCAAGTCGACGCTACTTCGGCTGCTTTATCGCTTTCAGACACCCAGCACGGGGCGCGTGTTGGTTGATGGGGAAGATCTCTGGACAATGCAGGCGCGTAAGGCCGCCTGTCAGATTGCCGCCGTACTGCAGGAACAACCCGCAGCCTTCGGCTTGACTGTCCGCGAAATCGTGGCCCTTGGGCGCACACCACATCAGCAAGGGTTTACGTCAACGGGGGCCCATGGCGCCGGTGTCGTTGCCCGTGTCATCGCCCTGCTTGATCTTGACGCGCTTGCCGATCGGCAATTCGGCACGCTTTCAGGGGGTGAACGCCAGCGGGTCATGGTGGCGCGCGCGCTGGCGCAAGAACCACAGATCCTGATTATGGATGAACCGACGAACCATCTTGATATCCGTCACCAGCTTGAAGTTTTGGCGCTGATCCGTTCTCTGGATTTGACCATTGTCGTTTCACTGCATGATTTGAACATGGCCGCTGGCATTTGTGACGATGTCCTGGTCCTCAAAGCGGGGCACACCCACGGCTTTGGCGCACCTGATGATCTTTTGACCGAAAGCCTGGTTTCCCAAACGTTCAGCATTGACGCCCGACGCGAAAGACTGGCACCCAGCGACACAAATCATCTGTCGTTCCACCTACCCCAACACTGAAATGACCCCTATGAAATTCTTCTTCGGATCCATCGCCCTGACACTCATGGCAGGCGGCGCAATGGCGCAAACAACCGTGCAAAGCTGCGACCGGAGCGTGACATTTGACGCGCCTCCGCAGGCTGCGGTTTCAAATGATGTGAACCTAACGGAGATGATGCTGGTATTGGGGCTGACAGATCAGATGGTCGGCTATACGGGCATCTCCGGCTGGAACAAGCTTGATCCGGACATGACGGCGGGCGTTGCAGCACTGCCTGAGCTATCTGAAAAATACCCCTCCAGAGAGGTCTTGATTGGTGCTGACGCTGACTTCTTCTTTGCCGGTTGGAATTACGGCATGCGCGTCGGTGGCGAGGTCACACCACAGTCCCTCGCACCGTTTGGCATTCAGGTCTACGAGCTGACGGAAAGCTGCATCCATATCGGCGAGAAAGCGGCCGCAACAATGGATGACATGTACAATGATCTGCGCAATCTGGGTGCGATCTTTGATGTCTCGGACCGCGCAGAGGCGTTGATTGCGGGTTATGAGGCAGAGCTTTCTGCGTTTTTTGCCAGCCTGCCCGCACTCGAAACCGCGCCACGGGTTTTTGTCTACGACAGTGGCGAAGATGCGCCTTTTACGGCTGGGCGCTACGCGATGCCGAACGCACTGATCGAGGCCGCCGGCGGGGTGAACATCATGAACGATTTTGATAAAAGCTGGGCGACCGTTGGCTGGGAGGCCGTTGTTGAGCGCAACCCGCAGGTCATCATTATCGTCAACTACGGCGAGGTGACCGCAGATCAAAAGCGCGAATTCATGATGTCAAACCCTGCCTTCGCCAATCTTGATGCGGTCAAGAACGACCGTTTCGTCGTGCTTGAGTATGTCGAGGCAACCCCCGGCCCGCGCAACATCGCAGCCGTGAAGAAACTGGCCGCCGGTCTGCGCGCGAACTGATCCGCGATGGAGCAACCCCCTGAGACCATCGTGGCAAGCAGCAGGCGATCACGCAGGCTGCAACTGACATTCGGGCTGGGCTTTGCAGTCCTGGCGGTTTCACTATCGCTCGCGGTGAGCGTGGGGGCAGTGGCGGTACCACTGTCCACAGTCTGGGGCATCATGTTCAACAAGCTCATTCCGGGGATCGTCGCGGCGGATTGGTCTGCCGGGCGCGAAGCGATTGTCTGGGACATCCGCCTTCCGCGCGCGATCCTTGCGAGCCTTGTTGGTGCAGGGCTCGCGATTGTCGGTGCCAGCCTGCAAGCCGTGACGCGCAACCCACTGGCGGACCCCCATTTGCTGGGTATCTCAGCAGGGGGCGCTTTCGGGGCGATCCTCGCACTATTGCATACCGGGTTGTTCATTGGTCTTTTGACCGTGCCGCTGTTGGCATTCCTGGGTGCGCTCGGGGCCACATTGATCGTGCTTGCGGTGTCCCAGATTGCAGCCGCCACCAGCGCAGACAGACTGGTGCTGGCCGGGGTCGCGGTCTCTTTTATCGTGATGTCGGGCGCTAATATCCTGATCTTTCTGGGCGACCCTCGCGCAACGCAAACGGTTGTGTTCTGGATGCTCGGCGGGCTGGGCTTGGCGCAGTGGAGCCAACTGGTCTATCCGCTGGTCATCTTTGTAGGCTGTGGTCTTTTTCTGCTGGCGAGTGCCCGCAAACTGAATGCGATGACGATCGGCGATGAAACGGCCGCCACGCTGGGCATTCCAGTGGGACGCTTTCGATTGACGATCTTTGTTGTAGGGGCATTGATAACCGGCGTGATGGTCGCTTTCTCTGGCATCATCGGATTTGTCGGATTGATGATTCCGCATATCGTGCGGCTGATTGTGGGGGGCGATTACGCCCGCGTTTTGCCTGTCTCAGCGCTATGCGGCGCGATCTTCCTCGTCTGGGCCGATATTCTGGCGCGCACGGTGATGGCACCTGATGATATTCCGGTCGGGATTATTACCGGGCTTATTGGTGGCGTGTTCTTTGTGTGGCTCCTTGGGCGGAAACCGAATTAGCCACATTTGGAATAGCCGCAGGAACCGCAGGTCATGCAGCCCTCAACCATCCGCAGGTCATATGAACCACATGATGAACACGCCTTGCCGCGCGGCGCGCCATTGATCGAAACCACGTCTGCCTGTGGATCAGCCTTCAGCCCCATGCCCTCACCCGCCAGAAAACCGGTGGAGATCATGTGTTTTTCAATCACCCCGCCAATTGCGGCTAAGATCGATGGCACGTATTTGCCTTGCATCCATGCCCCACCGCGGGGGTCAAATACCGCCTTCAGCTCTTCGACAACAAAGGACACGTCACCACCGCGCCGGAACACGGCAGAGATCATTCGGGTCAAGGCGACCGTCCAGGCAAAATGCTCCATGTTTTTGGAGTTGATGAACACTTCAAAGGGACGTCGGTGACCGGCAATCACCAGATCGTTTACCGTGATGTAAATTGCATGTTCGCTGTCCGGCCATTTCAGCTTGTAAGTGGCGCCTTCCAGCTCTTGCGGGCGGTCAAGTGGTTCGGACCTATAGACGACTTCGCCATCAGACGGGAACGCCACGCCACCGGCCACGTCGGAGCCTCC
>NZ_JBELFI010000079.1:0-12185 GCF_042093035.1 Yoonia sp. | reverse complement strand
CGATAAATTAGATAAAGCAGCTTAGCTTTAAAGCAGTGTTTGGTGGCGGATTATGGAGTTCGCCACTCAAACATCCAACTCCTCCACAAACCGCGCGTTCTCCTGAATATACTGGAACCGCAACTCCGGTTTCTTCCCCATCAGGCGTTCGACCAAATCTGCCGTATCCCCCGGCTCTTCGTCATGCACGGTCACGCGGATCAGTTTGCGTGTCGCGGGGTCCATTGTTGTTTCTTTCAGGTCCTTGGCGTCCATCTCTCCCAGGCCTTTAAAGCGTTGCAGGTCTATTTTTCCCTTGCCGCCCAGACCCTTGGCCATAACTGCGTCTTTCTCTGCGTCGTCGGACACATAGACCCGCTTGGCCCCTTGCGTCAGGCGGTAAAGCGGCGGGCAGGCCAAATAAAGGTGCCCTTGGTCGATCAGGGGCCGCATCTGCGTGAAGAAGAATGTCATCAGCAGCGACGCGATATGCGCCCCGTCCACATCCGCGTCCGTCATGATGATGATCTTGTCATAGCGCAGGTCATCGACGTTGAACTTCGTACCCATTCCGACGCCCAATGCCTCGCAGAGGTCGTTGATTTCTGCGTTCGATGTCAGCTTGTTGGAGGCCGCCCCCAGCACGTTCAGGATTTTCCCTTTCAGCGGCAAAAGCGCCTGATTGGTTCGGTTGCGCGCCCCTTTGCCGGACCCGCCCGCGCTGTCGCCCTCGACGATGAACAGCTCGGTTCCCGCGCGGTCCTTGGACGTACAATCGGTCAGCTTGCCGGGCAGCCGCAGCTTCTTGGTTGCGGACTTCCGCGCGGTTTCTTTTTCTTGCCGTCTGCGCAGCCGTTCCTCCGCCCGCAGCACCAGAAAATCGAGGATCGCACCAGCCGATTTCGTGTCCGCCGCCAACCAGTTGTCAAAGTGGTCGCGCACGGCCCCTTCGGTCATTTTGGCCGCCGCTTCGGTTGACAGCCGGTCCTTGGTTTGTCCCACAAAGGCCGGTTCGCGGATAAAGCACGACACCAGCGCGCAGCCCCCCGACATCAGATCATCCCGGGTGATCTGGCCGGCTTTTTTGTTGCCGGACAATTCGCCGTAAGCCTTGATGCCTTTCAGGATAGCGGCCCAGAAACCGCTGACGTGGGTGCCGCCTTCGGGCGTTGGCACGGTGTTGCAATAGGACTGGATGAAGCCGTCGCGCACCGGCGTCCAGTTGATCGCCCATTCGACTTTTCCCGGCTCTCCGAACTTTTCGTTGAAATCGACAGTGCCTGCGAAGGGTTTGTCCGCGTAGGTCGTGGCCGTGCCAAGGGTTTCTTTCAGGTAGTCTGACAGCCCCCCCGGAAAGTGAAACGTTGCCTCAGTCGGGGTTTCGCCGTCGTCGATTTCGGACTTCCAGCGGATTTCAACGCCAGAAAAGAGATAGGCCTTCGACCGGATCGATTTGAACAACCGCGCCGGTTTGAAGCGGTGGCTGCCAAAGATTTCGGGGTCTGCATGAAAAGTAACGGTGGTCCCGCGCCGGTTGGTTGCTTGACCGACCTTCGCGATCTTGCCCAGCGGGATCCCGCGCGAAAATCGTTGTTCGTAGATTTCCTTGTTCCGTGCCACCTGCACCACCATGCTATCGGACAAGGCGTTGACGACAGAGGCGCCGACACCGTGCAAACCACCTGATGTCTGATAGGCTTTGCCGCTAAATTTGCCGCCTGCGTGCAGCGTGCAGAGGATCACTTCAAGCGCTGACTTTTCCGGGAATTTGGGATGCGGGTCAATTGGAATGCCGCGCCCGTTGTCCTTAATGGTGACGGCGTAATCCGCATGAAGCTCCACCTCGATTCGGTTGGCGTGACCTGCCACGGCCTCATCCATGGAATTATCAAGCACCTCGGCCACCAGATGGTGCAACGCGCGTTCATCGGTGCCGCCGATATACATGCCAGGGCGTTTGCGCACCGGCTCAAGCCCTTCCAGCACCTCGATGCTGTCGGCGTTGTAGTCGTCGGGACCTGTTGCGGACAATAGATCGTTGCTCATGGGCTGCTCACCTCAATTCTTGTTGGCGCGAGTATGCCAGAGCCAAGACAGCGGGGGAAGGCTGATAACATCATCGCTATTGGCCTGATGCGCGGCCTGTGCCAAGACAGGCCAAACGATCTTAGGATAATGCACCGTGACGGATGACTTTGCCCCCAGACCTCACCTGCGCGACCACCCCGATTGGCGCTATCTGCTACAGGAATACTATGAGCTGTACCGCTATCTCCCCTCAGGCGGCAGCACCCGTATCCGCGCGCACCAACGCCATGTACGAGAGGCAATCGGACGTGTCCTTAAGGCCAATCCGTTGATCCAAACGCAACCGCCTGCGACGAAACCCGTGACAGCGCATCTCAAACGAGCGCTGGATGAGGGCCGCGGGGACAGGATGGGGCCGATGATCCGTGCTTTTGAATCCGTGCAGGCCGATTTGTCTTGGCAATATGGCTATGAAAAAGTCCCCAAAGGTCTTGTGGGCAGCTATGCCTATGCGGAAATCGCAGGGCCGCAGGGCCCGGTCGTGACCGAAGATATCATCTTGGGCGTCGTCCTGTTTGGTCCTGGCTGCACCTATCCCGCCCATGCGCATCGCGGGATCACCGAAAGCTATGTGTGCCTGTCGGGGGCGGTGTCGGAAAACCACCAAGGCGTCTATGTGCCCGGTTCGATGATCTTCAACCCGCCCGAACATTTGCACCGCATCACTGTTGGCATGAATGAACCAGCGCTTCTGGCCTACGCGTGGATGGGCGCGCGTGACGATTTGTTGGATCAAAAGATGGTCTTTACGCGCAAACGCAAGGATGATGTCCGCTAGGGCAAACGAAAGACGAAAGGGATCGATATGCGGGTTTTCTTTACAGGCGGCAGCGGCAAGGCCGGCAGACATGCCATCGCCTATTTGCAGGATCAGGGGCATGATGTGGTAAACGCGGACCGTGTAGCGTCAGGACTGGATATGCCTGAGCTATTGATCGACCTGTGCGATGCAGGGCAGGTCATTGGAGCGATGTCGCAGTTCGCCGACTTCGCAGAGCTTGAAACAGGCACGGGCGTGCCGAAATACGACGCGGTCGTCCATTTCGCCGCCGTCCCGCGTGTGATGATCGGCACCGATGGCGAATGTTTTCGTCAAAATACGCTCAGCACCTACAACGTGATTGAAGCGGCCGTGAAACTCGGCATCCCCAAAGTGATCTTTGCCAGCTCCGAAACCACTTATGCGGTCTGTTTCGCGGACGGAGAGTTGAAGCCCGATTATGTACCGATTGATGAAGAGCACCCAACGGTGCCTCACGACAGCTATGCGATGTCGAAGGTCTGCAATGAGGCAACGGGGCGTTCTTTTCAGGCGCGCAGCGGCATTGATATCTATGGCTTGCGAATAAACAATGTTATTGAACCCCATGAATACGCACGCGATTTCCCGGCATATATTGACAATCCAGAAAGCCGCCGCCGCAATATCTTTGCCTATATCGATGCGCGCGATCTGGGGCATATGGTAGATTGTTGCCTGCGCACGGATGGGCTGGGGTTTGAGGTCTTCAACGTCTCCAACGATGATATGTCTGTCGCACTGACCAGCGATGAGGTGATTGCGCAATTCTACAAGGGCGTGCCCGTCAAACGGCAAATGCGCCCAGATGAGACCTTCTATGCCAATGATAAGGCCAAGCGAATGGTGGGCTTTGCGCCGAAGCATTCGTGGCGGGATATATTGGGTTAAGGGGTCTGCGACGAAGCGACCACTGGTCAAGCGCGGATTTCGTCCCATCTGGCCGGGGACATAGATCCGGTCGAAGGCAAACGAAAGCGATGAACACGGCACTTTTTCAATCCTACCTTGGCGGCAGCTTCGAAGCTTTGCCCGCCGTCATCCAGAATGGACATGCAGTGAACGGGACATCGCGGATGGCGGGGGAGGCATCGGTGATCCGCGGCACCTCACTGTGGTCGCGCGCGCTGGCCACCGCCTTCGGGTTCCCACCTGCCGCGGAAAAGGTTTCCGTGACCGTCAGTATGTCCGCCCAAGACGGGGGCGAATTGTGGGAGCGTCGCTTTGGCGACAAACGCTTTCGGTCATTTCTAAAGGTCACTAACGGGGTGATGACAGAGCGCTTTGCCCCTTTCACATTCACGCTTCGATTGCGCGTCGAAAACGCGGAGCTGCTTTATCCCGTTACCGCTGGCCGGTTGGGGCCGATCAGACTGCCCGAATGGTTGCTGCCCCTCAGCATTGCGCGGGAATATGAATCCGAAGGCAAATTCCACTTTGATGTGGAGCTGCGCGCGCCGCTGACAGGGGCGCTTATGGTTCACTATCAAGGCTGGCTCCTGCCTGACCATCCAAACCCCTCCGCTTAGAGACGAGGCGGTAGGCTGCATTCCCTTCTGTGTCCCTTGCGCGCTTTAATCTGCCTTTACGCCGTAAGCGCGTGGCCCTAAGCCTGTGCTCATGCAACAGGTTGCCCAAACATACCATGGCCATAGTCGCGCAATCTGGAAATTGGGGATGCCCCTGATCCTGAGCAATCTGGCGCAATTTGCGATCTATATTACCGATACAGTCATGCTGGGATGGTATGATGTGACCGCACTTGCAGCGTCGACAATTGCCGGGACCGTGTTTTTCACGATCTTCATCGTCGGTGCGGGTTTTTCGCAGGCTGTGACGCCCTTGGTCGCCGCCGCCGTTGAAGAAAACGACAACACCCAAGTGCGCCGGGTGACGCGGATGGGGCTTTGGCTGTCGATCATCTATGCGCTGGTCGTCACTGTGCCGTTCTTTTGGGCCGAAGATATCCTGATCGCGATGGGGCAGGATATGGCTGTGGCTGATCTGGCGCATATCTATTTGCAGATCGTGATCTGGCAGATGGTGCCCGCGCTCATTGTGATGACGCTGAAGGCGTTCTTGGCCGCGATGGAACATACGGCGATTATCCTCTGGGCGACGATCGGGACAGCGGTAATGAATGGTTTTGTTAACTATGCGCTGATCTTCGGCAATTGGGGCGCGCCGGAAATGGGGATCAGAGGTGCAGCCATGGCCTCATTTGCGGTGACGCTGGTGACAGTGGCCATTCTGGTCATCTATGTGCTTTGGGTGCTGCCGCAGTTTCAGCTTTTCAAGAATTTCTGGCGCAGTGACAGCGCGGTGATGAAGCGTGTCTACAGGCTCGGTTGGCCCATCGGCCTGACGTCATTGGCCGAAAGTGGCCTCTTTAGCGCTTCCGCGGTGATGATGGGTTGGATTGGCCCGCTGGCGTTGGCAGCCCATGGGGTGGCGATCCAATTGGTGAGCCTGACCTTCATGGTGCATATCGGCTTTAGCCAGGCGGCGACCGTTCGGGCCGGGCGTGCTCTGGGGCGCCGTGACGAACTGTCGTTGCGGCGGGGCGGTATCACGGCGATCGGGATGTCGGCAGTTTACGCGTTGATGACATCGGCAGTGTTTCTGGCAATGCCCGAAACGCTCATCGGGCTGTTTATTGATCCTGATGAGACCGCGCGCGCAGCCCTCCTGCGGTTGGGCGCGAGCTTCTTGATGGTTGGCGCTCTGTTTCAGTTGGTTGATGGGCTGCAAGTGCTGGCACTGGGGCTTTTGCGCGGCGTTCAGGACACCACGGTGCCAATGGTTATGGCGACGATCAGCTATTGGGTGATCGGCCTGCCTGTCAGCTATTTTCTGGCGTTTACCGTGGGGTTGGGGGGCGTGGGCCTGTGGCTGGGACTGGTGATCGGCCTGGCGATCGCGGCCGTCATGTTGCTGACCCGGTTTTGGGGGCGATCCGTGAAGATCACCCCGCGAAATGCGTTAATCCAGTAGATCGAGGTCGCGCAGGCGCAGGCGCGGCACCTCAAGCAGGCCGAAGTCTTCGAAGGACCGCTTGTGCGGAAAAAGGCCCAAGTAGGCGCGCAAAGTTGCTCCGCGTAGCCCTAGATCAAATGCTGTCCCGGGATGGAGCGATTCAACCGCCACCCCATTGACCATCAAGCTGCGCTGGCCTTTTAGCCCAAGTTGGTAGACCTTATACGAGGTCGCAGGCCGCAAGCTAAGCACATCATTGTCGTCGACAAAATCGGAGGCAGGAATGAAGGCCTCATCGCTGCCGCTGACCCGGCGGATTCCGGCAGCACGATGTTTGATCCGTGCACCTTGACCCAACACCAGATCGGGAGATGGACGGTTGAAGCCCAGTGCATCGGCGGCAAATCGTGTCATTGCCAAAGCAGGGCGCGCGGCATCGTCTGACCCGGCGTGGACGACCATGCTGCCCCGCCATTGGACGGGTTCAAGCGTGCCATCTTCAAGCCGAACACGATCGCCGGGGATAACATCTTCAATGGGGACCATGCCGTGCTCTGTGGAGACCAAGGCGCCTTCTTTGACGACATTGAACGCCTGCTCAAATGCAGGTAAAGCGCGCGCCATGCGGTGGGTTTCACGCAATTCGTCGTCCTGATCCAGATACATGACGTGATACTTGCGAACCGGCACATCTGCGACAGAGGGGGCGGGTTCGGAAAACTGGGATGGTCTGTGATTTGGGACCGGCTGAACATCAGCGTTCATTGTGGCCAGGCGTATCTGTTCCATGCGATTACCTATCTTTGCGGTCTCTTTGTGTCGTTGGCGTCTGGCACCAACTTCAGGCCGAAACCAAGTTACTATTTAAAACATGCCTCGGGTGTCCGCTTTGCCCTCCGTCAACGGTGTCGGATAGGCCTTTTGGGGTCGCAGGATGATCTGATATAAAGTGTGGATCATGCTCTGCGTCGAGGAACGGATGGACTACGCGCGCTGTTGCTCCTGCCCGTCAAAAACGCGGCCTTCACTGTCGCGCGCGACGCGCCGTTGGATCATCGCCTGACGCATTGCGCCGCGTGTCCACGGCAAAGGCGTTTTGATCGCCTCTGCGGCGATCTCAACTGTTTTGTGCCATCGGTCGTTCATGTTGATACCTTCTTTTTTGCGGGCCTTCTGTTTTGTTGAAAGCCTTGCAGCCAAGATGGCGGTTCAAACTGGCGATAGTTTGACGGGTCTCGAAAAAATGAGACTGTTTGTCTTTACGCAACGGAATAAATTTAAGTCACTGTTATCGATCGCAAAAAATGTCTTTTTGCCACTTCAGACAGAATGAATAGTTAACGAAATGGGGCGCGATTGCCTAATTGTTGGCCTAAAGAGCGATAGCAGCAATGAGCCTGCCATAGTCTGCTTCCTTTTGATGCACCGACCGCCGGTAACTAAAGAATCGCCCCGGATCGGCGTAGGTGCAGTGACCCGTCCATGCGATCTTTTCCAAGCCGAGCGACCCGAGTTGGTGCAGGCCAAATGCAGGCAGGTCAAACTGAAAGCGATCCTTCTGCCCCCGCAGGAAAAAGCGCGAAAAGCTGGGATCGGCGGCGACAAACTGGTCGCGGAATTCGGGACCGACTTCGTAGTTGCGCTGGCTGATTGTCGGACCAATGACTGCCACAATATTCACCCGCTGCGCACCAAGCCGCTCCATCTCTGCCACTGTTGCCCCCAGAACGCCGTCCAGCGCACCTTTCCAGCCTGCATGTGCGGCGCCAATGACACCGGCCTGATGGTCTGCAAAAAGAACAGGTTGGCAATCAGCCGTCAGGATCCCAAGTGCGATCCCTTTGGTGGCTGTGACCATCGCATCGGCCTTGGGCGCGTCAGTGACAGGTCCATCGACAGGCACCGCATCGGCGGAATGGATTTGATGCACGCCGGCCAGTTGCGCCAAATCCACGCCCAAGGCATTTGCCACGCGCGCGCGGTTGATTTGCACGATATCTTTCTGATCCGAGCTGCCGTAGCCACAGTTCAACCCTTCAAAGACCCCCGAAGAGGCTCCGCCCTTACGGGTGAAGAACCCGTGTTGGCTGTCTGCAAGAAGCGGATGTTGAATAGGATCAAGGGTCACGGCTCTAGTCCGGCTGGTGGCGTTGCGGCGGTGGGGTAGATCCCCATTACCTTGAAAAGGTCACCCATTTCGGCAGGGTGGGTCAAGCGTCGATGTGCTTTGACATGGGTCTCAAGCGCAGGTTCGTTCAATGCTTTGGCAAGGCTTTTCGCACGTGCCGTAATGCCGAGCCGCTCAAGGAAAACACCCTGCGGCGTCAGACGGGTGTATTTGGCGGGCCCGCAATGATCGGCAATAGCCGCAAAATCAACATGTGCAGTGAGATCACACTCGCCCGGGGCGCTCAGCGGATCTACATGCGCATGCGCGCGCAACGCTTGCAGCGTGTCCCCAAGCGAGGCCCAGTCGCCGTAGTCAACGATCAGGGCGGCCCCACCATGCGCCGCGATTCTGCCTCCAATGGTCTGCATGATATGCGGCAGGGCCGGGCAGTATTCCACCAGATCACCGTCTTTGGTATCGCCTAACCGGCCTTCCAGTTGCGCCAATGCGGCGGGTGCGGAAAGCCCGAAACGCAGACGGTCCTGCTCTTGCCCCACCATCTTTTCGCGCCAGGCGTCGCCATCGCGTTGGAATTGACGGATCGGCAATGCGTCGAAAAACTCATTGGCGATCAGATAAAGCGGTCGTTCCGGCAGGCTGTCGATCCGGTCATGCCAGACGGCGTTCGGGACCGCTTTGACCTGGGCTTGGCGCAGGACGACAGAGGCCTCGACAAAGTGGACCGTCAGCGCGGCATGAAAGCCCGGCACCGCTTGGGTAGCGCGCAACGCATCAGCCATCAGCGTTCCGCGTCCCGGACCAAGCTCTGCCAAGGAAATGGCCGCCGGGCGTCCTTGATCCATCCACGCCTGCGCCACCGACAGGCCGAGCAATTCGCCAAACATCTGGCTGATTTCCGGCGCGGTAATAAAGTCCCCATTCTGGCCAAAGGGATCACGGGTGGCATAGTAGCCATGGGTCGGATGCATCAGGCAGTCGGTCATATAATCGGCAACGCTCATCGGTCCCGTCCGCGCGATTTGCGCGACAAGAAGATCAGCGAGAGCCGTCATCTTCTCAGCGCAAACAAAACGACCGCAAACCCCACGAGAATCATTGGCAGCGTCAATGTCTGCCCCATCGTCAGACCATAGCCGTTAATTTGAAACGCCAAACCCAGCTCATTGCCGACGCTGACAAATTGTGCGTCCGGCTGGCGCACAAATTCCACGACGAACCGGGCAATGCCGTAGCCCGTGAAAAAGACGCCGGACAACAGCCACGGCTTCTTGAGGGCGCCGAAACGAAATGCCAGCAGCATCAAGATGAGACCAAGCAGCAGACCTTCAAGTCCGGCTTCATAAAGCTGGGAGGGGTGGCGCACGCAAGGCTCGGTTGCCGTTGCACAGGATTGGGCCGCCTGACCGGGGAAAATCACACCCCAAGGCAAATCCGTTTGTCGCCCCCAGAGTTCTGCGTTGATGAAATTGGCGATACGGACCAGAAAGATTGCAGGCGTCGCTGACACCGCAATGATGTCAGCCAGATCGGGCAGGGGCACTTTTTGGCGACGGCTGAAGATATAGACCGCAGCGACCACGCCCAAGAAACCACCATGAAAGGACAAACCGCCTTCCCAGATCTTGAAAACATCAAGTGGCGCTGCCAGAAAATCTGCGGGTTTATAGAACAGCACATAGCCCAAACGCCCCCCGCCAATCACGCCGACAACCACATATGTCAGCAGGTCTTCAAGTTGTTCGACCTTCATCGGTGGCCCATTGCGCCAGAAGTCTGGCCGTTTCAATGCGTATTTGATAATTTGCCAACCGATCGCGATGCCGACGATATAGCCCAAAGCGTACCATCGCAGCGCGAGGTTGAAACCGCCGATGCTGAACGAAAAAATTTCCGGCGAGATGTCGGGGAAGGGGATTGCTCCGAGCATGATGTAAATCCTTGTCTTTTAGAAGGCCATTCCTTCTCCCGCAGCGCGGGAAAGTCAACCAGCCAAAGGCGGGTTGCCCGCGCGCCCCTGAAGTCCCATATATAAGACAAAGCAAACGGAGAGACCGATGCAAAGCAACAACAAGATTCTCGATGACCTCAGCCAGTTGATGACCAATGCCATGGGTGTGGCCCAAGGTGCAAAAGATGAGGCGCAGTCAGCGATGTCCTCCATGATGGACCGCTGGCTTGCTGAGCGTAATCTTGTCACACGCGAAGAATTTGATGCCGTGCGTGCGATGGCGCAAAAGGCCCGCGAAGAAAATGAAGCACTGGCCGCACGTCTGGCCGCACTTGAAGCGAAAAAGTAATCTGGCGCAGGCCAATCTGATAAAGGGATCATCCAATGGGACTAGGTGACATGATGGGCAAAGCCGCTGGCCTGATGGCCAACGGCGACTTCGATATCGCGGCGAAGATGGAGGAGCTGGGGATTGATCCGGCAATGCTCGAAAATCTCGATATTGAGGCAGCGAAGGCTTTTATTGAAGAAAAAGGCTTTGATCTGTCGATGCTCGAAAGTCTTGGCATCGATCTTGATGAGGTGATCGCGAAGTTTAAAGGCGACGCCTGAGGCGAGCCATTCTGTCTGCCGTTTCAAGGAATGAATAGCCCTATCGCCGCCCGGATGTTGCCGCTGGGCTGGTCGTTGTTCGGTGCTGCCGTTCCTTGATTTGGCGCCACGGGCAAAGCCCCCCTGATGGTTGACTCACGGCGCCAGCATAGGTCTGTCTGACCGCCTTGCCCGATCACCATCCCCCGGAAAGCGACCAAACCAATTACCTGAACACCGCCAAAACGCCTCCAGTTGATCCAGCGGCGCTTGCAGATCATCCTGAGCGATCATGCCGAGATAGCATGTGCCGATCTGAAATCTCACATACCGCGCATCGGCCAAGGGTGACGAAAAAGTGACCCATTTTTTTCATGCCAGCGCGTATTCAGAGGGCAATTGCACCCGCCATGACCGCGCCGCGCGCAACAAAATGTGAAAACAGTTGTTGTCGCTGTGACCAACTTTGCGATTTGTCCCAGGCTCAGGCCTTGGCCCGTTTCATCAAAGCACGGCAGGCCTGAAATTTCGCACAGATGTTTGTGTCGGCGGTCATCCTCAGCTCGACTCATTGGCTGGCTGTCGCTGGTGCCTCTGCGGCGATTTATCCACATGAAACTGCATTGCTTTCGCGCTTATCCCCAAGAAATTGCTTTACAGCTACAGCCATTTCGGGCCACGATATGTAGTAGGGATAGAAAGTGAACAACACCGTCCCTAGAGCAGGCACCTAGCGCTTGGGCACTGCCATGACCCATGCGCCAACGCAGTGAGGCCGAGCATATGGCATTGTCCGAACATTACCTTGAGGCGGATGACCTTCACCCGATTGATCTGGTGGAACACATCGCAGAATACCACGCGTGGGAATTTGACCGCATCCATAACGACCAGATCGCCATGGCCGTTGAAGGCCAGTGGCGCACCTATTCAATCACGCTGGCTTGGTCCGCTTATGATGAAACCCTCCGTCTGATCTGTACCTTTGATATGGAGCCGCCCGAAGACCGGATGCCGGCCCTTTATGAGACATTGAACACCATCAACGACCGCTGCTGGGCAGGGGCCTTCACATGGTGGGATGAGCAAAAGCTGATGGTTTATCGTTATGGCTTGATGTTGAGCGGGGATCAGGTCGCAGGACCGGATCAGATTGATACGATGATAAATGCAGCCGTTGCAGCTTGCGAACAATACTACCCGGCAATCCAGCTCGTCACCTGGGCGGACCGGACGGCACAAGAAGCTGTGCAAGTCGCGATTGGTGGCGCTTACGGGCGCGCATAAATATCAGGGAGGGTGGGTTTAAACCCACCCTCCGTTTCCGTAACCTCTGCGGTGACAAAAGAGAGGTGTTTGCATGGACATGAATGACGTTGCCGCGCGCGGGCTTGTGCTTTTGGGGTGTGGCAAGATGGGCTCCGCAATGCTGGAGGGGTGGTTACGCACTGGTTTGGCGCCAACATCCGTTTACGTGATTGATCCCAATCCTTCGGACTGGTTGAACGAACAGGGCGTTCACATCAACGGCGGTCTGCCTGAAAATCCCGCGATTGCGATCATTGCGGTGAAACCGCAGATGATGGCCGCCGCATTGCCGGATGTCAGCGCACTGGGCAATGGTGAGACATTGGTCGTGTCAATTGCTGCGGGAACCTCAATCGCGACGTTTC
>NZ_JBELFI010000078.1:0-12258 GCF_042093035.1 Yoonia sp. | reverse complement strand
CGCGGCGATGCGCTCTATTATGCCAATTACTTCGCAGACAAGACATTCAACCCATTTGTCCCCTACCCGATCCTTGCCTTCTACTTCATCCTTCTCACGTTGGTGATTATCGGGATCTTTGGGTTTGTGAATAACCGTCTGAACCGACATCTTCCGCAGGAAGCCCGCAAGAAAATCAAAGTTAGGCCCCAGATAATCAGATGAGCTGGCTCGACGATCATCCCGAAATCCGCAACCTACGGTGTGGCGCGGCTGACCTGAACGGTCAGGCGCGTGGCAAACGCCTGCCGCGCCGTTTCGCGGAAAAGCTCGAACAAGAGGGGTCGCGCTTCCCGCTTTCTGTCCTCAACCTCGACATCTGGGGCGAAGACATCGACGACAGTCCGCTGGTGTTTGAATCAGGCGATGCCGACGGACTGCTTTTGCCGACCGAACGCGGATATGTACCCTTGCCCTGGCTCCCTGCGCCAACCGCCATGCTGCCCCTTTGGGCGTTTTTTGACGACGGAACGCCCTTTACCGGCGATCCGCGCCATGCGCTCGCCCGCGTGCTGGACCGCTTCAAGGCGCTGGACCTCTCCCCCGTTGTCGCGACCGAAATGGAATTCTATCTGGTGGATGACAGCGGCAAGGAAATCCGTCAGCCGAAATCACCACGCTCAGGCAAACGGCGCGCAGGTGCTGAGATCCTGTCAATGCGCGCGCTCGACGCCTTCGATGATTTCTTTAACGACCTCTACGATGCTTGCGATCTGATGAAAATCCCCGCAGAGGCCGCAATATCCGAAGGCGGCATCGGGCAATTTGAGGTGAACCTCGAACACGTTCCTGACGCACTGAAAGCGGCCGATGATGCGTGGTTCTTCAAGATGCTGGTGCGCGGTCTGGCCCGCAACCACGGCATGGCGGCAAGCTTTATGGCCAAGCCATATGAGGATTACGCAGGCAACGGTTTGCACACCCATTTCTCGATCCTCGACAAAGACGGCAACAACGCTTTCGCCAATGACACCTTTGAGGGCACGCCGCTTCTGAACAATGCGATCGCTGGCTGTCTTGCTGGTATTCCCGATCTCGCGCTCATCTTTGCCCCGCACGGCAACAGCTATGAGCGTTTGGTCCCCGGCGCTCATGCTCCGACCAGCATCTGTTGGGCCTATGATAACCGGACCGCATCTATCCGTGTGCCCGGCGGCAGCTATGGCGCGCGCAGGATTGAGCATCGTCTGGCGGGTGGTGACGTGAACCCGTACCTGTTTCTGGCAGCCGTGTTGGGCTCAGCACTGGTTGGGATCGAAGACGGCATGAAAGCGCCGGCGCCGATCACAGGCAATGCCTACGACCAGAAACTGCCGCAGGTTCCCAGCACATGGGAGGATGCGATCAATGCGTTTGAAGCAAGCCCGTTGGCCAGCCGCATCTTTGATCCGCAACTCGTCGACAATCTGATCCGCACCAAACGCCAGGAGATGGCGCATTTCGATGAAATGACAGCGGAAGAGCAACTCGACCACTATCTCGACCTTGTGTAGAACAGGACAAGATCGCCAACCCAAAAAAGAGTTCACGATGAAGATCGGCATCCTGCAAACCGGACACGTGCATCCGGATCAACGCCCTATCACAGGCGATATCGGTCCGCATTTTTCGCGGATGCTGGACGGCTTTGGTTTCGCTTTTGAAACTTATATGGTGGTGGATATGGTCTTCCCGACCGCAATTACAGAATGCGATGGCTGGATTATCACAGGCTCTAAGCACGGTGCCTATGACGATTTGCCATTCATCGCGCCGCTGGAAAAGATGATTCGTGAGGTCTATGCCACCGACATTCCGCTTGTGGGTGTCTGTTTTGGGCATCAAATCATTGCGCAGGCACTTGGTGGAAAGGTGGAAAAATTCAGCAAAGGATGGGCCATCGGGAACACGGAATACGACTGGAACGGTGAGGTTTTTTCATTGAATGCTTGGCATCAAGATCAGGTTGTCGAACGTCCCGCCGGCGCGACCGTTTTCGCGACCAATGATTTTTGCAAAAACGCGGCATTGGTTTATGGCCGAAAGGCTTTTACCGTGCAGCCACATCCCGAATACGGGCGGGCCTACATCAACGGGTTGATCGAACATAGTGGCAAGGGAAAGATCCCGGACGTACAACTCGACCGCGCGCGTGCAGGGCTTGATATCCCCGATGACAACGGCAAGGTCGCCGCCCAAATCGCCCGCTTTTTCAAAGATCGGATCGTCGCATGACTTGGACCACGCAGATACCTCAAGCGGCACAAACCTATCTGGAGAGAAGCCGACTGGATGAAGTCGAATGCGTGATCGCCGACTTGCCCGGAATTGCCCGTGGCAAGGCGGTCCCGGCTGCGAAATGGGAAAAACAGGGGCATTTCCACCTGCCGAACTCGATCTTCTTTCAGACCATTACAGGCGATTGGGGCGAAGCCGCAGGACCTGATGGTTTCCTCGAACCGGATATGATCCTCAAGCCTGATCTTTCTACTGCCACGGCCGCACCATGGGCCGCCGATGGCACCTTGCAGGTCATCCACGACGCCTTCGATCAAAAAGGGCAACCGGTTGAATTTGCGCCGCGCAATGTGTTGCGCCGTGTTGTTGCGCTCTATGAGGCGGAAGGCTGGACCCCGATCGTCGCTCCTGAAATGGAGTTCTATCTGGTTGCACGCAATATCGACCCCGCCAAGGCCATCGCGCCGATGATGGGACGCACCGGGCGCCCCGCGGCGGGACGGCAGGCGTATTCGATGACAGCCGTTGATGACTACGGTCCGGTGATCGACGACATCTATGAATTTGCCGAAGTGCAGGGTTTTGAAATCGACGGCATCGCCCAGGAAGGCGGGGCTGGCCAATTGGAGATCAACCTGCGCCACGGCAACCCGATCAAGCTTGCCGATGAGGTTTTCTTCTTCAAGCGCTTGATCCGCGAGGCGGCACTGCGGCATGACTGCTTTGCAACCTTCATGGCCAAGCCAATCGAAGGCCAACCGGGGTCTGCGATGCATGTGCATCACTCGATCGTGGATAAAGACGGCAAGAACATCTTTGCCGGGCGCGAAGGCGGCGAAACCAACGCCTTTTTCCATTTTATTGGTGGTCTGCAGGAATATATGCCGGGCGCGGTCGCGCTGATCGCGCCTTATGTGAACAGCTACCGCCGCTACGTCCCCGATGAGGCGGCGCCAGTGAACCTCGAATGGGGGCGCGACAACCGCACAACAGGTATCCGCATCCCGATTGCACCGCCCGCCGCAAGGCGCATCGAAAACCGCTTGCCGGGGATGGATTGCAACCCATACCTTTGCATCGCCGCGTCTTTGGCATGCGGCTATCTGGGCATGAAGAATGAGATCCGCCCCGACAAACGCTGGCGCGGTGAAGCGGCAGAAAGCGAAGCAGAGGTGGCCGATAGCTTATGGACAGCGCTCGACCTTTTTGATGAGGCCAAGGAATTGCATGAAGTCCTCGGGCCAGATTTTGCGCGTGTCTATTCGATCGTCAAGCGCGCCGAATATACTGAATTCCTGCAAGTCATCAGCCCCTGGGAACGCGAACATCTCCTTTTGAACGTATGAACCCGCTCTATCGCAACGACCGGCAAGGTGAATTTCCCGATAGCTGGTATGTGGCATCAACGGATATTCCGCCGCTGCGTCCTGCGTTGAAGGGCCAGCTCACTGCGGATGTTTGCGTCGTTGGAGCAGGATATACCGGGCTTTCGGCGGCGCGCCGTCTTGCGGAAAAAGGTTTGGACGTTGTGGTTGTTGATGCGCATCGCGCAGGCTTCGGGGCCTCCGGGCGCAATGGCGGGCAAGCCTCGAGCGGGCATCACATCGATCAGCGCAACTTGGCCCACAAATTTGGCAAAGACCATGCGGCGGCACTTTGGGCGCTTTCTGAGCAGGCGAAGGCGGATATCCGCGAGAATTGCGCAAGCCACATACCTGAGGCCGCGTATAAACCCGGGATCGTGCATGGCTTCTACGCAACCAGTGAAGCCGAAGACCACCGCAAGGAAATCGCATTCCGGGCGCAGGAATACGGCTATGCGCAAACCAGGCTGCTGTCCCCTGCCGAGATGTCGGAGATCGTCAAAAGCCCGTTCTACGACGGCGGGCAGTTGGACGAAGGTGCAGGCCATATTCACCCGCTACGCTATGCCTTGGGGCTCGCACGGCTTGCAGAGGCCGCTGGTGCGCGCATTTACGAATGCAGTGAAGTACATCGGATCGTCCACGGAGATCCAGTTACGCTGCGCACAAACAAAGGACAGATACGGGCGCGCCACGTGATCCTCGCTGGGAACGGCTATCTGCCGCATATTGAGCGGAAAGTGGCCGCAAAGATCATGCCGCTGAACAGCTTCATCTGTGCCACCGAACCGCTGGGCGATCGGGCCAAAGACGTGCTTGCACGCGATGTAGCGGTTGAGGATAGCAAGTTTGTCGTAAACTATTATCGGCTTTCTGAGGATGGCCGCCTGCTTTTTGGCGGGCGCCCGAGCTATTCCATCGGCTTTCCAGATGACATGTCCTCGGCCTTGCGGCAAAGGATGTGCGCGCTGTTTCCGCAGCTTGCGGGTGCGCGCATCGATTATGCTTGGGGCGGATCATTGGGGGTGACGATGACGCGGATGCCCGCGTTGATGCGGCTCGCCCCAAATGTTTTGGCGGCGGGCGGCTATTCAGGCCAAGGTGTAGCGCTTTCGGGTATGGCGGGCAAAGTCATGGCAGAGGCCGTGGCGGGTCAGGCGGGTCGCTTTGACATTATTGCCAATCTAAACGTTCCAAACTTTCCTGGTGGTCCGGCGATGCGGGCGCCACTGCTCACACTCGCAATGACGTGGTACGCGCTCCGTGACCGGTTAGGTATTTAGTAACCAGAACCGCGCTACTTCTTTGTAATGCTAAGCAGACGCTACACAGTGCCGGCAGGCCGCCCGGACGGATGGCGTAATCCGGCGGCAAATCATTGATGTGCAACGTGAAGTGGATTTCGACTGGTCCGAAGCGCGCAGTATTTCGTCGTTATTTGCAGCGATAAACCGATCGAAGTGATCTTGTAGCGCACATTTCTAGAAATGTGTTCGTTATTTCGACATTTTCGTCAGCTTGTCCTGCAATGCGGCAAGCTGGCTTTTGATCTCACCTAGATCATCACCATCTTCGGTTTTCTCTGACGCGCCGGGGGCGATGATGCCACCTGTCATTGCCTTGAAGAACGCCTCTTGCTGCGCCCGCATGGCATCAAATCCGGGCATCGCGGCCATCGGATTGGCCTTGCCCATATTCTCAAGCGCCTTGGATTGTCCTTCGCGGAGCATCTCAAAACTGGCTTGCAGGAATTCCGGCACCACTGAGGCCGCCTGGCTGGTGTAGCTGCGCACCAGATCTGTCAGCACATCAACCGGCAAAACGCTTTCGCCGCGGCTTTCGTGCTCTGCGATGATCTGCAAAAGATACTGTCGGGTCAGGTCATCACCGGATTTCAGATCAACAATCTGTACCTCACGGCCTTCGCGGATAAACACGGCAATATCTTCCAGCGTCACATAGTCGCTCGTCTCGGTATTATACAGGCGGCGGCTCGCGTAGCGCTTTATCAGAAGCGGTTTGTTGGTATCAGCCAAGGGCGTCCCTCCACAGGTATGTTGCGGTGCAGAGAAGCCTATGCCGCGTCTGCGCAAAAAGAAAGCACTATCCACAAACAAAAAACGGCCCGCTTGTGCGGACCGTTTCTTTCGAAGTTACTCTTTGGGAGGAAAGAGTGTTTCTTTGATCGCTTACTTTGCAGCAGCAGTCGCTTTCTTCGCAGCAGCAGTCACTTCGTTTGTGGCTTTCTTTGCAGCAGCAGTCATGTCCTCGGACATGTCTTTGCCTGCGGCCATAACGAGTTCCATTGTCTGTGTCTGAACCTTTTTCGCGATTTCAGCGAAAGCTGACATATGCTCGGCAGCAGATTCAGCGGAAGCAGATGCGAAGTCTGTCACAGCTTTCGCGTAATCAGCAGGGTCTGCTTTTGCAGTGGCGATGGATTCCATCTTTGCGATGGTGTCTTGTGTCCACTTTGCGGACAGCTCAGCAGATTTGCCAGCAGCGTCGAGTGCAACCGCGGACATTCTCTCGGCCCGGGCAGTCTGGTTCTTGAACTGCTCTTCCATTGCTTTCGTGTCTACCGGAAACGCGCCTGTCATGTCTTTGAAGATCGCGGTGAAGTCTTGTGCTTTAGCGGCCATGGTATCAACCTTTCAGTGTTGTTCTGTGCGGGGGACACCCGCTGTTATCTCGTACCACCAATATGAATGCTGCAGTGCGGCATTTCAAGTGTTTTTCTGCACTGCAGCATAAAAAATGCTGCGCCTGCACAAATCCTCATATTTTTCCGCTACTTAGACTTCACATAGGTGCCCGGAGCGGGCCCGAGAATGGGATATTCTTCGCTTCCCGGCTCCCTTGCTGTGACTTTTTTGCCTGATTTCTTGGATAGCCAAGCATCCCAACGCGGCCACCATGACCCATCATGCCTTTCAGCTGAATCGCGCCAATCATCTGCGGTCAGTCCGGTTTCAGGGTTGGTGTAATGTCCATATTTGTTCTTGCTCGGCGGATTGATGATCCCCGCGATATGCCCGCTTTCAGACAAGATGAAAGTCTTGTCCTTTGATCCCATTTTGGCAACACCGCTATAGCTGCTTTTCCAAGCCGCGATATGGTCGGTCTCGCAGGCAATTGCACAAAGCGGCACCGTGACGTCTTTCAACTTCACCGTCTCACCCGAGACTTCGAAACCCGTGGTGGCAAAGCGATCTTCCTGACACAGCCCTCGCAAATACTCGACAGCCATCTTTGCGGGCAGGTTTGTGCCGTCCCCATTCCAGTAAAGAAGATCAAAAGCGGGTGGCGCTTTGCCCATCATATAGCTTTTGATTGCGGGCCCATAGATAAGGTCGTTTGAACGCAGGTAAGAGAATGTGCGCGACATGAAGAAAGAATCCAGCACACCGTTTTCCGCGACTTCAGCCTCAATCCCGTCAACGAAGTCATCATCAAGAAAGACGCCGACCTCACCGCGATCCGAAAAATCGGTCAATGTGGTGAAGAAGGTCGCGGAATTCACCGATGTGTCCTTGCGCTTCTTCATCAACGCGAGCGTCAGCGACAGGGTTGTGCCCGCAATACAGTACCCCACGGCATTGATCTTCTTGACGCCGCAAATCGTCTTGATCTCTTTGATCGCCGTCAGATAGCCGTCCTCAATATAGTCGGTCAGCGACGTATCGCGATAGCCCGCATCGGGGTTTACCCAAGACACGACGAAGACGGTATAGCCCTGCTCTACCGCCCATTTTATCAGGCTGTTCTGCGGCTTGAGGTCCATAATGTAGAATTTGTTGATCCACGGCGGGAAGATCACCAACGGGGTCTCATAGACCTTTTCAGTGGCCGGCGTGTATTGGATCAACTCAAACATATGATTGCGAAACACCACCGAACCGGGTGTCGTGGCAAGGTTTTCGCCCAGTTTGAAAGCTTTTTTATCCGCAAGCGTTACCACCAGGTCGCCGTCGTTGGCTTCCAGATCGGCGATCATGTTCTCAAGCCCGGCAACAAGGCTTTCACCTTCGGTCTCGGCAGCAAGGGCAAGTGCCTCGGGATTGGTCGGCAGAAAGTTCGTCGGGCTAATCATATCAACCATCTGTTGGCTGAAATAACGCAAGCGCTTCTTCTCTTCGCTGTCGAGTGTGTCAATCTCCTCGACCGCCTTTTGAACAGCTGTGGCGTTCATCATGTACTGCTGTTTGATGAAATTGAAGTAAGGATTTGTGTCCCAAAGCTCATGGGCGAATCGCCGATCCTTGGGTGTTTCGTCTGCTGGAGGCTCCATTTTGCCCTGTGCGAGCAGGTGTTGGGCCTCAACATAGTGTTTCACCGATTTGCCCCAAAACTCAAGCTGGTGCTCGATCAATTTGGCGGGATTATGCATCATTTCAGTCATATAGGCGGTGGCCGCCTTGACGTAGAGATCCTGACTAGGCCCCTGCAACGAAGGCGCCACGTTGCGCCCCTGTCCCATGACTTTCAACAAACGCTGGGTCAGTTCTTCCACGCGCGCAAGGTTGGCTTCCAACTTTGCAACATTGTGTCCGACGGCTGTCGCTGTATCTAAATCATTTGTTGTCATTTCAACTTTCCTATGCGTATGCTGCACGTGCAGCATTTTTGCGCGTACCATCGGAGACCAACCAGATGAAGTATATGATGACCTACGACCTGATGGAAACCATGCGTAACACCAATCAGTGGCTTGGTGCCACAGCGCGCGCATATGCTTCATACCCGATGATGTCCTGGGGCGCCAACCCCGCAATGGATTGGCTGAAAGCCTGGGGCGAAGTCACGGAGCGCTCCTTTGCGCGCATGGTTACAAAGCCTGATTGGAATATTCCGGTGCAAACCAACCGCGACGGAACCGACATGGTCGTCACCACGGAAATCGTCGTCGCCCGCGCATTTGGTGATCTGCTGCGCTTTCGTGTGGGCAACCGCCCGGACCGTTCCCGCAAGATCATGCTGGTCGCGCCCATGTCCGGCCACTACGCAACCTTGCTGCGCAAAACAGTCATCAGCTTGCTGCCTGATGCGGATGTTTATGTCACTGACTGGCACAACGCGCGTGACATCCCGGTCAGCGAAGGCAAATTCGATATTGAAGATTACACGCTCTATCTGATGGATTTCATGAAAGAGCTTGGCCCCGACACCCATGTGCTGGCCGTTTGCCAACCGGTGCCTTTGGCGCTGGCCGCGACCGCTTATCTGGCCGAGTTGCATCCAGAGGCGCAGCCCCGCACACTGACTTTGATCGGCGGCCCCGTTGACCCCGAAGCCAACCACACAGAAGTCACCGACTTTGGCCGCTCGGTCACTATGGGCCAGTTGGAAGAAACCATGATCCAGCAGGTCGGGTTCAAATACGCAGGGGTTGGGCGCATGGTTTATCCGGGTCTGCTGCAATTGGCGTCCTTCATTTCGATGAATGCGGAACTGCATTCCAATGCGTTCCGCGATGAGATCATCCGCGTCGCCAAGGGCGAAGCATCCGAGCATGATCGCCACAATGATTTCTACGATGAATACCTTGCCGTGATGGATATGACGGCTGAATTCTACCTCTCCACGGTGGAGCGTATCTTCAAAGGACGCGAAATCGCGCAGAACGAATTTGTTGTTGCCGGCCATAAGGTCGATATGAGCAAGATCACGACCGTCGCGGTGAAAGTCGTCGAAGGTGAAGATGATGACATTTCAGCACCAGGCCAATGTCTGGCGGCACTTGGGCTGCTCACTGGCCTGCCTGATGAAAAGAAAGCCTCCCATCTTGAGCCGGGCGCGGGCCACTATGGTATTTTCGCAGGCCGCAGTTGGCGCAACAACATCCGGCCACTGGTGTTGGATTTCATCGACGCCAACTCCGGTCCTGACGTTGCCGCCAACGAGAACGTCGTCAACATGAAATGATAATGGACGCAGCTATTGTGGCTGTGCCATCCAAGCTTTCATAAACCCCGTCATGTCTGCCGGCGTTTCGAGCGTCGGCATGTAGCCCGCATTTTCAATGACCTCGAGATGCGCATTCGGCATCATCTGAGCCATGAACTGGTGGCGTTTGACATTGTATTGTCCATCATGGCGGCCACAAATGATCTGTGTCGGTTGCCCTATCTTGCCCATTACAGCCTGCTGATCCTTGCGCCGCTGGAGCGCACGTATTTGTCTGACATAACTCTCCGCGCCAATGTCCTGCCCCATTCGGGTCAGCCGCGCCGTGAGTTGAGCGCGGTCACCCGTCGGGGCAATCCATTCGGCATTGATTTCGTGGTTGAGCACATCCTCCCAGCGCCCCGCGCGGGCCGCGATAATCTGGGTTTCGCGTGCGGCCGCGATTTCAGGGGTATCAGCCTGTGCGGTAGTGCCCACCAGCATCAATCGCGTCACCCGCTCCGGCGCACGGCGGAGCAATTCGATGGCGACCATGCCGCCCATTCCCATCCCGAAAAGTGCGAATCGCGATGGTGCCCAGCTCAGGATCTGGCTGGCGATTTCTTCCATCCGCTCGCCGCATGTCGCGGGCGCGACCGTCACTGCATGATCGCGCGACAACGCTGCCAATTGTACTTCAAACACCCGCGCATCACACAAGAGCGGCGGGATCATCACCAAAGTTTCGCTGGGCATCGCTGCACGCCTCTATGACCGTTTGCGATCTGCGTTTTGCGGCAACACTGGACTGCGCAGCGCGTGGCTGCAAGGAATCATTGCTTGGGCAGTGCCTGACACCAAGCCAAGATGCGCGCCGCGAGAGGCGCGGTTTGGTCCGGCGACTGGATCTCGCCTGCCATGATATGGCCCATCGGATCATCGGCATCTGTTTGCTGCAACAGGATCACCACCGTGGTATCACCCCACTTGCCCATGACATCGCGCATACGTTCAGGATGCACGACCTTGTCCCGCTCATTGTAGCAAAACAGGGCAGGTGTCGTAATCTTTGACAAGTCAGCCTTGCGCACAGCGCGCAATGCGTCACCCATCACATGCACAGCCTCATTTGGATAAGACAACGTCCAATAGGCCGCGTGATCGGCATTGCGCGGTTTGAAGCGATGGTGCGTACCGACGATGTATTTGGCCCACTGCCGCGATCCCGGAAAATCCAGCAACGTCTGCCCGACCCAATTGCGCAGGCCGAAGTTAGGCGACAAATAGACCACCGCGCGCGCTTTTGCCCCCTCGGCCAAAGCCAATGTCATCAACGTACACCCTGTCGAGCATCCCATCACAATCACTTCGCGGCCAAGCGTGTGGCCGATTTCCAGGGCTTCCGCAACATCGGCCTGCCAGTCCGCAAGGCGCGCTTTGCCCATCGCTTCGCCGTCTTGCCCATGTCCGGTCAAACGGGTCAAAAACAGATTGGCCCCAAGTCCTTGTGCAACCAGATCGGGCAAAGGACGCATTTCCTGACCAGAGGCCGAAAACCCATGCAGGTAGATCACGCAGAGATCAGTTTGTTTGGCCGGTTTGTCGTGCCAGATGATCTGTTTCTCGCAGCCTTCGCGCAGATGCGGCACACGCGCTTCCTGCGCGGCCAATTCGGCTTCTATGGTTGCCAGTTCAAACAATGTCAGGCCTCTCTCACAGATCAGGATCGGCCACCGCCCGTATCCGCTGATTGGCGCCCTTACTCATCGCCGCCAGAATAGAGCGAACCGAAACCAATGTCACACGCTCCGGTCACGACACACGGACCGCTCACCGACAAGCACCGCTATGACGCGCGCAGGGCTTTGCGGGCCTGCGCCGTGACCTCATCAATCATATCCTTGATGAAGGTAAGGCAGGTGTCATCTGAAAACCGGTGATCCGCGCCATCGACCAATGTCAGACGCATATCAGGGCTTTCCGCGTGGTCAAACAGCCGCAGAGCGACCGACAAAGCCACCTCTGCGTCAGCAGTGCCTTGGATGAAACGCACCGGGAAATTCAGGGGCAAGGGTTCACGCAAAACAAGCCTGTCGCGCGCCTCTTCGATCAAGCGGCGCGTGATGATGTAGGGTTCGCCGTAGTCCGACGGCAAGGCAACCTGCCCGGCCAGCAACGCCGCCTTCTGCGCGTCAGAGAACCCAGCCCACATGCTGTCTTCGGTGAAATCTGGGGCGGCGGCTATGGTGACCAATCCGGCAACCTTTTCAGGCATCGCGCGGGCAATCAGTAGTGAAATCCATCCGCCCATGCTTGAGCCGACCAAAATCACCGGTCCCGCCAGTAACCCAACTGCGGCGCTTGCATCCTCGAACCAATCGCCGATCGTGCCATCGGTGAAGGCTTCAGAGCTTTCGCCGTGACCTGAGTAGTCAAAGCGCAAAAAGGCACGCCCCGATGTGCGCGCCCATTTTTCGAGAAAAATCGCCTTGGTGCCGCCCATGTCAGACTTGAAGCCGCCCAAGAAGACGACGGCGGGGCCGGCTCCATCTGTCAAATGAAAGGCGATACGACGACCCTGCTGCGTAACAAGGAACTGCGTTTCAGACATATTTTCCATGGCATGACAGCATCATAACCGATCCATGGCTGCAAGCATTTTGAGCCGTCGTCAGCTGGCGTCACGAAAAAAGCACGCCGCGCCGGAACCCCCTTGCTTCTGACCGTCTGTCTCTGCGTGAGGGCTAGCCGC
>NZ_JBELFI010000077.1:0-12394 GCF_042093035.1 Yoonia sp. | reverse complement strand
ATCACGAAAGCTTCCCAAGCTTCAGTTACGGGTTCGATTCCCGTTACCCGCTCCAAGATTGCGTCAGACAGATTTGCAAAAACCCAATCCAAGAAACGATACGGACAATGATCTGTGCGCCGGGCAGCCAAGTGCAGCTTCACTACGTCACTGCGCTCCGTTTCGATATGACCAAAGCGACTTCGTTTCAGGAAAGAACGCACGGCAGTATTCATAGCACTCTTGGTAGGCCGCGATAATTTCGGCATCCAAAGCATGATCCTCGGCCATCTCGCCGCTCGTCTTGTTTATGTAGACCTGAGCCATCTTTTGCCGCTCAGGTACCCCGCAAAACTCTGACAGCCGCGCTATCTCCGAGGACTGAAACATAGTTTCGTAGATGCCGATATAGGTGTGTTCGCGGCCGAAGACCTTGAGTGCGTTGGGAATTGTCTCATGGTAAGATGTGCGCAGCCGACAGTCTTCAGTTCGATAATATTGCTGCAACGCAGCGAGAAAATCAGTCTCACCAAGTGGAATTCCCTCATTGTAGTTCTTCTTGCGCAGGTTGAAACGCACTGCGCTCTTGATGCGATCCAATGGGTCCCGGATGAGAATGACTGCGCGTGTCTCAACCCCCCTTTTCGCAAACTCGTCCTTGATAAACCACAGCCGCTCAACGCCCAGTCCACTGTACGATGGTGTGATATCAGCAGTTAATTTCGCGCCGTCTCGAAGAAGGCCTTCGAAGTAGTCAAAGTACCGACGAGTATCTTTTTGCATGCGATACCGCTGGGCTTTCTTGCCGCCTGACAGAATGTCGATACGCCGCCCTATGAAATGCCGCATCGGCAGAATGTCAGTGGCATCCCAAATGTGATATTCTTTTGCAAACCCGCCTACAAAAATGTCAGCCCCTTCCAAATAGCGATAGAGCCATGTGGTCCCGGATTTCTGAGCTCCCAACCCCAAAAGGAAAACGGGCCGTTTGCCGTTTAGGTTGTCAGTGGGCATAGGCAATTCCTTGCTCGGGAGCGGATCAGCGACATGCCGCAGATGACATCTGACAGCGCAAATTGGTATTTTCCCGGTGAAAGCATCTTGGCCTCATTCAAACATCTCGTAGTCCTGCGCATAAAGCCGCTCTATGATGTTGCGATCCTCAGGGGTGACAGCCATAGCCAATGAGTTATGCGCATTGGTTCGACCCTCGGATCTGGTTGCGACACCTTGGCAGGTGCCGAAGATCGTCTCCATCACGCTTGGCAATTCATCGTCCAAACGCTCAATTCGAGCAATGAAGTTGAATTTCTTCCCGCCATATGCAACCATCTCTGCCTGCGGAAGCCAGTGCAAGTCCTTGTGCAATAGGCCTTCTTCCAAACGCCGCAAGAGCTGTGAAAATGAAATCGGCTGTCCTGGATTGGCCGGATCGGCTAGATCTTATCGGTCTTGAAATTTTACCGTGTGCGCTTTGTCGCGCCATGCCGACAACACCCGCGATACCGGATCACGCACAAACGTAAATCGAAAGCTGGCATCAAACTGTTTGACAGTGGGAAGCCCGCCCAGTGCCTTCTTGGCCAAAGCGCCTTTCTCATCACCTTTCACAGCGTCCGGCCCAAGGATATGAACAGCCAAGGTGCGAGAAATCGTCGAGTTCGCTGCTTTTGGCACTCGTTGATAGGTGAAATTATGGTCATGCGAATAAATGAATCGGTTCGCTATGTTCTTGCGCAAATGGCGGGGCGCATCCTTGAGAAGCGGGTGTCTGGTGATGCTAAGAGAAGACAGAAAGCTATCCAGTTTGAACATCATACCATTACCAATCCATGAAAATCTGTTCTCATGTGTCCTAGATTGCAGGATCAAAAGCAAACGTAAATCCAAAAGTCAGTGCGGAGTTCGCTGATCCATCGTCAGTTGAAAAACGAACGGTTTTGGGACGGCTGGTGAAACTTTGACGAGATTGCGGTCAGTTGACAGTGCTGAGCAAAAACGATCCAAAGATGATGCAGGGCAAACAAGGGGCACAGCGTGACGGCACACCAAGAAGACGAAGCGCACGCATCGCAAGAAACGCGCAAATCGGCGCTGAGACCTTGGAAAACTGGCTCCCGCGCAGCTGTCTGGTCTATCTGACCGACACGCGCTATCTGCCTCTTACGTTGACGTCGGTCTTGACCGCAGCGCGCAGCATCCCCGCATCGATGGATGTCATTATATATCTCGACGAAGTCCCACAGAATATCAGCAAAGAGGCCGCGACGTTTCTGATTGATTGGGGTATCAAAGCCAGTCTGCGTGATTTTGACATTGGTGCGCTGTTCCAGAATACATCGCGCATTCCGCTGTGGCGCGACGGGATTTCGCGTGCCGGATTTGCCAGACTAGGGTTATGTGGCGCCCCCGAAGGCTACGACACCCACATTATTCTGGACGGTGACACGCTTGTCGGGGGTGATTTGCGAGAGCTCGCATCAACAAGGCCAGCTGGAATTGCTGCCGTATCTTCGGGCCATCCCGAAACCAGCTGGAGCTATCTATATAAGGACCGCGCAATGCCCGTTGCACGCGATTATTTCAATGCCGGCCTCATGGTATTGAATGCTGACATGTGGCGACGCGAAGCCATCGAAGACCGCTGCATGGCGCTGGCCAATGACCACTCTCTTGACGCAAAACTCCACCGTCCGATGCGAGACCAAGAAATCTTAAACATTGTCTTTGGAGACACTTTTCAGCGTTTGAATGACAACTGGAATTTCAAGAGAGAACGGTCATGGGATTACTCCATGGACATGCCGTTGATCGCCCATTTTGCAGGAAAGGCGCACCCTTGGGATCCACGTGACATGAGGGCCCTGCCCGTCTTCAGGCAAATATATAGTGAAGCTTTCAGCAGGATGCCCAAGGCAATGCAGCCTGCCATCGACACGCTTATGCTGACCGACAAAAATCTGAAAAGCGCCGTGCGGTTCAAGCCAGCACTCGGTCGCTGGAATCCCAGGCACCGTATCGCTTGGAATCCAGCACAAGAACCGCTGCTCTCTCATTGGGGGTCATTATTGCCATGGAACCGATAATCGCCCAAGAGAGAGTTACTTCGCCAGGCCCAAGATGAAAGCGTGAATTGTCAATGCCGCTGCACCGCATAAACAACAAAGTCATTCTTTTTGTCCACATCCCGAAGACGGGTGGATCGACGATGGAAACGTGGCTCGAAAATCTGGGGCCCCGGGCATTGAAATACCCAGGCAAATACGCGGGCCTTCTGACTGCTCCCCAGCATTTTCATGCCGCGCTGATTGAAAGAATTATTCCAGAGGATTTCTATGACGATGCGTTCTGCATTGTACGTGATCCTCTGGAGCGATTGACGAGCGAGTATCGATGGGCCTTTCGAAAGCGCCAGACCGCCCCACTGCGGGGTTTTCGCTACTGGCGCGACAAAGACGTCGAAGCGGCGCGCACGCGGCATTTTGCAAAGTGGGTCCGACAGCAGATAGCAAAAACTGCAAAGGATCCACTGACACGCGGCAATCACATACGGCCGCAGTCCGACTTCACCGGTGTTTCAAAATGCCGAACTTACCGTTTTGAAACGGGTTTTGATAACATCATTGCAGATCTCGCTGATCGGTGGAAAGTCCCAAGACCTGATGTTGTCCCCCATTCCAATGCGACTGAGCACCAAGCGCTACGAATAGATACCGGGACGCGGAAACTGATTGACCGGTTTTACGCGGTAGATTTTGAAACGCTCAATTATCCGACAGCGATGGCGCGGACCTCAATGGCATAGAGCGACGACAACTCCAACTGCCTCGCGGAACAGACCAGAACCGAAGTGAGCCTAAAACAGAAACATCCCCGAAATACCGGCAACGCCGATCGTGAAGCTCAGCGGCAGCACCGCGTTGGCCATCAGGTGCCAATTGCTATCCTCTGAGCCAAAATATTTCCGGATCTGGACGAAAATCAGTGTGCTTGTGAAGAATACCGCGAAATAGACCAGCAGCGCATAAAACGCATTCTCGAACGGAATAAACAACACCGTCCCGGTCATCAGCTTCACAGCACCTGCACCCATCCCGCCAATCGCAAACATCCCAAGTCCGAACGCAAAGACACTGACCGCCAGAACCATTTGCCAAATCAGCACAGAGCGATCCTCCGCCATGACAAAAATGATGGCGAACAGGACGAACGGGAGCGCAGACAACCAATTGGGGATCCGGCCGGTGCGGATTTCCAGCAGAAACGCCGCGGCCAGCAGAACGGCCATAGCGTAGGGGGCGTATTGCGCAATCATTTCAGCGGTCCTTTTTTATCGCTCATTGCGTTATGCCAAAGCGCCCGCCTTATGACACCCCGTATTTTTGCAAAAAGCCAACAAGTGCGGCAGTTGAGCCATCTTTGCCATCCGTGCCTGTTGCGCCTTCGACGACAGGTTGCAACGCGGTGGCCAGTTCCTTGCCCAATTCCACACCCCATTGGTCGTAGGAATTCAGCCCCAAGATCACCCCTTCCACAAAGACGCGGTGTTCATAAAGGGCGATAATCTGGCCAAGGACTTCGGGGGTCAACTGTGGATAAGCCAGCGTGACCGATGGCCTGTTGCCATTGAAAACACGGTGGCGGGCCTGGCGTTCCAATTCATCGCCTGCAAACTTATCGGCGATCTTGCCACGGGCCTCATCTAGGGTGCGGCCCCGCATCAATGCCTCGGATTGCGCCAGACAATTGGCGACCAGAAGCTGGTGCTGATGATGCAGCGCGTCCTCATGGCCACGGGCCGCAACAAGGAATTCACAAGGAACCACGCGTGTGCCTTGGTGGATCAACTGATAGAATGCGTGCTGGCCATTGGTGCCCGGCTCACCCCAGACAACCGGACCACTGTGCATGGTCAAATCCGTGCCATCCATCGCCACACCCTTGCCGTTGCTTTCCATCTCAAGCTGTTGAAGATAGGCCGGTAACCGCATGAGAAGATTGTCATAAGGCAAAACCGCGCGGCTCGCATAACCGCAAATCTGATTGTGCCAAATCCCCACGAGAGCCAGCATCACCGGCAGGTTTCCCTGCCAATCAGCCGCTTGAAAATGCCGGTCCATTGCCTGCCCACCACGCAAGAACGCGCGGAAGGCATTACCGCCCACGGCAATCATCACTGACAGCCCGATTGGACCCCACATAGAATAGCGCCCGCCGACCCAATCCTCGAAACCAAAGACCCGGGATGGATCAATGCCAAAGGCGGCTGTCTTGTCTGCGGCCGTCGAAAGCGCGGCGAATTGGGCGCCTGTGTCCTTCACGGCCTCGCCCATCCATGCCTGAGCGGTGCGCGCATTGGTCATGGTTTCAATCGTCGTGAATGTCTTCGAAGCGACAATCACCAAGGTCGTTGTCGGATCACAGCCACGCAAGACGCTTGCCACGTCTGCCGGATCGACGTTGCTGACAAAATGACACCTTGGGCCGTCATGGTAGGGCGCAAGGGCAAGCGCGGCCATTGCCGGACCCAGATCAGAGCCGCCGATGCCGATGTTCACGACATCGGTGATCTTTCCGCCCTGCCCCGCAAACGCGCCTGATCTTACATCACCTGCGAAACGCTCCATCCGTGACAAAGTTGTAAGCACCTCTGGCATGACGTCCTGACCGCCTGTTGCAATCGGCCCGCCATCAAGATTGCGCAAGGCGGTATGCAGCACCGCACGGCCTTCGGTTTCATTGATCGGCTGCCCCGAAAACATCGCGTCCCGTTTGCCTGCCAGATCAACCACATCGAGCAATGCCAGCAAAAGTCCACGGCCTTCTGCATCGATATTGGTCTTGGCGTAATCGAGACGCATATCACCGGTCTGGGCCATAAAATCTGCGGCGCGCGCGTCGTCAACCATATCCGAAAAGCGGCGATCCGCGACTTTTGCGTGATGCGCCTTGAGTTTCTCCCACATGGTTTATCGCTCCGCCCAGTGAATGATTGAACCACTCAAGACAGCCGCGACGGGCGCCTCCCTTGGCGACAACTGCCGCGCCTTTTCAAGCGCTTCACGCTTTTGCGTGCCGATAATGACGATGTGGCGGCTCATCGCCGATTTAAGGACATTCGCCGATAGGGTGATCCGGGGCTCCGGTGCGCCGGGCGCACGGATGGCGACAAGCGTATCCTTGCCATGAAGGGCAAGCTCCAACTGGTCCGCACCAGGGAAGATTGACGCCGTGTGCATGTCGGTGCCCATGCCCAAGAGCACCACCGAAATCGGCAGGCTTTCGCCAAGATTGGCTGCAAGTTCCGGCAGTTTGTCTTCCGGTGCGGTCGCATCCGCATAAAGCGGCACATATTGCGCCTTGGCCGCGTTGTTGACCAGCAAGCGTTCGCGCAAAAGCCGCGTGTTTGATCGCTCAGAGCTTTCCGGCACCCATCGTTCATCCGTCAGCATCACGCGGACCCGTGACCAATCGAGATCAACGGCGCAAAGGCTATCAAAAATTGGCCCCGGCGTGGTGCCGCCGGGCACCGCGAGCGAAGCGAAGTCGTTGCCCAGAAGGCTGTTCTCAAGCTCACTGGCCAATGTATTGGCCAGATCCATCATCATCATTTCAGCGTCTGGGTATTCGACGATCTTCATGGAGATATTCCTTTTATACCGACATAAATAAAGGGCCGTTACCCTTTGATATCACGCCATTTACGGCCATCACGGCGCATCAACATCATCGCATCCTCCGGCCCCGCTGATCCCGCATCATAGAGCTTGGGGACGTCATTGCGCGCCTCCCAGCCCGTAATGAGCGGATCAGTCCACGCCCATGCGGCCTCGACTTCATCACCGCGCATAAAGAGCGTCTGATTGCCACGGATCACGTCCATGATAAGCCGCTCATAGGCGTCTGTCACTTCCTCGGCGTCATCGCCCAATGCATCGGCGAATGACATGTCCAAAGGCACGTCAATAAGGCGCATCCCACCCGGTCCGGGTTCCTTGATGGTGACTTGCAGGTCCATCCCCTCGTTGGGTTGGAGCCGGATCGCGAGAATATTGCGGTGGCGCGCTTCGTCACCCTCAAAGATTGTGTGGCCGAGGTCTTTGAATACGACCGCAATCTCAGAGGCGCGGGCTTTCATCCGCTTGCCCGTGCGCAGATAAAACGGCACGCCGGCCCATCGCCAGTTGTTGATATGGCAGCGCATCGCGATAAAGCTTTCGGTAAAGCTGCGCAGGTCCTCTGCATCATCACGGTAGCTGGGTCCATCAGGGCCTTTTTCATATTGACCGCGCACGATATGATGTTGGTCAATGCCTTGCAGTGCCTTGATAACTTTTAGCTTTTCATCACGCACAGCATCAGCTTCAAATTGTCCCGGAGGCTCCATCGCGATCAGGCACAAAAGCTGCATCAGGTGGTTCTGAACCATGTCGCGCATCGCCCCGGAGCGGTCATAATATGCCCCCCGCCCACCAACGCCTACGGTTTCGGCAACAGTGATCTGGATGTGGTCGACATAGTGGTTGTTCCATAGCGGCTCAAACAAGACATTGCCGAAACGCACAGCCATCAGGTTTTGCACCGTCTCTTTGCCCAAGTAGTGGTCAATCCGGTAGATCTGGCTTTCGTCGAAATGCGCGGCAAGGGTTTTGTTCAATTCGCGCGCTGACTCCAAATCACGGCCAAACGGTTTTTCGACGACGATCCGGCTCTTGGCATTGGCGATCTTATTGGTGTGCAACCGCTCCGCCAGTGAGCCAAACAAGGAAGGTGCGACCGAGAAATAGAATGCCTGTACGACGTCTTGACGCACCAATGCGGCCAACTTCTGCCAGCCACCTTCGCCCATCGCATCAATCGCGACGTAGTCGATACTGGCAAGAAATGCCGCCAACCCTTTGGCATTCTTCTTTTCAGGACCGCCAAATTCAGCGACAGCACCCGCGATCATCTCACGGTAAGCCGCACTGTCCAGATCAGAGCGCGCGGCGCCGATGATCCGCGACCCTTCGGGCATTTGCCCTGACAGAAACCGCCGGAACAGGCCCGGCAGGATTTTCCGGCGAGCCAAATCACCGGTGCCACCAAAAATAACGAGATCGAATGTATCGACCGGAATGACTCGAGAGACCATATGCTGCACCCCCTCTGGGTAGATCGTTAGCGCTAACGCCGCATCCCTACATCGCCTGAATTCACAAGTCTAGATACGGATCGGCTTATGCCTCGAGTTCTGCATCCCAATAGAGGAAATCCATCCAGCTTTCATGCAGATGGTTTGGCGGAAATTTGCGCCCCACATTGTGCAATTGCGCGGCCACCGGACGCCGCGGAGGTTTGCGCAATGACATTCCGCATTGCTTGAGCGACCGAGACCCTTTGCGCAGGTTGCACGGGCTACAGGCGGCCACGACATTCTTCCAACTGGTGATCCCGCCACTGGCGCGCGGCACGACGTGGTCGAACGTCAAATCGCCTTTGGCGCCGCAATACTGACAGCAGAATTCGTCACGCAAAAAGAGGTTGAAGCGTGTGAAAGCGACGCTTGATTGCGGTTTGACGTAGTCTTTCAGCACAACAACCGACGGGATCTTAATGATCGTGGACGGGCTGCGCACGACTTCATCGTATTCGCTCACGATTTCAACGCGGTCCAGCCACGCGGCCTTCACAGCTTCCTGCCAAGGCCAGAGCGACAAAGGATAATAGGATAACGGCCGGTAATCGGCGTTCAGCACCAATGCTGGAAACTGCTTGAGCGCCCCGGGTTTGCGGACAAAATCAGTGCGAAAATTCGATGGCGTCATTGCTCTCATCCCAGACTGGCCGGCGCAGGAACATACAAAACGGATAGTCCCGCACTCTTCTTTAGCTTGACTATATATGGCGTCAGAATTGTGACAACCCCACTACATGCGGCAAAATTGTGCGGACGGCGCAGGGGCCCTTCGGTAATTTGGCCGCCTGCGCGTATATTGAGGTTCAATCGGCCTCGCCAATGGATTCTCGCCTTGATATCGCCAGACAAGACTGTTCATTTTGCGATAATCGTTAGTAATCAGCGCGATTTTTCGCTATAGTTTCCGAAATGATAACAACACATTCCCAATTTGGCCTTATTTGGGAACAAAACTTGCCAGATGCCCTCATAAAATGACACATATGAAGCGTGGGTTTTGGTGTTGTTACGTTTGCCAGTGTGATCCGTTAGGTCAAAGGATGTTGTTATGAGTGTTAAAGAGATCAACCGCGTTTTGGAGACCTGCCTGAAAGACAAAGGCAGCTATGTGGGGTTGGTTCACAGCCTCTTTGAACTGGGATGTTCTGACCAATTGATAAAAGCAATTGTCGTCGGCGCCATGGGTCAGGGTCTCAAGGACCGCGTCCAACCTCTCATCGACATGGTCCGCACCTACGAGAGCCTGTCATCCTCTGAACAGATCGATCTGCTATATTCCATCGTTGAGAAGCGCGACGCGCAGGCACAGAGCGAAGCACTCGACAAGAAAATGTCGGCCTAAGACCACCACTCACGGGCTCGCTCTTGTCGGTTCAGGCGGATCTGGGAAATTCAGGCCCGGTCGCCCGTTCGATCCGCCACGACATATCACGCGTGTTGCCACAGCGTTTGCAGACGAAATCCTTCGCGGCCACCTCAAGCGGCAGATGGGCATGGAAGCGCGCGTAGACGACATGGGTCGCCACCCAATAAGATTTGTGGCACGCGGGGCATGTCACGACCAGCACATCCCGCCCGGTCAGGTGATGGACCCTGACTGCGAACTTAAATCCAAGCGTAACCGGTTCATATGGCATGACCCTATGCTACAGCATATGTTCCCATAATGTTCCACAACAAACGGAGCTTCCCTCCCTCCAAATGTGTGCTTTGCAAAGCGCAGCCTTCGCCCTAGGCTTTGGGCGTTGAATGCGAGGAACATGAGATGAACCAAACAGTTGGTGTAATTGGACTGGGCGCAATGGGTGCGGCCTTAGCTGCAGCGCAAATCAAGGCTGGTCACCACACTGTCGTTTGGAACAGAACGGTGCAAAAAGCAGAGGCTCTTGCCGCAATAGGGGCATCCATCGCCAAAACCCCGGCGGCGCTCATGGCGCGATCACGGGTCATCCTTGTCTGTGTTGACCGCTGCGAGACTGCGGAAGCAGCCCTGAGAGACGTGTGGCAGACAGATGCGCTTGTCAGGCATGTTGTGGTCCAATTGGGGACAACGACCCCGGTAGAGGCGCGGCGCTTTGCAGGCAAGGTTGAGGCCGCTGGTGGCGCGGCATTGGACGGCGCGATCATGTTCTATCCAGATAAGGTCGGTGTTGACGGCAATGAACCGCTCTTGGTCGGCGGCAGTCAGGACGGGTTTGAAATTGCAAAACCATTTTTGCAGCAAATCTCTTCCAACCTTGTGGACTTGGGTGACAACGTCGCGGCCGCCGCTGCCTTGGATCTGGGATTACTCACCACCAGCGTCTCACTTTATGCGGGCGTTGCCCACGCCGCGCGTTTGTGTGAGGCCGAAGGCGCCGATGTCGGCCTGCTCGCCAATCTGTGCGGTCATGGTCCGCGCGCCCAAGAGCGCTTTGAAATCATTGCAAAAGCTGCATTCCCGCTGGGTAGCCTTCATGATGGTGGATCGATGGCGGTTTGGGCAGACGTGGCACGGAATATCCATCAACACGCCACAGACGCCGGCATCAATGCCGACCTGCCAGCGTTTCTCAATTCGCTTTACCGACGCGCGGTCAACGCAGGCCTCGGAGGCGAGGATGTTGCCGCATTGGTGAAAACCCTGCGGGCTTAACCAAGCCCCAACCGGTCACGCATAAAGGCCAAAGCCACCGACAAACCATCAGGTGCAATGCCGTGACCCGTGCCCTTCATGAAATGAGCATAGACCTCCTTCCACCCTGCCCCTTGCAGCGCTTCGGCCGCCTGCGGCAAGGATTGTGGTGGGACCACATCATCGGCATCCCCGTGAATAAGCAGCACCGGCGGGCGGCTCTGCGCCTCATCGGCAAGCAATTCAGGCTCCATCAGCCGACCGGAGAAGGCGACGATGCCTGCGATTTCGTCTTCACGACGTGGCACGACATGCAGCGCCATCATTGTACCTTGCGAAAATCCCAGCACCATCACCTGCTCGGGCAACAGGTCTTCGTCTACCATCACCCCATCGAGAAACGCATCCAAGTCGGCGGCGGCCCGGCCAAACCCGGCCATGCTCTCCTCTTCGCTTGATCCATCAATCCAAGGTAACGGAAACCACTGTCGCCCCATCGGCGCGCCGAGGCATTCTTCGGGCGCGTCGGGCGAAACAAACAGCGTATCAGGCATGTGTTCACCCAATGGATCGGCCAGCCCGATCAAATCAGCCGCATTCGCGCCGTAGCCATGCAGAAACACCACGCAAGACCGTGTTTCGCCAGAAACCGGCTCGCGCCGCTGTGCATCCAATGCCCGTGTCATCGCATACCTTCCCGTTGTCTGCTGTTCTTGTAGTAGGCCCACAGGATGCGCGCTGCAACCGATCGCCACGGCGACCACGCCAAAGACATCCCGCGGAGGTCTCTTTCACTTGGCCGCGCGGGCAATTCAAAAAGCTGTCTGGCCGCCTCTTGCAGAGCCAGATCACCGGGCGCGAAGACATCCGCGCGCGCGAGCGAAAACATCACGTAAATTTCCGCCGTCCAGGGACCAATGCCGGACACTGCCGTGAGCGTCCTGACAACGTCGCTTGCCGATTTGGCGTGCAGGGCGTCATAATCGATCTCTGCGCAGGCCAATGCGTGGGCATATCGCACCTTTTGACCACTCAAACCAAGTGCGCGAAGGTCATCTTCGCGCGCGCAAGCGACCCGTTCCGGCACCGTCATACCTGCGTTCAGCAATCGTCCCCAGATCGCATTGGCCGACGCAACACTCACCTGCTGGCTAACAATCGCGCTCAGGAGTTCCGCAAACCCATCCGGTTTCAAGCGCAAGGGCAATGGCGGCATGTCTCGCATGGCGACCGCAAACCGGGGCTGTTGCTGGCAAAGCCACTCCGCCCCTTCGGCGACACAAGCATCCGATAAGATCCGCCGCTCATTCAAAGCGCTGCAACCCAACCAAGGGCGTCATCAATCGTTGAAACTGTCTCCCAATTCCCCTGTGCGGGACGTGCAATCATCAACACAGGAATATGCAACTCACGGGCAGCGGTCAGTTTGGTCCGGCTGGGCGCACCACCTGCGTTCTTGACCACCAACCAATCAACGCTCAGCGCGCTGAAAAGCGCCACTTCATCGGCAACCGAAAACGGCGGTCGCCCCACCAAAAAACGCCCGCCCGGAAAAGGAAACGGTCCATCCGGCGGGTCAATCTGGCGACAAATCACGTGACACCCTTGCAGGTTTGCAAACC
>NZ_JBELFI010000076.1:0-12514 GCF_042093035.1 Yoonia sp. | reverse complement strand
TCTGTCAGACCCGCTTCGCGCGCATCTTCCTCGGCTGGCAGACTGTCATAGGTAACCACATCAACTTGGCCATCCAGCAGCAACTGCCAGCAACCGTCCTGTGCCACTGTCGTGATATAGTCGACATTTGGCGGAGTGAGGTTTTCAGCTTCAAGATCGAATGTAAACCAGGCTTCAGGGCGACAAACGCGCGCGCCCATCAAATCATCATAGCTGTCGGCACCGGCATAGGGGCTGTCGTTCAAGGTGTAGAAATCCACAAGCACTTCGTAAAACGGGTCAGAGTGGTTGAAGTCGGTGCAGCGGTACGCACTGCTTGGTGACAGGTTCTCGACGCGGTCGCAGTCTGGACGAAACCAGGGGAAGACCATATCGAACGCACCTTTGGGAAGCAGCGTTTCAAGATGCGATCCCCAGTCGTTGATGCGAAGAAGGCCCTGATATCCGGCATGATAATTTCCCTTTTTGGTATCGTTTCCTTGCCCGCATACAGGCTATCAAAAATGGCCAAATATTGACCTTGGCTGGGCGCATCGTGACACCGGCGGATTTCCGTACACTTTGCTGTCTGCATCAACGGTTTCTGCCTCTTTTTCATGCGGTTTTATGCGTCGCGCGGCGCTGTAGTGCGCACCGACATGCGCCGGAACGGTCATGCCCTGAAGTCACCGCATGATCCATTTTTCTGCGGATGACCCTTTTGACCTTGCAGCCCCGGGATTTCGGGCCACATTGTATTGCGACGCAATTACGCAGGATCACCTTTTCGATGTCTGACACGCCCGCCTATACCCCCCCCCAAAAGTCTGGACCTGGGACGCCGAAAACGGCGGCAGGTTCGCCAAGACCAATCGCCCGGTTGCTGGTCCAACCCATGACAAGGACCTGTCCGTCGGCAAACATCCCTTGCAGCTTCATTCGCTTGCGACACCCAATGGGGTCAAAGTCACCGTCATGCTCGAAGAGCTGTTGGCGAAGGGGCATAAGGCGGAATATGATGCCTGGCTCATCAATATTCAGGACGGCGATCAGTTCAGCAGCGGATTTGTCGATGTGAACCCCAATTCGAAGATCCCCGCCCTGTTTGATAAAGAGACTGGCGTACGCGTCTTTGAAAGCGGCGCTATCCTGCTTTATCTGGCCGAGAAATTCGGTGACTTCCTGCCAAAAACGATCGAAGCGCGCACCGAGACGCTCAACTGGTTGTTCTGGCTGCAAGGGGCGGCCCCATACCTTGGGGGTGGTTTTGGCCATTTCTATGCCTATGCACCGGAAAAATTCGAATACGCGATCGACCGCTTCGCAATGGAGGCCAAACGCCAGCTTGATGTGCTGGATCATCGGCTTGAAGAAACCGAATTCTTGGGCGGAGATGATTATTCCATCGCAGATATGGCGGCAGTGCCGTGGTATGGGGCGCTAGTGAAAGGGCAAGTCTATGATGCCGCGGAATTTCTGGACGTGGCCTCTTACACGCATGTCAATCGTTGGACGGACACGGTAATGAACCGACCAGCCTACCAACGCGGGAAAATGGTGAACCGCGCCTGGGGCGAGCCGTCAAGTCAGTTGCGCGAACGCCATGACGCCAGTGATTTTGAAACCAAGACCTGGGACAAGATCGGCGACGACGGTTAAGGGGGCCGTCGGGTCACAACCTTAGCAAAAGCTGGCATTCAGTTCATCTTGTTCCTTGAGCAATTCTGTCAGATTTGCCTCCAGTATGCCGTAGCTGATATTCCCGAACAGTATCTGCCGGCCATTGTTGAGAATATAGGTGGGGCTGCCCTTCACCCCCATCGTTTGAACCTGCTCATAATCGAAAGCCAATCTTGCCATAGCTTCACCTGTTTCAATCCGCTTGCAGACATCTTCAAATGCAACACCGATTTGTTCACTGACATCCCTCTGAATCGCCCAATCGGAAATATCCTGCCCATCTGCGAAAAAGGAAGACCGCAGGATTTTCGCGGCTTTCACCGACAAGCGCGATTGGAATGGGACCATGTCGCCATTCTCTTCCAGCAATTCGACGGCTTTGATGAATAGTTGTGGGCTGGCAGAGGAAAACGGGCGGGTCTTTGACCAGACATCTTCGTGTATTTCGATGCCGTCAAAACCCTTGGCAACGTCTCTCACGTGGCGAGCATATCCCTCAAAGCTTCCCTTGTCGCGCCAAAGCTGGGTAATTTTGGTTTGGGTATCTGGGAACACAGAGCAATAATGCACGTCGATATCCAAATGGTCCCCAAATCTTTCAGCGAGCCGCAAAAGCGGTGCTTGTCCGACATAGGCCCAAACACAAAGGATATCTGAAAAATGGACCAGTTTGAGCGGGGGCATTCGTGTATTCCTGTCTTGATACGTGGTGAACTCTTGCGGCAAGAGCTTGATGTTCGTATGGCATGTAATTCACCGGTGGCGGCATCACAACGCCACGTCCCGGTCAAAATCGCCACCGCTGATGCAATTGTGAACACTCGGTTGACTTCACCTCCTGAAACAAAGTTGCGAAAATCTCCCTTTTTGCGACATTTTCTCCATTCTGGCGGTTGACCCCCCCTTTCCCTCATCATAATGTCGCGCCACGAAGAGGAACCACATGACAGACGTCGTACTCATTGTGAGAAATACGCGCATGGGCCGGTAACGGTAGATCCATAACGATCCCATGCGCCTCCGATAACCTCGGGGGTTTTTTTATGACCAACGTCACCCAAAGCGATAGGACGCGAGAACAATGAGCAAAGCCATGACCGGCGCAAGAATGGTTGTACAGGCACTGATCGATCAGGGCGTGGACACGGTCTTTGGATACCCCGGTGGTGCCGTCCTTCCGATTTATGACGAAATTTTCCAACAAAACAGCATCAAGCACGTGCTGGTGCGCCATGAGCAAGGTGCTGTGCATGCCGCCGAAGGCTATGCCCGTTCCACCGGCAAACCCGGCGTTGCATTAGTGACATCCGGTCCGGGTGCCACGAACGCGGTCACCGGCCTGACGGACGCGCTGATGGACAGCATTCCGATTGTTGTGCTGACCGGACAGGTGCCGACATTCATGATCGGCTCTGACGCGTTTCAGGAATGCGATACCGTGGGCATCACCCGCCCCTGCACCAAACACAACTGGCTGGTCAAAGAGACCGACAAGCTGGCCCCGACCTTGCATGAGGCTTTCCACATCGCCACATCCGGTCGCCCCGGCCCTGTTGTGATCGACATCCCCAAGGACGTGCAGTTTGCCACCGGAAAATACACCGAGGCGCGCCAGGTCGAGACCCATTACAACCCGCAGGTGAAGGGTGACATGGAGATGATAACGGAACTTGCCCGCGCGATGGAAACGGCAAAGCGGCCTTTGTTCTAGACCGGCGGCGGTGTTGTCAATTCCGGCCCTGCCGCGTCGCAATTGCTGCGTGAACTGGTCGCGGCCACGGGCTTTCCGATCACATCAACGCTGATGGGTCTGGGCTGCTATCCGGCGTCGGGCGACAACTGGATCGGGATGCTGGGCATGCACGGTCTCTATGAAGCCAATATGGCGATGCATGACTGCGACCTGATGATTAACATCGGCGCGCGCTTTGACGACCGGATCACGGGCCGTCTGGATGCGTTCAGCCCCGGATCGACCAAGGCGCATATCGATATTGATGCATCCTCAATCAACAAGGTCATCAAGGTCGATATCCCGATTTTGGGCGATGTGGCCCATGTGTTGGAGGATCTGCTGAATGTCTGGAAGGCGCGCGGCCGCAAGACCGACAAGGAAAACGTCCAGAAGTGGTGGCATGAAATCAACGGCTGGAAGAAGATTGACTGCTTGAAGTTCGCCCAGGAAGGTAGAGTTATTAAACCACAATATGCTCTGTCACGCTTGGAAGAGCTGACCAAAAAGCATGACCGCTACATCACCACAGAGGTGGGCCAGCACCAGATGTGGGCCGCACAATACCTTGGCTTTGAAGACCCTAACCGCTGGATGACATCCGGTGGTCTGGGCACCATGGGCTACGGTTTCCCCGCGTCGATCGGTGTGCAAATGGGCCATCCCGATGCCTTGGTCATCAACGTGGCTGGTGAAGCATCTTGGCTGATGAACATGCAAGAGCTGGGCACTGCGATGCAGTACAACCTGCCCGTCAAACAGTTCATTTTGAATAATGAACGTCTGGGCATGGTCCGCCAGTGGCAGGAATTGCTGCATGGTGAGCGGTATTCGTCAAGCTGGTCGGAAAGCCTGCCCGATTTCGTGAAACTGGCAGAGGCCTTTGGCGCGAAGGGTATTATCTGCTCTGATCCGGATGATCTGGATGATGCGATCATGGAGATGCTGAACCACGACGGGCCTGTGCTGTTCGATTGTCTGGTGGAAAAGCATGAAAACTGCTTCCCGATGATCCCATCTGGCAAGCCGCATAATGAAATGCTCTTGGGTGAAAACGCTGACGTGGCTAATGCGATCAAGTCCGATGGGGCGGTGATGGTCTAGGGTCACTTCGCCCGGCACCGCCGGGCAGCCCCCGACCCTCCCCACGGGAGGGGGCTTCACCCCCACCCAGGGTCAGGGGCCGCCCTCTGACGATAGATTACAAAAGATAAAGGGACATCACATGTCACCGCTCAAAATCAAAAAAGGCGCCACCAGCCACTCTGCCTACGACCTTCGGCCCACGTTTTCTGATAAAGAAGAACGGCATACGCTGGCCGTTTTGGTCGAAAACGAACCGGGTGTGCTGAGCCGTGTCATCGGTCTTTTTGCTGGGCGCGGCTATAACATCGACAGCCTGACCGTGGCAGAGGTGGATCACCTCGGGCACCGTTCACGCATCACTATCGTCACATCCGGCACGCCGCAAATCATCGTGCAGATCAAGGCCCAACTTGGCCGGATCGTGGATGTCCATGCGGTGAACGACCTGACCGTCGAAGGCCCGTCAGTTGAACGTGAATTGGCGCTTTTCAAGGTCTCTGGCACCGGCAATGACCGGATTGAAGCGATCCGTCTGGCCGATATCTTCCGCGCAAGTGTGGTCGATAGCACCTTGGAATCATTTGTGTTTGAGATCACGGGAACGCCCGAAAAGATCGATGCGTTCGCGGAATTGATGCAGCCCTTGGGCTTGCAGGAAATCGCGCGCACAGGTGTCGCCGCATTGTCGCGCGGCGCTGTCGCCTAAGCGGGCAACAACCCGGCAGAGACGCCCGCCGCGATCTCTGACGCATCCAACAGACCATCGCCTGATGTGTCCACGACGTTGAACGTCTCCTGGGACAGATCAGGCGCGTAGGCCCGCACTTCTGCGTAGCTGTACATGCCGTCGCCGTTGATATCGATATCAGCGCTTTGCGCCAAAACAGGTGCGGCGAATACTGCCGCGCTCAGTGTCAGAATTGCTTTTACCGTGCCGGTCATAGCGGCCTCCTCGTCAAAAAGACTAGCGCGTTTGTTGTTGCGCCGTTTCCTTCAAATGCGTGAAGGCGCGCCGAATTTCAATGCCCCGCCCGACAGATTGCCCCCTTGTGTGACACAAAGATGTCGCTGTGAGAAAAGGCTCCGTCGCTGTCAAACGCGGCAAACGCGCCGCCTGTTGTGCTACCATAGCCTCAACAAGAGGATCACACCATGGCCAAAGATATCGCCCCGGAAACGCTCGCCGCCGTCCGCCAGCCGATTGAGACGGCCAATGGCCTGCCCAATGCACATTACGTTGATCCCGCCGTTTTTGATGTAGAGAAACATGCGGTCTTGTTTGCGCACTGGGCAGGGCTAGCCGTTGCCGCTGATGTGCCAGAGAACGGGGCCGCCAAACCAATCGAGTTTCTTGGCATCCCGCTTTTGCTGCTCCGTGACCGCAATGGCGTTGTGCGTGTGTTTGAAAACATCTGCCGTCATCGCGGGATGATCCTTGTCAGCGCGCCCAAAAAAATCGAAGGCGCCATTCGCTGCCCCTATCATTCGTGGTGCTATGGGACAGACGGCCGTCTTGTCTCCACCCCGCACGTCGGTGGTGCTGGCCACAACACCCATGCGGCCATTGATAAATCCCTGCTCGGCCTGATCGAAGTGCGGAGCCACGTCTGGTTTGGCACGGTTTTCATCAATATCGACGGCAATGCCGCCCCCTTTGACGAGGTCCACGCAGATCTCATGGCGCGCTGGTCCGACTACGACCAACCGCTGCACCATGGCGGTGATGACAGCACGTTCACCCTGGAGGTCAACACCAACTGGAAGCTTGCTGTGGAGAATTATTGCGAGAGCTATCACTTGCCATGGGTCCATCCCGGCTTGAACAGCTATTCGCGGCTGGAGGACCATTACAACATTGATGAAAAAGGGAAATATTCAGGCCAAGGCACATTGGTCTATCGTCAGCTCAAAGGCGACGACGGCGCCATTTTCCCTGATTTCAAAGACCTCGATGCCAAATGGGATGAAGGCGGCGAATACATCACTGTCTACCCCAACGTCCTCTTGGGTGTGCAGCGCGATCATGCGTTCTCCATTGTGCTGGAGCCTGTCACCCATGAAAAGACGCGCGAGCATATCCATCTGTTCTATGCGTCTGACGACACAGACACAGCTTTGCGCGAAAAGAACGCCGCACAGTGGAAAGTGGTCTTCACAGAGGATGTCTTCGTCGTCGAAGGGATGCAAATTGGCCGCAAGGCGCCGCACTTTGACGGTGGCCGCTTCAGCCCGGCGATGGATGGGCCGACGCATTGCTTCCATGATTGGGTCGCAACGCAGATCGCGGCACATATCGAGGCGCAATGACCAGCCTGAAGGATCGCCTTTTGGCGGCCCATGCGGATGACGACCGCCAAGCATTGATCGCGCTCTATACCGAAGCGGCAGACAGCACTGCGGACACCGATGCCGCCTGCTTTTACCTGACACACGCCTATATCTTCGCTTTGGAGGCCGGAGACCCCGCAGCAGATGGGTTACGCACCCGCTTGAAGGCGCATGGCCGCGTCTAACCCCTTGCCCCTGCCCGCCATGCGGCCCACTTTAGGGCCACGCAATGAAGGACGCAGATATGGCCCCGCGCAAGATTATCATCGACACTGACCCCGGACAGGATGACGCCGTGGCGATCTTGCTGGCGCTGGCCTCACCCGAGGATGTGGAGGTTTTGGGGATCACGGCCGTCGCCGGAAACGTGCCCCTGCCCCTGACCGAAAAAAACGCAAGGATCGTGTGCGAATTAGCCGGAAAGCCTGAAACAAAGGTCTTTGCGGGATGTGATGCGCCAATGCAGCGCAAACTCGTCACCGCAGAGCATGTGCACGGCAAAACAGGCCTTGACGGGCCGCAAATGGCCGTCCCAACCATGTCGTTGCAGGACCAACACGGCGTTGATTTCATTATAGAAACCCTGCGAGCAGAACCAAGTGGTACCGTCACCCTCTGCCCGATCGGGCCGTTGACCAATATTGCGGTAGCGTTTGAGCGTGCGCCCGACATCATTGACCGCGTGCAGGAAATCGTCCTGATGGGGGGTGCGTATTTTCAGGTCGGCAACATCACCCCATCCGCAGAGTTTAACATCTATGTGGACCCAGAGGCCGCCAAAATCGTCTTTGGTGCGGGCGTGCCGCTGGTCGTGATGCCTCTTGATGTGACGCACAAGGCGCTGACCACAAGACCGCGCATCGACGCCTTCCGCGCGCTGGGTTCCAAGGTCGGTGATATGGTCGCGGCATGGACCGACTTTTTTGAGCGGTTCGACATGGAAAAATATGGCTCCGAAGGTGCCCCTCTGCATGACCCCTGCACCATCGCCTATCTGATCCAGCCGGCGCTGTTCGCAGGCCGTCACATCAATGTGGAGATCGAAACAGAGGGCGCATTCACGCTCGGCATGACGGTCGCGGACTGGTGGCGGGTGACCGACAGGCCTGCAAATGCGCTCTTCATGAAGGATATCGACGCCGAAGGTTTCTATACGCTTTTGGCTGAACGGTTGGGGCGGCTGTGATGCATATCCCCTTCGACAACACCTATGCGCAACTGCCTGCGCAGATGTTCACGCCTCAGTTGCCCACGCCCGTTGAGGCGCCACATCTGATTGCAACAAACGCAGAATTGGCGGCAATCTTGGGCATTGATCCCGCCGCAATGAAAGGGCCAGAGGCCGCGCAGGTCTTTGCGGGCAACCGCATCCCCGATGGGGCCGCACCGCTGGCCCAAGCCTATGCTGGCCATCAATTCGGCAACTGGAACCCGCAATTGGGCGACGGACGTGCGGTGTTGCTCGGTGAGGTCGTCGGCACAGACGGTCTGCGCCGCGATATCCAACTGAAGGGCTCCGGGCCAACACCCTACTCCAGACGGGGCGATGGGCGTGCGGCCCTCGGGCCGGTCATGCGCGAATATCTGGTCAGTGAGGCGATGTTCGCCATGGGCGTGCCAACAACCCGCGCTCTGGCGGCCGTGACGACGGGGGAGGATGTCACCCGCGAAACCCGTCAACCAGGGGCCGTGATTGCGCGCGTCGCGCAAAGCCATATCCGCGTGGGCACCTTTCAATTCTTTGCGGCCAAGGGCGATATCGCAGCGCTACAAGCACTCACTGACCACGTAATCGCACGGCATTATCCAGAGGCGGACGGGCCTGCTGCGCTGCTTGATCTGGCAATCGCGCGCTACGCAAAGCTGATCGCGGCATGGATGGGTTTGGGCTTCATTCATGGGGTGATGAACACCGACAATGTCTCCATCGCGGGGGAAACCATCGACTACGGCCCCTGCGCTTTCATGGACGCATTCCACCCCGAAACGGTATTTTCGGCCATCGATCAATTCGGGCGCTATGCCTATGCCAACCAACCGGGAATTGGGGCATGGAACATGGCGCAATTTGCGACCGCCCTGATCCCGCTGATGCAAGACCGTGAGCAGGCGATCACAGAATTTACCGCCGCCGTCCACAGGATGCCGGGCCTGCTGGAGACCGCATGGCTGCACGTGTTCGGCGCCAAACTGGGACTGGCCAATCCAACCGAAGATGATCGCGCGCTCATCAACGACCTGCTTGATCTGATGGCCAAAGACGGTGCGGATTTCACGAATACTTTTGCGGCTCTGGCCAAAGGCGACGCGCGGGATCAATTCGTGAACCGCGCGGCGTGCGACGTTTGGACACAGCGCTGGCGCTTGCGCAGATCCGGCGATGCAGCCGCCATCATGGCCCGCGCCAACCCAGTGATTATTCCGCGCAATCACCGCATCGAAGAGACGATCCAAGCCGGTCTGACAGGTGATATGAAGCCATTCCATGCCCTGCTCGCAGCGGTCACAAAACCTTTTGATCCATTGACCACGGATCGGAAAAAATACGCCCGCGCGCCCAGCAAGGACGAATTGGTCACAAGGACGTTTTGCGGGACTTAGGCGGACGGTTAATCAGCACAATGCCAATAGCCACAAGCACCAAGGCGGCAATCAGGCCCGATCCCACCTCCTCACCCAACATCAACCAACCCAGACCAACAGCCAGGACCGGCGACAAGAAACTGAAAGACGCCACGCCCGAGGCGGGATAAACCGACAAGAGCCACAGCCAAAAAATGAACCCGGCACTGACAACAACCACGATCTGAAACAGAAGCCCGGCCATATGGATCGGTTCAAGGTCGCGAATCAACGGGCCGAAAAAGAACGCAGCAATCAGCAAAAGCGGCGCCGAAACACCAACCTGCCACATCAACTGGATTTCAGGACGCACCCGCGACAATGAGGATGCTTTCGCCAACATTGCCGTCAGTGCCCAGCCGATCGCGGCACCAAGTGCGGCCAGATCCCCCCAGAGATTGCCTACACCGTCATTGCGCGACAGGATCGCAATCGCGACCCCCGCCAATGCCAACGCCAGCCCAACCGCCTTGATCGGCGTGATCTTGTCATTGGGCAGAACCAGATGCGCCATGATCGCCAACCAGACCGGCATCGAGTAGAAAATCACGCTGGCGCGGCTCACGGCTGTCAAATCAAGGGCCACAAACAAAAACAGAAATTCAAAGGAAAAAACAACGCCAATCAGCAGACCTGCGCGCCGCGTTCCTTTTTCAAAGCGCAGCGGAATGCCCCGCCAACGCAGCCACAAATAAATACATATGACGGCACCGGCTGAACGGAGCCCGGCAAAGAACACGGGCTGCAAACCGCCATTGGTGACTTTAATCACGACCTGATTGAATGCCAAAAGCAGCGCAAACCCGCTGAGCGCCGCGGCCCCAAAAAGATCAATCCGTGTTCTCTTTTCCATCGGCGCAGTTCACGCGGCGAACCGCCGACTGTCAAGCGCATTTCGCCTATCATCTTGCCCCAAAAACTCCCGCCGGAGGCACTGGCATTTGCCACTCACCCGAAGGCTAGTTGCCCAGCATCCATTCCCCGTCAGGCCAGAACGCATGAAAGGCAAAGGCAAACATCACGTCGTGGGCCAGATCATTGCCCTGCGCGTCACGCACCCGCACGTTGCCCACGTCCTTGCCTGCGCCAATGGAGGCAGCATCCAGCGCAGAGGACTGACCTGCCGCCCAGGTCAATGTCACGCCAGCTTCGGTCAAGGCGCCTTGCGCGGACAGGCGCGTCAAAGGCCAGGCGCGATCACCTACCCGCACGACCCGCGCCAAGGCGGGAATATCATGCGGTGGGAACTCGCCGGAAAACAAAAAAGGTCGGAAACCGCTGTCGTATCGCACATAAGGGTTGGCCCCATAGTCGCGGGGAAACGATGGCGCGACCATCACAAGCCCGTCAGGATTGCGTTCGGCAAATACCTCCCAGCTTTCCATCCAGCTCGGCAGCGTCTTAAGCTCAACCCCGGTGAGATCGCCCACAATCGCCTCACCCGTCGCCTGTTGCCACCAGCTTTCCGTTTCATCATCATACATAATCATATCAGAATTGCGCAGTTTGCCCGTGACGCCAAAACGCAAGGTACCTTGGTCGGTGCGCCGGTCGAATGTAATGCCGGAATTGCACAGCGGGCAAAAGGTGACAGCCACCGGGATACCGCCGACCACATGATTCACGATCTCATGCCATGTCAGGTAGCGGATCGGATAGGCACGCGGCGCTTCGCCGTCAATTTCAAGGGTGATAACCGGTTCGCGCAGCGTCAGGTTCATCTCATCCGAAACGGCGATGAAATCAGGATCATCGAGCGCAGGTATCCCATCCTTGGGCGGCCCGCCCGAGATGATTTCAACCCAGCTTTCGACGCTTGTCCGCGCGAAGTTGGTATTTGGCCATTCAAAGACCCAGAACTCGGGACTGGCCACGCTCATGGAGGCTACGGTGCAAAAGGCGGTAACGGTCGGGATCAGGCGCATAAGCTGTTCTCCTGCAAAGACTGCATGCAGGGTGGCCGATTGTCGCAGTTTCGCCTAGCCCCCTCGCGGCAATGTGAGAGGGGCCAGGCTTTTTCGTTACTCGGTCACGCGGACTGCGGCCATCATGTCGGGACGGCCAATCACCGCGCCATTGGCGCCCGTGCCACGCTTGATCGCGTCCACGATCTCCATGCCCTCGGTGACTTGCCCGACCACGGTATATTGTCCGTTCAGGAAATAACCCGGTTCGAACATGATGAAGAACTGGCTGTTGGCGGAATTTGGGTTTTGCGCCCGCGCCATGCCGATCACGCCGCGCTCAAAGGGCAGATCGGAGAACTCCGCAGGCAGGTCTGGCAGATCCGACCCCCCCATCCCTGCGCGCGTCATATCCATGCCCATCATGCCGTTTTCAACGTCACCGGTCTGGGCCATGAAGCCGTCAATTACGCGGTGGAACACCACATTGTCATAGCTGCCCGCTTCGGCAAGCGCCGTAATCTGGGCGACATGCAAAGGGGCTACGTCCTCAAAAAGGTCCACAACGATTGTGCCATTGGCCTCACCCGCAATGTCGATCTCTAGACCGACGCCAAAGGCGGGTGCCGCTACAAGTGCCAGGATCGCGCTGAGCTTATACATCGGCAGCCACCTTCACGCGCATCATGCGGTCAGGGTTCATTGGCGGCTCCCCCTTCATGATCGCATCAACGTGTTCCATACCGGATGTGACCATGCCATAGACGGTGTATTGGCCATTGAGGAAATCGTTGTCTTTGAAGTTAATGAAGAACTGGCTGTTGGCAGAGTTCGGGTTGGCTGAACGAGCGGCCCCCAGTGAGCCACGCGCGTGCGGGACTTTGGAAAACTCTGCGGGCAGATCAGGCAAATCAGAACCGCCCGTGCCGGCGCGACCGATGTTGAAGTTGTCTTCCATATTGCCGTTGGCCACGTCGCCGGTTTGCGCCATGAACCCGTCAATCACGCGGTGAAAGCAGACGTTGTCGTATTTGCCTGCGCGCGCGAGCTCTTTCATGCGTGCGGTGTGGGCTGGTGCCACATCCGGCAGCAGCTCGATGATGACGTCGCCATCTTTGAGGGTCATGATGATTGTGTTTTCAGGGTCTTTGATATCGGCCATTGCAGCGCTCCATTCTGATCG
>NZ_JBELFI010000075.1:12312-12617 GCF_042093035.1 Yoonia sp. | reverse complement strand
TCTTTCATTATGCGATCCACCTTAACGACTGGCCCGAAATTCCGCGACCACCTCTACGTTCCGTCCGCCACCATTTCCGTTCACGTCCGGCTCATCCATGGAGATGATCTCAAGCGCGCTTTTGACCAACCGCGAGCTGCGCTCACCGCCGATGTTGCCAATCCAGTAAAGATCAAGTCGGTCACTGATACGCATTTCGCCCGCAAATGCTTCCACCAGATTGTTCGGCAAGGGGAAGGCGCGCATACCGGGATCAAGCAGTGCGGGGATGCCTTGTGGCGCGCCTTGCTCGGTCACTTTGTAAT
>NZ_JBELFI010000075.1:0-12302 GCF_042093035.1 Yoonia sp. | reverse complement strand
ACTCGAACCCTCAACCTGCTGATTAGAAGTCAGCTGCTCTATCCAGTTGAGCTATCGGACCGCACATCGTCGGTATCGCGCGCCAATAGCCCGCTTGGCAAGTGATAAACCGCTCAATTCCCGATCTTGTCTGGAAACCTTTGCCGTTATTCTACTATCGGTTTGGATTGCTGCTTTGTGGGAAATAGGCAGCGCGGCTGGCCCAATCTTCCCGGACAAAAATCGTGGGTTCCACATAATGATGCGCATGAATCATCGCATCCATCACTTCGGAAAGCGCAATAAGGTCCCGCGCGATCGATATCTTCAATTCCACCATCGGATAGGTCTCGGTGCCACCAGCCTGGAAGCCCGAAATGTGGGTTGTGGCTGTCGATCCTGCCTCCGGCAGTGCCGTTTCTTGCCCCAAAGCTGAAATACTTGCCGCCCGCTGATAACGGCTAAAACGCAGCGGATGCACCTTCATTACCGCATCTACTATGCGGTCAGTATCATCTGGCACCGTCTGGACTTCGATAGGGCAGACAGGCACCAAACCACCGGATTTCGCAATATAATTTGCTATATTTTCCATGATAACGCTCTATGTTCACTACTTGTTCTCACACTTAACAAGCGCCGGGTCAGCGCTACGGAAAGCGCCGCATCAAGTTACAAAACATCAATAAACGGAGCTAGTGGGTCCAGGCGCCACGCCGGTGAGTGGCAAAGTTCTCACCATATCCGCCGGGACGGATGTTCGCTTTGCGCGGCTTGGGCTCGCGCACAACAGCATCAATTCCGTGCTCTTTGGCATACTCCAAAGCCGCTTCTTTGCTGTCGAAATCCAGCTTCACCTGCGCTTGCGTGTCCGAAGACGACGTCCACCCCATCAATGGATCAACTTCGCGCGCCGTTTCCGCGACATGCTCCAAAACCCAATGCTTGGTTTTGGCCGTACCCGACGACATGGCAGTCTTAGCTGGCTTATAGATTCGTGCACGCATTCCCGGTCTCCCTTGGCTGGCTTCTATATGTGCAAATCGCGCGTCAAAAGCAAGCGTTCCTCAGGCCCATTCACCACCACGCATCACTGGAATTCGCTTACCAGTCCTGGTAATCCCATCAATATCCACGGCATCCGATCCCATCATCCAATCCACATGGATCAAGCTCTGGTTGCCGCCCTTTTGCTTTAGCTCCTCGGGCGAAAACTCTGACCCACCCTCTATCGTGTCCGCATAGCACTGGCCCAGCGCGATATGGCAAGACGCATTTTCGTCAAAGAGCGTGTTGTAAAACAGCGTTCCAGACCGACTGATCGGGCTGGAATGCGGCACCAACGCCACCTCTCCAATCCGGCTGGCTCCATCATCGGTTTTCAAAAGCGCCTTCAGCACATTTTCCCCCTGCGTTGCCGTCGCTTCAACAATCCGACCCGCCTCAAAACGCACCGTGATATTCTCAATCACTGACCCCTGATGCGCGAGCGGCTTTGTCGCCGCAACTGTACCTTCCACCTTATAGGCATGTGGGCAGGTAAAAACCTCCTCAGTTGGAATATTGGGTTGGCAGACAACACCGTTCAGAGCGGGCGATGCGCCGCCCTTCCAGATGTGACCATCCGCAAGCCCCAAATGCAGGTCCGTCCCCGGACCTGTGTAATGCAAAGCACTGAAATTATGCGCATTCAGCCAATCGACACGCTCTTGCAATGCCTGACTGTGGGCCTCCCAATTCGCAACCGGGTCGTCGCCCTCCAAGCGCGAGGCGGCATAGATCGCATCCATCAACCTGCCCTGCGCTTCCTCAATTGGCAAATCAGGAAAGACGCGCGCGGCCCAAGTCGCACCGGGGTAGGCCACAATATTCCAATTGACCTCAAAGCCAACAATCGGCGTCATCGCAGGCTTGGCCGCAATCGACGTCGCTTTGCTGAGGCGCGCCACTTTCTCAGGGTCCTGCTCGGCCAGTAGCATCGGATCATCGCCCGTGATCGCCATGCGCGCAGCACCACCCTTGAAGGCGGCTGCCATCCCTTCATAAAGCCAATTCGGGGCGCGATCAAAACTTTCATCGGGCGCATGGGCATATCGGGCCAAGATGATCTCATCATCAGTAAAGAACGGCGTAACAATACCGCCACCGGCTTTGTAGGCGTGAATAGCGATGCGGCGGACCAGCTCAAGCGCAGCCATGGGCGCAGTAATCACAAGATCTTGTCCCGGTTGAAGGTTCACGCCAGTGCGCACGGCGACCTCGGCAAGACGGTCAAGTTTTTCGGGATCAATCGACATCAGATGCGGCCTTCTCATACTCGGTGAAGGTCGATGTTAAGGGATGATGAGGCGCGGTCAACAGGACAACGCGGCGGTCTTGCCAATTAACCGATCAATACTGCTGACACATCCTGTCAGCAGCCACCCTTGAACCCGCCTTCAAACAGATCAACTATAGCGGTGAAGTAAAGGACATCGTCATGGCCACCGCCACCCCTGAACCCGAACAATACCTCTCCAACCCCGCGCCGGACGTGAAAACGCGCGAGAAGATGGAAGGTGGCAAAGCATTCGTGCTCAAGACCGAATTTGCCCCCGCAGGCGACCAACCCACAGCCATCGATGAGCTATCCGAAGGCATCCGGAGCGGAGAGCGCGATCAAGTGCTCTTGGGGGCGACCGGCACAGGCAAAACATTCACGATGGCCAAGATGATTGAAGAAACACAACGCCCCGCGATCATCCTCGCACCAAACAAGACGCTGGCCGCTCAGCTTTACGGTGAATTCAAAGGGTTTTTTCCGGACAACGCCGTCGAATACTTCGTCAGCTACTACGATTACTACCAGCCCGAAGCCTATGTCGCGCGCTCCGACACCTACATCGAAAAAGAAAGCCAGATAAACGAACAGATCGACCGGATGCGGCATTCTGCAACGCGCGCGCTGCTGGAACGGGACGATGTCATCATCGTGGCGTCGGTTTCTTGCATTTATGGTATTGGCTCGGTTGAGACTTATGGCGCGATGACGCAGGATATTCATGTCGGGCGCGAATACGACCAACGCCAAATCATGGCAGACCTCATCGCCCAGCAATACAGGCGCAATGACCAAGCCTTCCAGCGCGGCACCTTCCGCGTGCGCGGCGACAGCTTGGAGATTTGGCCCGCCCACCTTGATGATCGTGCATGGAAACTATCGTTCTTTGGGGAAGAGCTGGAAAGCATCACGGAGTTCGATCCGCTCACTGGTGACAAGACAGACACCTTCGAGAAAGTCCGCGTCTACGCGAATTCGCACTACGTCACTCCAAAGCCAACGATGCAGCAGGCCATCATCGGGATCAAAAGAGAACTGCGGATCCGGCTCGACCAACTGGTTGCGGATGGCAAGCTGCTCGAAGCGCAACGACTTGAGCAGCGCTGCAACTTTGATCTTGAGATGCTTGAGGCGACCGGCGTTTGCAACGGTATCGAAAACTATTCACGTTACCTGACCGGGCGGGCTCCGGGTGAACCGCCGCCCACGCTGTTCGAATTCATTCCCGACAATGCCATTGTTTTCGCGGACGAAAGCCATGTCTCCGTGCCGCAAATCGGTGGTATGTATAAAGGCGACTACAGGCGGAAATTCACACTGGCCGAACACGGGTTCAGGCTGCCATCATGCATGGACAACCGCCCGCTCAAGTTCGAAGAATGGGACGCCATGCGCCCGCAATCCGTCTTCGTCTCGGCCACACCTGCGGCCTGGGAGTTGGAACAGACCGGCGGCGTGTTCACGGAACAAATCATCCGCCCGACGGGCCTGATCGACCCCGAAATTGAAATCCGCCCTGTTGACACCCAAGTTGACGACCTGCTGGACGAAGTTCGCAAGGTGGCCGCCGACGGCTACCGGACGTTGGTGACAACGCTGACCAAACGGATGGCAGAGGATCTGACCGAATATCTGCACGAACAGGGCATCAAGGTGCGCTACATGCACTCAGACATCGATACCATCGAACGGATCGAAATCCTGCGCGACCTGCGGCTGGGGGCATTCGACGTACTGATCGGCATCAACCTTCTGCGCGAAGGTCTGGATATTCCCGAATGCGGGTTGGTTGCCATTCTCGACGCCGACAAGGAAGGCTTCCTGCGCTCGGAGACCTCACTGGTGCAAACCGTCGGCAGGGCGGCGCGGAACGCCGATGGGCGGGTCATTATGTACGCCGACAGGATCACCGGCTCAATGGACCGCGCGATGCGCGAAACCGAACGGCGCCGGGTCAAGCAACTGGCCTATAACGAAGAGCACGGGATCACGCCCCAGACGGTCAAAAAGAACGTCGAAGATATTCTGGCGGGCCTCTACAAAGGCGACGTGGACATGAACAGGGTCACGGCAAAGGTCGATAAACCAATGGCGGGCGCGAACCTCGCTGCGGTTCTGGAAGGGTTGCGGACAGACATGCGCAAAGCAGCCGAAAACCTCGAATTCGAAGAGGCCGCCAGGTTGCGCGATGAGGTCAAACGGCTGGAAACCGTTGAACTGACGGTGGCTGATGATCCGCTTGCACGACAACAAGCGGTGGACAGAGCAGTCGATGACGCTCAGAAAGCAAGCGGACGAAGCACCGGCGGCAGAGGCGGAATGCGCGGCGGGAAATCGCGGTATGGGGGGAAGCGCAAGTAGTTTGGATTAATCTCGATGTAATCTGACACCGGCTTTGCTGGCGAAGGCGTTGCTTACCACGCTTGGCGGAACACGGCCCTCATGTAGCGAAATCCAATCTGGCCGATACTTGTTGAACGATTTTTCATAGCCCTTCGCATCTTGCCACGCCCACAAGACCAGCTACATCTTGTATATGCGTATTGCTCTCGCCTTACTCCTTCTCGCCACCCCCGCCGCCGCGTGGGAGTTTTCGGCGAACCCCATCTGCACCCTGACGGACAGATCAGAGAAGGCCACTATGACCGTTACCTATGATCCTGAGATTGCCGAATACGCCATCACAGTGACCCTAGCCGATGACACATGGCCGACCGGTTCAACCTTCGGCATGGCCTTCGCCTCTGATCGGCCCATCAACATCCAAACTGACCGGTTCACGCTGAGCGATGAGGGGCGCAGCCTCACGGTCAAAGATCGCGGATTCAGCAATGTGCTTGACGGGTTGGAATTCAATGCCCGCGCCTATGCGATCCTTGGTGACATGACGGTGGGCTTTTCCTTGGACGGCATTGAAACGGCCATCGAAGCGTTCCGTAGTTGTCCAGCCGACAATCTGGCGTGATGACCAAACGCGACCCCATCAATCCGACCGATCGAAATGCGCGCGAGATCGCGCAAAAGCTTCTGGCGGACCTGCGGTTCGGCGCAATTGCCGTCACCCACCCCGACAGACAAACGCCCTATGCGGCGCGGATCGCGATGATGTGGCATGATGAACAATTGCTCACGCTGGTCTCGACGTTGTCGTTGCACACCAAAGCGCTGCAATCGCACCCCCACTGCGCGGCCCTGATCGGAGAGCCCGCCGACAAGGGCGACCCCCTCACCCATCCGCGGATGACCTTGATATGTGAAGCCGCACTCATAGACAAATCAGATCATAAGATTGCCTGGCTAAACGCGATCCCGAAAGCCAAGCTTTACTATGATTTCAGCGACTTCCAGATGTACCGGCTGGACATTCAAGAGGCGCATTTGAACGGCGGTTTTGGCAAAGCGTATCGGCTCAACACCGATAATCTGGTCCTATAGCTTTCCGCGCCAAACAACGCTGCCCTGTCGCCACGTCCCTCCAATCAAGGTGCCCTTCTGGTCTGCGTGCGGGAACGTCACCCGCCAATCGCGATACCGGTCATTTGTGACAACCCGCAGCCCAAAGTCCGTCGCAAAGGACAGGATCGCTTCATCCGCGACAACACCTTTGTCAACCACACATATATGCTCTCTCGGGACGCCAATCAGCGGTGCCAGTCTCGTCTCATTGTAATAGCAATCATCCAGCACATATCCCACGTTTGCATCGAAAAACACGATTGGCGCATAGCCCTTTGCCTCAAGGTCGCGCAGCACCCGAGAAAGCGTCCTTACCGACGCGCCGTCCCCCCAATGCATGACGTTCGAGCCATCTACCAAAATCGCATTTTCCGGCGGGACTTCGGCAAGTCGCGCTTTTCCCTTCCGCCCAAGATTGCGAAAAAGCAGAAGAACCAGAACGCCAAGAAGGCCCAGCGTGCCAAGAACCGTGTCAGAGAGCATTGCGAGAGCCGACAATTAAAAGGGGCGAGAGCACAAAACTCTCGCCCCTATCATTCGGACTTTCAATAACAGGCAGCAATCAACCCTTGCCCTTCCAGGGCACCAACCACTTTTCAGCCTGACGCATCAGCATATCAATGCTGAAACCGATGATGCCGATCAGGATGATACCCATCAGGACAATGTCTGTGCTCTGGAATTTCGAGGCCACCATAATCATCATGCCAGCACCTTTTTCAGCCGCAACCAGTTCAGCCGCAACAACGGTACCCCAACAGACCCCCATGGCAACACGCGCACCTGTGAATATCTCAGGCAGAGAGTTGGGTATGATGACATGACGCATGATCTGCCACTTGGACGCGCCTAGCGAATAGGCGGCATGGACTTTGGATATCCGCACACCGGACACGCCAGATCGGGCCGCGATCGCCATGATCCACAAGGCCGCAAGGAAGAGCAGGATGATCTTGCCCACTTCACCAATACCAGCCCAGATAATCACCAGCGGGATCAAGGCAAGCGGCGGTACCGGACGCATGAATTCGACAATCGGATCAAACCACCCACGAAACCAGTTCGACAAGCCCATGGCATAGCCCAACGGGATACCCACCAGCGCACCAAGGGAGAAACCGACAATCACCCGGAACAGCGAGTAACCAAGATGCTCTGCCAATGTCGAGTTACGATACCCGACAGTCGCGATTTCACCCAACCGGCTCCATACCGCTTCTGGTGAAGGCAGCCAGATTGGCTCCATCTGAATGCCCGTGTCGGGGATGATGTTCAGCGTGCCCTTGTCCGACATCGCCACGCGGCCAAATGCAACATCGACAGAACCACCCGGCGCAATCGCTTGGCCGTCCACGGCGGTGACAAATGTTTCCTCGTCGCGGCCCATTTCGTCGTTGCGATCAACACGCAACAATTCGCTTCTGTAGACCGCAATTGCCGTTGCATCGTTTTTGGCAATTCCATCACCGGGCGTAATGTCTGGCGCATCAGCCTCCTCACCGGTTGGATGAACAATCACGCTCACAGTTGCCGTGTCAGTCTCACCTGATGGTGTCGTGATCGTGTACTCAAACGTGCCTTCCCCCGAAAACGGGCCGGGTGCGTGCATGAACCCGGGAAGGATCTTTGATCCCGTAAACGCGCCCCAAAGCACAAAAATCAACACGATGGAGACAACAGACGCCGCCGTATTCGAAGTGACGGCACTTTCGTCGCCGAACGTCACCGTCTTCAACGATCCGTAGTCGCTCTTGGGGGTAAGCATCCGTTTGATACCACTCCAAATGACCATCATCAAAAGGATGATGAGCACGTAACCCACAACAAAAGGTGCTGCGGCAAGTAAGGTGGATAGCACCGCGAGAAGCTCGCCCCAGAGATCTGCAAATATACTCATGATGCGTCCTCCGTACGACCCATAATTTCCTCTTCCATATCCCAGATCATACCGAGAATCTCTTCCCGGGTTTCGCCAAACTTGGGATGTTTCTTAACCTCACGCAGGTCCTGACCAACCCCCATTTCGGCGAATGGCAGGCGATACTCTTTATGAATACGGCCCGGACGGGGCGCCATCACAATCAAGCGTTCTCCCAGCAATAGCGCCTCTTCAACGGAGTGCGTGATAAGGATGATCGTTTTGCCGGTCTCTTTCCAAAGCTTCAAAACGAGGCCCTGCATCTTTTCCCGGGTCAGCGCGTCGAGCGCGCCGAGTGGTTCATCCATCAAGATGACATCAGGTTCGTTTGCCAAACAGCGGGCCAAGGCGACACGTTGCTGCATTCCGCCCGAAAGCTCATAGACGGCCTTTTCCTTGAAGTCCTGCAAACCGACCACATCAAGCAAATGGTCGACGATCTCGGCCTTTTGCTTGGACGGCATACCCTTCATCGACGGACCGAAGCCCACATTCTCGCGCACGCTCATCCACTCGAACAAAGCACCCTGCTGGAAAACCATGCCCCGTTCGGCAGCCGGACCGTTAACCAGATGACCGTTGAGAATGATCTTGCCTTCCGTCGGGGCCAAGAAGCCCGCAACAATGTTCAACAGTGTCGTTTTACCACACCCCGACGGCCCCAGTACCGAAAGCAACTCTCCTGCCATCAGGTCCAACGACACATCATGAAGCGCTTGCACAGACGACCCATTCGGCAGATCGAACCGCATCGACAGTTTCTCTAATTGTAACCCTGACATGGCGTGTCCCGTTGTTTCCCCTGAAAATCCTTGCTTGGCTCAGGCAAGGATTGTCAGGAGAAAAACTGGCGCGCGCTTGGCGCGCGCCAGAAAAGACCGACTACATGCCTTTGACAGCCATCAAGGGGCCAGTGTTAACCGCCGCTTCGTAGCTATCCAGCGAGGATGGGATAGAACCGGAGTCCACGAACACGTCAGCCACGCCTTTCATGAAGGATGGTGCCGCACCGCCGAGCCAAGCTTCGGACAACTGCGTATCAACGTCTGGGAAGACAAATGTCGCCATTGTCTGTGCCGTCGCTTCTTCGTCCATACCAGCGTCTTGCGCGATGACAGGCAGCATTTCAGCAACACCGGAACCATCGTTCCAGGCCGCGTTTGCATCCGCTGTGACTTCGAGGAACTTCGCAACCAAATCGCCGTTCTCAGCAACGAAACCTGCAGGTGCGGATGTCACGTCAAACACCAGGATGCCCAGCTCTTCTTTTTCAGCACCCGTCAGTAGCACGTTACCATGCTCCAACATGCGGCGCAGCGCGCCACCCCAACCGCAGGACATATCGACCTGACCTTGGGCGAGTGCGGCAGCGCCCTCGGCAGGTGCCATATCAACGACGTCGAGCGATGCAAGATCTACCCCGAAGTAGTCCATCTGACGCAGGAAGCCGTAGTGTGCGGCCGTACCAAGCGGAACGGCAACTTTCTTGCCGGCAAGCTCGTCGGCGCTGTCTTTGTCGATCTCAAGGCCAGAAGAGACGACGCAGTTGTCGTTGTCGGCATAGGAAACCGCAACATCAAGGATTTGCAAGTCTTGGCCCGCAGATGTTGCAACAACAAATGGCGGCACGCCTTGGCTGACAGAAATATGCACGTCGCCGGACGCCATTGCCGCAGACATCGCTGTGCCTGAATCAAAGCTGACCCAATTGATCGCGACGCCCATTTCTTCTTCATAGGTGCCGTTCACTTTCGCGTACTGGAATGGCATTGGCCACTCAAGGAAGTAAGCAACAGTGATCTCGTCGGCATCAGCAACCGCCTGCGATGCGCCTGTCATCAGTGCAACGCTCGCTGCAGCACCCATAAGTGCATTCTTAAGTTTCATCGATATTCTCCCGTGTTGCAGCCCCGCATTGGCAGAACTGAGGCTTTCTTGACGCGTTACTCGCATCTTAGATGTGGTAGCTGAACATGATTGCCTTTGTATGCCAAGTGCATTTCTGTCCAACCGGTTATGCCTCGCACGATCCGGCCATTGGCCAAAACGCGACAAGTCAAGCGTCAGCCAACGCATTTCGTGACTTCACGTCAATCATTGATATGCGCACTCATTGGAGGACATGCTCAGGCACTCACGACTTCATTATGAATATTGTTACATATAATTCATGCGCTTATTGTCGGGATTGGTTGGGAAGGGGACATGCTGTCCATGTATCTGGTTATAACTATGCTGCCCATCTGGCCCTAACGGAAACGCTTATACAAAAGGCAAGCTAGCATAGAAATTGAGCAGCCAATCAAATGGATTCGGCGCACAACCTTACCGCTTTCTGGAGTAACGGACATGGATACACATTCTTTTGCAAACGATCCTGCGCATGTTGTCGAAGCCGACCGCGCTCACGTATGGCACCATCTTAGCCAGCATAAACCATATGAGACCGTCGATCCACGCATCATCGTCGAGGGCAAAGGCATACGTGTATGGGACATCAAGGGTAAGGAGCATATTGATGCCGTCTCCGGCGGTGTCTGGACAGTCAACGTCGGCTACGGTCGAGAGCGGATCGGCAAGGCGATTTCCGATGCCGTGACCAAGATGTGCTTCTTTGGCGGCACGGCGGGCACCATTCCGGGCGCCCAATTCGCCGAAATGCTGATCGAGAAAATGCCCGGTCTCGACCGCGTGTACTACACAAACTCCGGCTCGGAGGCGAACGAGAAAGCCTTCAAGATGGTGCGCCAGATCAGCCACAAGCATTATGGCGGCAAGAAGCAAAAGATCTTGTACCGCGAGCGTGACTACCACGGCTCCACGATTGCCACCATGTCTGCCGGTGGTCAGGACGAACGTAACGCACAATACGGCCCCTTCGCTCCTGGCTTTGTGCGCGTGCCGCATTGCATGGAGTACCGCTCACAAGATGGCTCTTTGGGCGAAGAATATGGTGCAAAAGCCGCGCAGGCGATTGAGGACGTGATCTTGGCCGAAGGCGCCGACACCATTGGCGCGCTCTGCCTTGAGCCGATCACCGCTGGTGGCGGCATCATCATACCACCCAAGGGCTATTGGGAGCGCGTTCAGGAAATCTGCAAGAAGTACGATATTCTGTTGCACATTGACGAAGTTGTCTGTGGCATTGGCCGGACAGGCACGTGGTTCGGCTATCAACAGTTTGGCGTTCAACCCGACATCGTGACAATGGCAAAAGGCGTGGCATCAGGATACGCGGCGATTTCTTGCTGTGTGACCACGAACCGCGTCTTTGACATGTTCAAGGACGACACCGATCACTTGAGCTACTTTCGAGATATCTCGACTTTCGGTGGCTGCACTGCCGGGCCGGCGGCGGCGATCGAAAACATGAAGATTATCGAAGAAGAAGACCTGCGCGGCAATTCGGTCGCAATGGGTGCGCACCTCAAAGAGAACCTGAATGTGATGATGGAAAAGCACAAATGGATCGGCGACGTGCGCGGCATGGGGCTTTTTGCAGGCGCCGAATTGGTCGTGGACCGCACCACCAAAGAGCCAGTCGACGAAAAGCGCGTTGGTGCAATCGTCGCGGACTGCATGGCACAAGGGATCATCATTGGCGCGACAAACCGGTCTTTGCCGGGCTACAATAATACATTGTTGTTCGCGCCAGCTTTGATTGCCACCAAAGACGATCTCAATCAAGTGACCGAAGCAGTTGACGCGGCCATAACCCGCGTCTTGGGTTAAGACGTGACCGGAGCAGGGCCTTGGCTCTGCTCCACCACAACATCGGCGCCGTGCAGGGTTTGCGACGTCACATAGGCCGCCAGACTGGTGGCTCCGATAACAATAATGAACGCAATCTGTAGCAATTTCATAGGGCCTCTCCGTTTAGGGCTAACCTTGAAACGGGGGCGCATGGAATTTCCGGCGGTCGCACTGTGAAACTCTGCGGCTTTCTGCGTTGCTCTCTTGCTTCTTCACGACCTTAAGGCCAATCTGGAGCCTCAGATAAGGCCAGTATATGTCAATTTCCGTCGAAAGCTTTTTTATCGACCCTTCGGCAGAGGGCACCCTGCAAGCGCGCGTTCAGCAAATGGTCGCGCAAGGGATACTCGCGGGGCGCTTGCGCGCGGGCGAAAAATTGCCTTCGTCGCGCAAGATGGCGGCGCATTTGGGGGTCAGCAGAATTACGGTAACATTGGCGTACACCGAATTGGTTGCTGACGACTATCTGATGTCGCGCGGACGTTCAGGGTACTTTGTCTCGGAAAACGCGCCCGAACCCCCCGCCTTTCCGGCGCAACGGGCCAACGTGGGCACAGTCGATTGGGGCCGCACGATTGCGCAGCGCTTCACACCGGGCCTCAGCCTGAGCAAGCCCGCAGATTGGGCCAGCTATCGGTTCCCCTTCATCTACGGGCAAACCGACAAGACGCTTTTTGACAGCGCAAACTGGCGGCTTTGCGCCTTGCGCGCGCTGGGTATGCGGGATTTTAGCGCGCTGACGTCCGACTACTTTGATGGAGACGACCCTGAACTGGTCGATTTTATTGCCCGACAAACGCTGCCAAGAAGGGGGAATCTGTCCTCATTGGTACTGTTGGAATCAACGGAAGGACCCAACGCCAAGAAAATGACTAC
>NZ_JBELFI010000074.1:0-12650 GCF_042093035.1 Yoonia sp. | reverse complement strand
ACGCCCGACCCTAACCTTGGCAAGGTTATGCTCTACCCCTGAGCTACGCCCGCGCTGCATTTCGTGAGCCGTGATCTATAAACACTCTGCCAGTCTTGCAAGACCAAAATCGCATGTCGGTGTCGTTTTTCTTGGAAACCTGCGCCTTGCCTTAACCCTTTGTCGTGTAGCCGCCAAAAAGCTGTCTGTCTTGCAGTCCAACGTCTTCACTATGCACCACAACGCCGTTTTGTGTCAAAAGTGCGATACCATATGCGCCCGGTTCATTGCTGGAGAGATGCGAATTCGGGCTTTGCAAATCCAGAACGCCCTGGTGGCAGGGGCTTTTGAACATGCTCCATGGGACGCCGCGCGCAAAACCCGACATCGTGCGATGAATATGCCCGCAAATCAGGTGCAGATTGCCGTGCTGGGCGAGCGTATCCAGAAAGCCATCCCCGTCAGTCAGCTTGATCTTATCCATCCCCGCAATGCCGGTATCAAAGGGCGGGTGGTGAATGCAGACAATGGCCTGCCTGCCATCACGCGCGGCCAATGCTGTGTCCAAAAACGCCATACGCGCCGGGCAGATCTTGCCTGCATGATCGGTGTCAACGTAGGGCGGCCCATCAAGCGAATCCAATGTGATGATTCGCGTGTTTCCCAGATCAAAGACATGCTGAATGTGCCCCTCAGCCGTTTTGGGGGCATCGGTGAAAACCTGTAAAAACACGTCCCGGCGGTCGTGGTTGCCCATCATGGGGATCACTGGCATCGGCAAGTCAGTAATTTGGCGTTGCAGATCCCGGTAGGCCTCGTGCTCCCCCCGATGGGCCAGATCGCCCAAGAGGATCATGGCATCGGCATCTGCGTGGTCGGCAATTGCCGCATCCAACACAGCCTTGGTGCGGGCCGATGGATTCAGCCCGATGATGGTTTCTCCGGCTGCGCAAAGGTGAAGATCGCTGAGGAAGAGGATTTTGTGCATGTTGCGCTATGCTCTAAATTCGATCAGGTCCCAGCGGTTTCCGAATGGATCACGAAAGACTGCAACGGTCCCGTAGGGTCCCTTGCGTGGGTTTTCCTCGAAAAGAATTCCGTTTTCCCGCATTCGGTCATAGTCCCGCGAGAACCTATCCGTTTGTAAAAAGAGCCAGACCCGACCGCCCCCTTGATCGCCGATGGCAGCAATCTGCTGCTCCCCGATTGCGCGGGCCAGCAGAAAAACGGTTTGCGCACCGTGCGGGGCCACGCGCACCCAGCGTTTGCCATCTCCGAGGTCGGTGTCTTCAAGCAAGTCAAAGCCCATCTTGCCCACGAAAAACGCAATCCCCGTATCGTAATCCGGCACGAGGATCGACAGGAGTGCCAGATGTTGGCTCACTCGAACTCAACCAACAAGTCCTTCGCGTCAATTTGACCACCTGCCTGCACATGGACCGCTTTGATGACCGCATCCCGCTCTGCGTGGATGCCGGTTTCCATCTTCATCGCCTCGATGGTCAACAACAAATCGCCTTCCTTGACCTGTTTGCCAGCCTGCGCTGCAACCGTGGCCACAACGCCCGGCATCGGTGCGCCGATGTGGTTGGCGTTGCCAGCCTCTGCCTTGGGCCGCGAGACTTTCTCGGACGCGGCCAGGCGGTTCATCACGCGGATTGTACGTGGCTGGCCGTTCAATTCAAAGAACACCTTCACTTCGCCGTCTTCGTTCATCTCTGCGACCGCCTGCATTCGGATTTCAAGCGTCTTGCCGGGGTCGATTTCAGCGACGATTTCCTCTCCCGGTTCCATGCCATAAAAAAACGTGCGGGTCGGAAGGGTGCGCACCGGGCCATAGGTCCGGTGACGACCGGCGTAGTCGAGGAAGACCTTGGGGTACATCAGATACCCGTTCAGGTCCTCGTCGTCGACGGCTTTCCCTTCAAGCTGTGCTGACAAATCGGCGCGTGTTGCTTCCAGATCGACCGGTGGCAACAGTGCGCCGGGACGGTCTGTGATCGGCTTGTCGCCCTTCAATACCTTCTTTTGGATTTCCCTTGGCCAGCCTCCGGGTGGTTGACCCAGATCGCCATGCAACATTTCCACGACGCTGTCGGGGAAGACCACGTCAACTTTCGGGTCTTCGACCTGCGCCCGCGTCAGGTTCTGGCTGACCATCATCAAGGCCATGTCACCCACAACTTTGGAGGACGGCGTCACCTTCACGATATCGCCGAACATCGCGTTGACGTCTGCATAGGTCTGCGCGACCTCATGCCAGCGCTCTTCCAGCCCCAGCGAACGGGCCTGCGCCTTGAGATTGGTGAACTGACCGCCGGGCATTTCATGCAAGTACACTTCCGATGCAGGTGCTTGCAGGCCGCTTTCAAAGGCCGCGTAATGGGCGCGCACCTGTTCGAAGTAATTGCTGATCTCACGGATTGCCGCGATGTCCAATCCGGTGTCGCGTTTGTCTCCACGCAGGGATTCGACAATTGAACCGAGGGTCGGCTGGGATGTATTGCCTGACAACGCATCCATGGCCCCGTCCACACAGTCCACACCTGCCGCAGATGCCGCCAGCACCGTTGCAATCGCTGCACCGGATGTATCGTGCGTGTGGAAGTGGATCGGCAGGTTGGTTTCGCCCTTCAATGCCTTGATGAGCATGGTTGCAGCAGCCGGTTTCAGCAATCCTGCCATGTCTTTCAGACCCAGCACATGGGCGCCTGCTGCCTCCAGCTCTTTGGCCATGCCGACGTAGTATTTCAGGTCATATTTCGACCGCTTGGGGTCCAACAGATCGCCTGTGTAGCAGATCGTGCCTTCACAGACTTTTTCGGCCTTGATAACCGCGTCCATCGCGACACGCATGTTCTCAACCCAGTTGAGGCTGTCGAACACGCGGAAGACATCAACGCCTGAATTGGCGGCCTGCGCCACAAAACTTTGCACCACGTTGTCGGGATAGTTGGTATACCCCACACCGTTGGATGCGCGCAGCAGCATCTGCGTCATGATATTCGGCATTGCGGTGCGGATATCGCGCAGGCGCTGCCACGGGCATTCCTGCAAAAAGCGGTAGGCCACATCGAAGGTCGCGCCGCCCCAGCATTCGACACTGAAAAGCTGATTCATCTTGGCAGCATAGGCCGGTGCCGCGTTAATCATGTCGATTGAGCGCATGCGCGTGGCCAGCAAAGACTGATGCCCGTCGCGCATGGTGGTGTCGGTAATCAGCAACTGCTTTTGGTCGCGCATCCAGTCGGCCACGGCCTCTGGCCCGAATTCATCAAGAATATTGCGGGTACCGGGTGTGACATCGGTGGATGGCTTGACCGGAGGACGCGGTGGCTTCACATCCGCGGCCGGATGAGGGCGGCCAGCTGTTTCGGGATGCCCGTTGACCGTAATATCGGCGATATATGTCAGAAGTTTCGTCGCGCGGTCGCGGCGTTTGGAAAACTTGAACAGGTCAGGCGTCTCATCAATGAATTTGGTGTGGTATTCATTGTTCAGAAATACCGGATGCTTGAGCAGGTTTTCCACAAAAGCGATGTTGGTTGAAACACCACGTATGCGGAACTCGCGCAGGGCGCGGTCCATGCGTGCAATTGCCATTTCCGGTGTCGGCGCGCGCGCGGTCACTTTTGTCAGCAGGCTGTCGTAATACCGCGTGATAACAGCGCCCGAATAGGCGGTACCGCCGTCCAAACGGATGCCCGGGCCCGTGGCAGAGCGATACATCTGGATGCGCCCATAGTCTGGAATAAAGTTGTTTTGCGGATCCTCTGTCGTCACCCGGCATTGCAGCGCGTGCCCGTCAAGCTTCACGTCGTACTGCGACGCGCAGCCTGTTGCCTCGACCAGAGACTTGCCTTCCGCGATCAGGATTTGCGCGCGCACGATGTCGATGCCGGTGACTTCCTCGGTGACGGTGTGTTCCACCTGCACACGCGGGTTCACTTCGATGAAATAGAATTCACCGCTGTCCATATCCATCAGGAATTCAACGGTGCCTGCGCATTCGTAGTTCACGTGCTGGCAGATCTTCTTGCCCAGATTGCAAAGCTGTTCGCGCTGGGTGCCGGACAGATAGGGGGCGGGCGCGCGCTCCACGACCTTTTGGTTGCGGCGCTGCACCGAACAATCCCGCTCCCAAAGGTGGTAGATCTGGCCATGGCTATCACCGAGGATCTGCACCTCAACGTGGCGCGCACGCATAATCATCTTTTCCAGATAGCCTTCGCCGTTGCCGAACGCGGCTTCTGCCTCACGGCGGCCTTCGAGGACTTTTTCCTCAAGCTCGTCCTCAGACATGATCGGACGCATGCCGCGACCACCACCACCCCAGGAGGCTTTCAGCATCAGCGGGTAGCCAACTTCTGCCGCTTCTTTCTTGATTGCAGCCATGTCGTCGCCCAGCACGTTGGTGGCAGGTATGACGGGCACACCAGCCTCAACTGCGACACGGCGCGCGCTGGCTTTGTCGCCAAGGGCGCGCATGGTTTCGGCTTTGGGGCCAATGAAGGTGATGCCATTGGCGGCACAGGCATCGACAAAATCAGGGTTTTCTGACAGCAGGCCGTAGCCGGGGTGGATCGCGTCCGCCCCGGCCATCTTGGCCACGCGAATGATCTCATCAATCGAAAGGTAAGCGGCGACCGGGCCGAGTTCTTCGCCAATCCGGTACGCCTCATCCGCTTTGAAACGGTGCAGACCAAGTTTGTCTTCCTCTGCAAAGACGGCGACCGTCTTCTTGCCCATCTCATTGGCCGCGCGCATGATGCGGATCGCGATCTCACCGCGGTTGGCAATGAGGATTTTCTTGAAGTCGGGCATGGCTGGTCCTTTCGCAGTTGCAGCATTCGTAGTGAGCAAATGGCGGAGCGTCTAGAAATTTATGGTGTTGTTCTCAGAGTGGCAGGCACGTCGGCCAGTGTCTTTGTACCAAGTTGCCCCATATTGCTGATGATATCCTGACGCAGGATATCGACGACATGATGCGCCCCTTGCGCGCCCAATGCGGCCAATCCGTAGTGGAAAGCCCGGCCAAGCATGACAAAGTCCGCACCCAAGGCCAGCGCGCGCAAGATATCGAGACCCCCCGCGATGCCGCTGTCAAAAATCACTGGCAGGTTGGTTGCAGCCCGTACGTCGGGCAGGGTTTCGATGCTGGCCGGGCCGCCATCGAACTGCCGTCCTGCGTGATTGCTGACCCAAAGCGCATCGGCGCCTTCATCCGTCAACCGCGCCACGTCATCCGGTCTGCTGACGCCCTTTACGATTAACGGACCGTCCCACGCATCACGGAGCGCCTTGAAGTAATCCCAGTCAGGCGACGTGCGCAGAAGATAGCCGATGTGCTGGTTTGAGGGCAGGGCGCTGCGGTTTTCAGAATAGCTTTCCATCAAACGCAGACGTGGCATACCTGTCTGACGAATGCCATTCAGCCAGGCCGGACACTGTGCGGCCTGCATTGCCAGTCTTGGCGTCAACTTGGGTGGATTGGTCAGACCGCCGCGCGTTTGCCGCTCGCGGCGTGAGGCGACGGGCACATCAACGGTCAGCACAATGGTGTGAAATCCCGCTGCCTTGGCACGCGACAGGATATCATCGCGAATGTCTGGATCGCGTGGCGGATAGAGCTGAAACCACCCCTGTGCACCTGTATGCGGGCCAACGTCTTCTGGCAGCTGACTGGCGACTGTGGACAGCGTGTAGGGAATGCCCTCCTTGGCAGCGGTCCTAGCCAGCATCTGTTCAGCGCCCGGCCAAATCAGCCCCGACATCCCAACTGGCGCAATCCCGAAGGGCAGCGGATGGGTGTGCCGCAAAAGCGTTGCCGACAGATCAGGCTCAAACTCGCCATGCAGGATTGACGGGTTCAATAAGACCTCATCCAGCTTGGTGCGATTGCGCGCTTGTGTTGCCTCAACACCGGTCGCACTGTCGAGGTATTCCCAGACAAAATGAGGAATGCGTCGACGGGCACGGGATTTGAGGTCTGAAATAGCGGGGTAACGGTTGTGCAATGTCATGGGCGCAAACTACGGCGGGTCAGGTTGGCTTGGCAATCAATGAATGCGTTTGACCCTGCTTTCGCCACGCGACACAATGGCATCAAAAGCCCTGTGCGTGGCGCGCGCAATTTCCGCTCAAGAAATGGATCGCCTGAATGAAATACATCAAACCTGAAAGTTTTGCTGCGGCTTCCGCTGTGCTGGCCGCAGAGGAGGGGATCGCGCGGATCCTGACCGGCGGTACCGATGTGCTGGTGATGCTGAAATCAGAATTGGTTGAGCCTGACCTGATGGTTGACCTCAAGCATCTGCCGGGTATGCGCGATATCGTTGAAGAAGATGGTGGGTTTCGGATCGGCGCGGCTGTGTCGGCGGCGGAAATGGGCGAACACGCCGCATTGAAAGCCGCCTGGCCGGGAGTTGTTGAAGGTGCCGAATTGATCGGATCAACCCAGGTGCAAAACCGCGCGACCATGGCAGGCAACCTTTGTACCGCCTCACCCGCTGGCGATTCTGTACCGGCACTTGTGACCGCGGACGCCTTCGCGCGCCTGCATGGACCTGATGGTGTGCGTTACCTGCCGGTAGTGGATGTCCCCGTTGGCCCCGGCAAAACCGCGCTCGCCCGGGGTGAATTCATCACGTCGTTCTTTTTGCCCGCGCGCCCCGCGCGCGCTGGCGATGCCTACTTGCGTTTCACTCCGCGCACGGAAATGGATATTGCTGTGTCTGCTGCCGCGGTGAACCTCATTTTGGATGCCGATGGCACTGTGACGCAGGCCCGCGTTGCGCTGGGCGCTGTCGCCCCGACAGTGCGCTTGGTGCCGGAAGCGGGTGCCGCGATGGTTGGTTCAAAACTCGACGATGAGGCAATCTCGGCTCTTGTCGCTGCCGCTGAGGCTGCGTGTTCTCCGATTAACGACAAACGCGGCACGATTGAATTCCGCACAACAACCGCAGGCGTGCTGGCCAAGCGCGCCGCCCGCATCGCATATTCCCGCGCCGGAGGCACATCATGAAGACGATCCCAGTTGAAACCACAATCAACGGCGACCGGACGGAGTTCCTTTGCCAGACGGACGAAACCCTGCTGGACGTTCTGCGCGACCGTCTTGGTCTGACAGGGGCCAAGGAAGGCTGCGGCACCGGTGATTGTGGCGCCTGTAGCGTGACGCTGAACGGGCGGGTTGTTTGCGCATGTCTGGTGTTGGGTGTCGAGGTTCAGGACGCCGAGATCGAGACCATCGAAGGCATGGCAACTGGCGAAGACCTGCATCCTTTGCAGCGCGTCTTCCTAGAAGAAGCCGCCTTGCAATGCGGAATTTGCACGCCGGGCATTCTTGTTGCTGCGAAATCGCTTTTGGAACAGAACCCTGACCCGACCGACACCGAAGTGCGGTATTGGCTGGCGGGGAACCTTTGCCGTTGCACCGGATATGACAAAATTATCAAAGCGGTACAAAAAGCCGCTGCAGAAATGAGGGCCGCATAGCATGGCACTGGATGAGCAAGCAAAGCGCGATTTCAAAGTCGTTGGTACTCGCGTTATTCGCCCCGATGGGCTGGATAAAGTCACCGGCAAAGCGGCTTATGGCGCCGATATATCTGCTCCTGGTATGCTGCACGGTCGGATTTTACGCAGCCCGCACGCACATGCGCGGATCGTGTCGATCAATACCGCCGCTGCGCAAGCACTGCCCGGTGTGAAGGCGATTGTCACCTCCGCCGATTTGGCGACGCCCGAAGACGCAGGCTATGCCGATATTGCAGTGAACTGCTTGGCCAAGGGCAAGGTGCTTTACGATGGCCATGCTGTTGCGGCGGTCGCTGCGACTGCCAAGTCGATTGCGAAACAGGCGATCCGCCTGATCGAGGTGGTCTATGAGGAGCTGCCCCATGTGACTGATGTTGATGTGGCAATGCGCCCAGATGCGCCCGTCGTGCTATCAGGCCGCGCATTGGAAAATGTCCCGGAAGGGATGTCTGAGAACGTCACAATGCGCTGCGCCTTTGGACACGGCGATCTTGAGGTTGGCTTTGCCAAGGCCGACAGGATTGTCGAGCGCAGCTTCAAGACTGCTGCAACCCATCAGGGCTATATTGAGCCACAGGCCTGTCTCGCGAGCCTTGGCAATGATGGCCGGGGCGAAGTTTGGTGCTGCACCCAAGGTCAATACATGGTCCGCGCCAATTGCGCCGCCGTCTTGGGTGTCGAGGAAAGCCAGCTGCGCATCACCGCATCGGAAATCGGCGGCGGCTTCGGCGGCAAGACCTCCACCTTCATTGAGCCCGTAGCACTTGCGTTGTCACGTAAATCTGGCCGACCTGTGAAGATCGTGATGAGCCGCTCCGAGGTTTTGCGCGCAACTGGCCCGACGATCTCGACCTCGATGGATGTCAAGATCGGCATGACCAAGGCGGGCCGCATCACTGCTGCCCGTGCAGAGTTACGCTATTCGGGCGGGGCCTATCCAAATGAGACGGTCGATATGGGCGCGCAAGCGGCCTTTGCTGCCTATGATCTGGAGGCGGTCGAAACCATCGGTTGGAACGCGATGACAAACCGCCCGATGGAAATCCCCTATCGCGCACCCGGCGCGCCGACCGCGATCTATGCGGTCGAAAGCGTCGTGGATGAGCTTTCTCAGGAATTGGGTCTCGATCCGCTGGATGTGCGCCTGATGAATGCGGCCCGCAAGGGGACACTGTCGTCTTACGGGCCGACCTTCAATGAGATCGGTTTGGTTGCCACGCTCGAAGCGGCCAAAGCGCACCCGCACTATAGCGCGCCTTTGGGTCCAAATCAGGGGCGGGGGCTGTCTTGCGGCTTCTGGTTCAATTTTGGCGGCAACACCTGTGTGTCACTCAACATCAATGATGATGGTACCGTTGGCGTCGTCGAAGGCAACCCGGATATCGGAGGCTCTCGTGCGTCGATCTCGATGATGGCGGCTGAGGAATTGGGCGTGCCTTATGACAAGGTCGGCACGGTCATCGCGGATACCTCATCTCTGGGCTTCAACGACATCACCGATGGCAGCCGCGTGACCTTTGCAGTGGGACTTGCCACAATCAAGGCGGCGCGCGCGGCCAAGGATGAGATGTGCCGCCGTGCTGCCAAGCTTTGGGGCATTGATGAGGGCGCGGTGAACTGGCAGGATGGCGCGGTCGTGCCAGCCGGCCCAAACGCAGGCACCCACCCGCCAATGACACTGGCGGAGATCGCAGCCGTGGCCAGTAACACAGGCGGTCCTATTGCAGGTCACCATGAAGTCAACGCCGATGGTGCCGGTGTCAGCTTCGGCGTACATCTTGTTGATACAGAAGTAGATCCTGAAACGGGTGCTACCAAAATCCTGCGCTATACGGTTTTCCAGGACGCTGGCAAAGCTGTGCATCCCGACTACGTCGAGGGGCAGATGCAAGGTGGTGCCGTGCAAGGTATCGGCTGGGCCTTGAATGAGGAATATATCTACGGCGAGGACGGACGTTTGCAGAACCCGATCTTTCTGGATTATCGCATTCCTGTGGCCTCTGACCTACCTGAGATTGAGACGGTCATTCTCGAAATCCCGAACCCTGGTCACCCTTACGGTGTGCGCGGCGTGGGCGAGACCCCGATCGTGCCACCACTGGCGGCCATCTCAAACGCAGTCTCCCGCGCTGCTGGCGTGCGAATGACGGAATTACCGATGTCTCCGCCGCGCCTTTTGAAGGCGATGACGGGTTAAGTCATGGTCAGGGTCAAAGTCTGGGGCTCTTTACGTGCAATGACCGACGGCCAGGAGTGGGTGGAGGTGGAAGCCCGTAACTTCAAAGAGTTACTGGATGCTCTTGCCAAGAAATACCCTGGCCTTGCGCCGCAGATAAAACGCGGTGTGTCCTTGTCTTTGGATGGTGTCATCTACCGAGAAGCGTGGTTCACTGAGATCGGGCCAGAGAATGAAATCATCCTCATGCCCTATATGGTCGGCGGCTGATCGCGCTGGACAGCCCTCCCGGCCGCCACTACCTTTGAAGAAAATCTGTTCAACAAAGGGTCCGCTACCATGAAAAAACTGCCAGTAATTACCGCTGTTTCTGCCGCTTTGATGTCAACTACAGCCTTCGCGGACGGCAATTGCGCCACGGGCAAGACTTTGACGGAGGGCACGCTGACAATCGCCACCGGCAACCCGGCCTATTTCCCGTGGGTTATGGATGATGCGCCTGAAAGCGGGCAGGGGTTTGAGGCAGCAGTTGCCTATGCCGTCGCGGAGGAAATGGGCTTTGCCGCCGAAGATGTGACTTGGGTGCGGTCGTCTTTTGACGAGGCAATGCAGCCCGGTGCGAAGAATTTCGATTTCAACATGCAGCAATATTCGATCACGGCCGCGCGCGATGAGATCGTGGATTTTTCTGCCCCTTATTACACGGCACCAATGGCGGTCCTTGTCGGGCCCGGTGCGGTTGATACTGACGCGACAATGGCGGCATTGCGCGCGCTGAAATGGGGCGCTGTCGGCTCAACAACAGCGGTGCCAAAGCTCACGGACGTCATTCGGCCTGCAAGTGATCTGCTGCTTTATGGTGACAACGCGGATGTGAACGCGGCCATCAGCGCCAATCAGATTGATGCCGCCCTGTTCGATTTGCCCACGGCATTGTTCCTCAGTGCAGTGATGATCGAAGGCTCTGCCGTGATTGGCCAATTTGCGCCTGACATGACCGATGAGCCCGATCAATTCGGCATGTTGATGGAAGAAGGGAACCCACTGAAAGCCTGCGTCGATGAAGCACTTGCGGCATTGACCGAAAGCGGCGCTTTGGCGGCCATTGAAGCGGAATGGCTTCAGGACACCACCGGTGTGCCATTGATCCAGTAATATGGCCAAGTCGCAAGCGGCGGGGCTGACCCGCCGCCAACGCTACGAGGCGCAGCAACGCCGCCGGTCGCTGATTATCGCGGGTACCAGCACCGCGCTGGTCATTGCCGTGATCGTTATTTTCGTGCCCATGACCCCCGGCTGGGAAAAGGTGCAACGCAGCTTTTTCAACGGCGGCGTGTTGGCCGAGACATTTCCCAAATTGCTGGATGCGTTCCTTGTGAATGTGATGATTTTCGCGTGGTCGGCGCCTGCGATTGCGATCCTGGGTTTGCTGATAGCTCTTGCGCGCGATGCCAAGTCACCGGCCCTTTTTCCGCTGCGCATTTTCGGGGCCGGGTTTACAGATGTGTTTCGCGGCGTGCCGGTGATTTTAACGGTCTATTTGATCGGCTTCGGCATTCCGGGGCTGGGTCTGCCGCGCCCTTGGAATTCGCCCTATATCTGGGGCTCGCTGGCTTTGGTGCTGACCTATTCTGCCTACGTGGCCGAGATTTTCCGCTCCGGCATCGACAGCGTGCATCAGAGCCAACGCGCCGCGGCATTGTCGCTTGGCCTGTCGGAACGGCAGGTGATGCGCGATGTGGTGCTGCCGCAGGCGGTGCGCAATGTGGTGCCGTCGCAGATGAACATGCTGATTGCATTGCAAAAGGATGTCTCGCTTCTGAGCTTCATCGGCCCGGTTGAAATCTTCCGGCAGGCGGGCGTTTTCAAATCCCTGACCGCCAATTTCACGCCCTATGTCGGTGCGGCGATTATCTTTTTGGTCGTGACCATCCCCGCCACGCGCTACGCCGATCATCTGATGGCCAAGCAAAGGCGGGACCGAAGCTGATGGCCAAGCTTGAACTGCGCGGCGTAGTCAAACGCTTTGGCGATATGACCGTTTGCGATGGGATTGATCTGGATGTGGACGAAGGCCAAATGGTCTGCCTGATCGGCGCATCGGGGGCTGGCAAATCAACACTTCTGCGCTGCATTAACCTTTTGGAAACCGTCGAGGACGGCGAGATCTTCCTCGACGGAGAAGACATCGCCATGCCCGGTCTGGACCCGCAATCAGTGCGTGCGCGCATCGGGATGGTGTTTCAAAGCTTCAATCTTTTTCCGCATATGACAGCACTTGAAAACGCAATGCTGGCACCGCGCCGCGTGCATGGCAAATCACGCGATGCGCTGGCGCCTGAGGTGGAAGACCTCTTTGCGCGCTTCGGTCTTGCGGACCGGATGCATAACTATCCCGATCAGCTTTCAGGTGGTCAACAACAGCGAGTGGCCATCGTACGCGCCTTGGCGATGCGTCCAGAGGTGATGCTTTTTGATGAAATCACATCGGCGCTTGATCCGCAGTTGGTCGGCGAAGTGTTGGACGTTTTGTTGATGCTCAAGCAGCAGGGCATGACGATGGTATTGGCCACGCATGAGATGGGTTTCGCGCGGCAAGCCGCCGACAAAGTATGCTTCCTGCAGAATGGTCGCATTATTGAGCAAGGGCCGCCGGATGCACTCTTTGAAGCCCCGCAAAGGACGGAGACCCAGGCGTTTCTTGCCAGAACATTAAAGTGATCGCGGCACTCATCGCCTAAGTTTTAGGCGGCTTCATCGCCGCTGAAGTATTTCGCGTCGGTTCTCGGCCTGTCGGCTTGTTCAACGCCTTAACACATGCCTAACATCGGATCGGACCGACAAGATAGGCGCACGACCATAATGCTCGACACCACCGGCAGCTTGCAGCCCCGCGCGAAAGGGGACGTGATTTTGTCGTCCAAGCGTCGCGGCGACCGGAGCGTGATCGACGGGT
>NZ_JBELFI010000073.1:0-12662 GCF_042093035.1 Yoonia sp. | reverse complement strand
CTTCAAAAAGAGATACGACACGGAGTAAACGACTATGTCCAATAGCAAAACCTCGTCTGACGACACCTTGGAATTACAGCATCAGCAACCGCAGGCTGCGCGCTTTGCGCTGGGACGGCCCGCGATGGCATTACTTTCAAAAGCGCTGCGTCGGCTTATCCAGACCGGCCAGTTGTCGGTCAGGGATCCATTTGGCGAAACTTGGCAATTCGGCCCCGGCGGTGCCCCCGAAGTCATGGTGCGTCTGACCGATACCAAGCTCCCGGCAAGGATACTGGCAAATCCCAGCCTCGCCCTTGGCGAGGCCTATATGGACGGCACGCTTATCATCGAATACGGCACTCTGCGCGATCTTCTGTCAATCTGCATGTCAAATATGGACGGGGTCGATGCACTGCCCGGCAGTCGGCTCAATTCCTGGCGCGACGCCTTGCTGAGCCGCCGGCTGCATCACAACCCCATCAGCCGCTCGCACGCAAATGTCGCCCATCACTATGACATTTCGACCGATCTCTACGATCTCTTTCTCGACCCTGATCGGCAATACTCCTGCGCGTATTTCCCCACCGGCACCGAAACGCTTGAGCAGGCCCAGACCCTCAAAAAGCATCACATCGCGGCCAAGTTGCTGTTGCAACCCGGACATGAGGTGCTTGATATCGGCTCCGGCTGGGGCGGGCTGGCGGTGGAACTTGCCGCCCAGCATCAGACCCGCGTCACCGGGTTGAGCCTTTCGACCGAACAAATCGCCGCTGCACGCGCACATGCGGCACAAGCGGGCCTCTCCGATCAAGTCGCTTTTGAAAAGCGCGATTACCGTCAGGAGCGCGGCCTTTATGACCGGGTAGTATCCGTCGGCATGTTCGAACACGTCGGCCCCAGCGGGTTTGAACCGTTCTTCGCGACCATCCAGCGCGTCCTCAAACCTGACGGGGTCGCTGTCGTTCACGCGATTGGTACGATGGCGGCCACGGGCGGAAGTGATCCGTGGATCCGAAAATACATCTTTCCCGGCGGGTACTTGCCCACCCTGTCGGAAACGATCGCCGCGGCAGAGAAAAAGGGCATTTGGGTCACAGATATCGAGATCCTGCGACTGCATTACGCTGAAACGCTGCGGCATTGGTCCGAACGCTTCGCCGCCGCGCGCGAAACGGCGCGCGCGCTTTATGATGAACGGTTCTGCCGCATGTGGGAGTTCTATCTGGCGATCTGCGAAATGGCATTCCGCAATGGCCGTTTGATGGTGTTCCAGATCCAGCTGGCAAAGCGCCGCGACAGTGTACCGCTGACCCGTGACTACATCACCAAGGCGGAAGCTGACCTGATGGCGGCAAAGCCATTGTCCGATACAAACACCGAAAGTACGACATGACAGAGCCAAACCCCATTAAAGTGGCCGTGAACGGTTACGGTGTGATTGGTAAACGTGTCGCGGACGCGGTTGCAGCCCAAGAAGATATGCATCTGGTTGGTGTGGCCGACGTCGTCGCCGACTGGCGCGCGCGGATGGCAATCACAAAGGGCTTCGCGCTTTACGCGGCCGACCCCGATCATGCGCCAGCCATGCGCGCGGCCGGTCTGCAAGTGGCCGGCGTGGGCGATGATTTGCTCGCCTCTGCCGATATTGTGGTTGATTGCACCCCAAAGAAGATCGCCGCGCAGAACGTCGGCACCTACCGGGAGAAAGGCATCAGATTCATCGTTCACGGTGGTGAAAAACACAGCATCACCGGCCATTCCTTCGTCGCTGAGGCGAATTACGCAAGTGCCATCGGACGCAACAGTACCCGCGTGGTATCCTGCAACACGACCTCGATTGTGCGCACGCTCACCGCCCTGAAAACTGCGGGGCTACTAGCCGCGGCACGCGGGACATTGTTACGCCGCGCCACCGATCCTTGGGAAAGCCATCTTGGCGGGATCATGAACACCCTTGTCCCGGAGCCTGACATTCCCAGTCATCAAGGCCCTGATGCACAAACCGTCGATCCCGGCCTTGATGTGGTGACAATGGCGGTGAAAGTGCCTCAAACGCTCGCGCATCTTCATTATTGGTCGGTCAGGATGCCGCGCAAAGCCTCAAAGGAGGAGGTGCTTGACGCGTTCCGCGCATCCTCGCGGATTGCGTTGATCCGGATGTCGGACGGGCTTGGCGCACTCAATGCCGTCAAGGAAATGATGGCCGATTTCAGTCGTCCCAATGACAGCCTCTATGAGGTAGCCTTATGGGAAGACATGCTCAAGGTCGTGGGCGATGAGCTGTTCTATGCCTATATGGTCGACAATCAGGCTATCGTGGTCCCTGAGACCATCGACGCCATCCGCGCCCTGACCAACTCCGAAGCTGATGCCGCGTCGTCCATCGCGCGCACCAATGCCGCATTGGGGGTAGGGACATTGACGGCCCTTGGCGCGAGCGGATGAACGTCGCGGGGGCCAGCACCCGTTGATTGCATCAGCCCGGGAAAACGCCCGCAAAGAGCCCCATCAGCATGGTCACCAGCGTCGTCACAAAGAGCACCAGTAGCACAAGCGGCGCGATGGCGCCCTGCCCGGCGGTGTCCTCTTGCGCCTGATACATCGGCACCATGATGCGCAGATAAACCGCCAGCGCCAACACAGTGCCCACAATGCCGACGACCGCCAGCCACAGATAACCAGCCTCGATCGCGGCGCCAAACAGCAATACTTTTCCGACAAAGCCGAACAACGGCGGAATACCGGTGAGCGACAGCAGGAAAACCACCATCGCTACACCGATCAATGGCCGCGCCCTGCCAAAGCCTTTGAAATCCGCAAGCGAGCGGCCCGCAATCATCACCACCGCAAAGGCTCCAAGGTTCATCGCGATATAGGCTGCTCCAAAAACGATCACCGAAGGCAAGGCCAGCGGGCTGGTCCCAAGCGCCACAATCCCCAACATGAAATACCCCGCCTGCGCCACCGAAGAATAGGCCAGCAGCCGCACCACATTGGTTTGCACCAACGCCGCCAGATAGCCGTATATCATGGTCACTGCGGCAATCACCGCCACTACCAGGGGCCAACCAGTGCTGACCGGCAAGTCGCGCAAGATCTGCGCAAAGGCGAAGATCGCAGCCACTTTGGTAATAACAGATAAAAACGCTGCGATTGATATGGGCGCACCGTCATACGCGTCTGGCGCCCAAAACTGGAAGGGCACGAGAGCGGCCTTGTATCCAAGCCCGATCAGCACCGCCAGAAGCCCCGCCAATGCAATCAGCGGCTTGTCATCAAGCGCACCAAGCGCACTGAAAAGCGTTGATCCGGCACCACCGAACCAAAAGGTCACACCATAGATCATCACCGATCCAGTGACCGCACCAAAGACCAGATATTTCATCGCAGCCTCCGTCGCGGCATCATCACGCGGCCAGGCCACCATCGCAAAAGAGCCCAATCCCGTCAGCACCACGCCAAGGACCAACAGCATCATGTCGCCTCCGCCTGCCAGCATCAGCGCCCCCAGCGTCACCAGGCAGATCAAGGTATACATGCTGCCCTCGCGGTCTTTGCCTGCGATCTCCGCGCGGGTCATCAGCAGCGCCAATGCGGTGCCCGGCAACAGGATCAGCTTGGCCCAACCGGACAGCATCCCAACCCGGTAGGTGCCACCGAAGACTTCCGTGTCGGCATCCATCAGCGGCAAGGTCAGCGCTGTGGACAGGCCCAGTCCGATCAGTCCAAAGATCAGCACAAGCCGCGGTGCACGCAGCATTTCGGCGATCAACATGACCACGACAGTGGCCGCCAGCAGCAACTCCGGGAACAGAAAGGAAAGGTCGCGGGCCATCAGAATTGCAAGGCCCGCATCGTCGCATCAATCATGTCGAGCAACCACGATGGCGCAACACCAACCAGGATTGTCAGGATCAGAAGTGGCACAACGGCCAGCAACTCTCCGCGATCAAGATCAGGCATCGCGGCCCATTTCTCATTCGGTTCACCCAAAAACACCGCCGCGATGGCGCGCAGGTAAAGCCCCGCCGTGACCACAATGGCAAGAATTGCGATGATGGCCCAGGGTTGGATGTTCAGCGTGGCCAGGAAAATCTGGAATTCAGCCGGAAAATGCGCCAGCCCTGGCAAACCCAAAGAGGCGAAAGCCGATATGATAAAGGCCCAACCCAGCCAAGGCACCCGGCCAAGCAATCCACCGAAATCTGTCATCTCGCGGCTGTGAGCGCGGGACTGCAACATACCAACCAAAAAGAACAGTGCGCCAGTGACGATCCCGTGGCTGACCATCTGCAATGTTGCCCCGTTCAGCGCCACTGCACGCAGATCCGGGTCCAGTGTCAGCGCGGCCACTGCCACCCCGATCACCACATAGCCCATGTGGTTGACCGAGGTATAGGCGATCATCTTTTTCAGATCCGATTGCGCCAAGGCTACAAATGCACCAAACAGCGCACTGAACACACCAAAAGCCAGCACAACCTGCCCTGCCTTGGCAAAGGCATCTGGTGTCATCTGCAAGGCAAAGCGCACAAGCCCATAGGTGCCGAATTTCAGCATCACGCCCGCCAAAATCACACTGCCTACCGTCGGCGCCTGTACGTGCGCGGCAGGCAACCATGTATGCACTGGAAAGGACGGAATCTTCACCGCGAAAGTGAACAGCATGGCAATCAGCGCCAGCATCGCGGCCATTCCTGTCAGCGGCGGGGCCTCGATCCACAGACGCATATCAAAGGTGCCACTGGCCAGATACAACCCGATAATTGCCAGCAAAAGCGGCAGCGAACCCAACAGCGTATAGATAAAGAACATCAAACCCGCGCGCTGCCGCTCTTCATAGCCCCAACCGACGATCATGAAATACATGCCCACAAGCGACACCTCGAAGAACACATAAAACAGCAACGCATCCAGCGCAGCAAAGGTCCCGATTGAGGCGGTCTCAAGCATCAGCAGCAACACCACAAAAACCGCCGGACGGTCCGTGACCCGCGCCGCATATATTGCAGAGAGAAAAAACAACAGTGATGTCAATAATATAAGAGGTAAACTTAAACCATCAACGCCAAGTCGATAGGCCGCGCCAATCGCCGGTATCCAACTGATTTCTTCAACTTGGGCAAAACCGCCGGGCGACGTGCCGCGCGCCCAGATAGCCAACGTTACCAAAAACGTCAGCCCTGTTGTTGCGATAGAGATACCATGTGCGACCCGTCCCGATTTGTCGGGCAATGCCATGAGCAACACCCCACCCAGAAGCGGCAGAAAAACGGCGATTGATAAAAGAGGCATGTCAGGTTCGTCTTTCTTCAGGGATAAAAGGGAATAATCAAGAGCAGCACAGCGATCACCGCAATCCCCAGCACAGTCAGCGCCAGTTCGCGGTGAATCAGTCCGCTTTGCAGGCGGCGCAGGCGGTCGCCAAGTGCGATGGTCCGGTCAACAAGACCGAAAATAAAGACGTCAATGCCTTGGGTGTCGGTTCTGTCAGCCTGAATGCCAAGGCGCATGTTCATCCGACCGACTTCGTTTGTCGCATCATACAGACGGTTGTCGAAACGCGCGGCCCCAGATGCCGTGCCAAGGCCCACAATGCGCACAAAGGCCAACTGCCCGGCCAGCAAACGCTGTTCAAATCTTTCGCAGGCCGCAGCCAAGGCGAATGCGGGGCGCACCGCCAGACCATCCATGCCCCCCGCGATCACAAACCCGGCCTGCGCCCAAGGGAAAACCGGCCCCATCAGCCGCTCCGGGGTGGCAAACCAGCCCAAAGCCAGACCGGTCAGCGCTGCCGCAAGTCCCAGCAGCATCGCAAGTCCTTCCGGCGGGAGTTCAGCCTCCAGCATGTGTTCCAGAGGCACAAAGCTGAAACCCAATGCCGCGGCCAAGACCGTCAGCACTGCCATACCAACGCCCATCCAGCCCATTCCCTCGCTGGAAACAGGTTGGACGTCGCCGCGCCAAAGCACCCGCAGCGCACGCGCCATATATGCGCCCGTCAGCACCGTCCCCACCAGCGCAAAGGGCGCCAGCCAAACCGCACCCGATGCTGCCAAGGCCGCCGCAAGAATGGCATCCTTTGAATAAAAACCCGCCAGCGGTGGTATCCCCGCCAACGCCAGTGCTGCGATACCAAAAGCGCCAAGCACCAGCGGTCGCGCCCTGCCCGCGCCTGCGATCGCATCCATGTCAGTGCTATCACGGTCATGCTGAAAGACACCGGCGCCCAGAAACAACGTGCTTTTGATTGCGGCATGCGCAGTCAGATGCAGCAACGCGGCCACCGGCACACCTGCACCAATCGCCAGCAGCATCAAGCCATATTGACTTGAGGTTGAGGCCGCAAGCAACCGCTTGAGGTCACGCTCGGCCAATGCAATCAGCCCTGTGACGACCGCTGTCACGCCGCCGACAATCCCAATCACAAACAACGCACCTGCAGGCAGCATCGGTGCAACCCGGATCAGCAGGATCGCCCCCGCCGCCACCAGCGTCGCCGAATGCAGCAGTGCCGAAACCGGCGTCGGGCCAGCCATGGCGCGCTGCAACCAGTCCTGCAACGGCACTTGCGCCGATTTTCCCATCGCGCCGATCAGCAGCAACACGCCCGCCAGCAGCGCAGGGGATCCGGTAATCGCCAGCGTCCGGGAAATCTCTGAGGTGCCGGCCCATCCAATCAGAATGAAAATCCCCAGATAGAGCCCCAGATCGGCACTCCGCGTATAAAGAAACGCCCTTGTTGCGGCGCTGGCGACGCCCGCGCGCCCGTGCCAGAAGCCGATCAGCAGATAGCTGGAAAAGCCAATCAACTCCCAGGCTGCCAAGACGGTGATCCAGTCACCTGCTAGAACCAAAGCCTGCATCGCGGCGACAAACAGCAAGAGAATCCCGAAAAAGCGCGCCTTTTCAGGATCTTTGCGCATGTACCCGACAGCATAGACCAGTACAAACGTCGCCACGGTCGCAACAACAGCCGCGAAAACGGCCGTCAAAGGCGTTGCGATCAGTCGTAGCGGCATTTGCGGCAATCCCGAAAGGACCAGTTGAGACGAGTTGCCAGACTCGGCATTTGCCAACGTGCCGATCGCCGCCAGAAACCCGACTGCGGCACCCGACAGCGCAATCGCTTCAGGCGCGCGACGCAGCGCCAGCACCGCAATGCCCGTCAGAAGCGGCGCGAGGATAATGAGTGCTAGCATCGTCATCCCTTCAACTCACGGGCTTCTTCCATCTCAACTGACCCGCGCACGCGGAATCGCGCAATGGCGATTGCAAAGCCGACCGCCATTTCAACGGCCATGACCGCCATGACGATCAGCACGAACATTTGTCCGGCAGGTTCATCAGGATGCAAATAGCGCCAGAAGGCCACCAGATTAACCAGGGCGGCTGCCAGGATCAATTCGACCCCCATGATAATCATCACCAGATTGGTCTGGCTCAGCGCCCCGTAAAGGCCGACACCAAACAGCCCCGCGCCAATGCTGAGCGCCATGATAAGTTCCAGCATCATTTGCGTTGCTCCGCGTTGGGGACAATGGCCACCATTGTGGCCGCAACCATGGCCGTCAGAATGGTCAAGCCTGCTGACTGGAAAATGAACATCGACCGGCCCATGAGTTCGCGCCCCAGATCTGCCGCCTGTTCATGTGCGCCCGGCACCGACAGGGCGACCGGCCCCCAGTCCGGCAGCCAGACCAGCAACAAAGCCGCCAGCAGCCCGACCCCGCCAGCCCAAAGCGAAAGGCGCTTTTGGTGGGTCATGTCCATTTTGCCCATACCGCCGGGGTCCATCATGAACATCACCATGAAGATAGCCATTACGCTCATCTCCGTGGCCATCATCATGATCTGCAAGACGCCTAGAAACTCCGCCTGCATGACAAGAAACATCGCCCCGATCGCGGTCTGCGAAAACAGCAGCGCAAGCGCAGAGCGGACCATTGAATGGGTACGGAAAACGACAACGCCAAACCAGACCGCCGCCACGCCGAAGAAGGCAAGAAAGAGCAACTGAACCGTCATATCGGAACCACCAATGCAATCACCCCGACCAGAAAGATATTCGCCAGCGCCAGCGAAATGCCCAGCTTCCAACTCAGTGAAAGATAGCGGGCCTCGCGAATACGGGGCATGTAACGGCCGATGCCCAGCATTGCCGCCGCGACCAGCAATATCTTGATCCCGCTCCAGGCCATTGCCGGCAGCCATGGCCCCATCCAACCGCCCAGATAGAAGGTCACCGTCGCACCTGCCAACGCCAGAATGATAACCATCCGCGCCAACCGTAGCACCGCCAGCCGCACGCCGGTATATTCAGCTTCGACCCCACCTGCCAACTCACCGGGGGCATTGGGCAGATCGAGCGGCGGCAACCATGCCAGCCCCATCGCCGCGACCACGAACAGAACGAATCCGATCGGCTGATAAAGTACGTTCCAGAGCTGTTCCTGCGACGCCACGATTGCAACGGTCGAAAGCGATTCAGCCCGCATTGCAACGGCGGTGATTGGCATCACGATCAGCATCGCATAGGCGATAAACTGTCCAAGAAAGCGCCAGCCGGCAATCATCCCATAGGCCCCGTTGGGCCCCCAGCCGGCCATGATGAGCGCCACCAGCACATAGGCCAGCGCTGCATTCAGAAACAATGCCCCCGTCGCCAGATCGGTAATGATGATCCCCGGCGCCAGCGGGATGACCGCCACCGCCATCAACCCTGCTACCAAAAGCAAAACCGGGGCCATTTCAAAGAACAGGCGGTCAGACTTGCGTGCCAGCAGCGATTCCCGCCCCAGCAATGCCAAAGCAGACCATGCCGGACCGGCAAAGCTGAGCCGTCCATAGACCACCCATCGCTCAATAATGGCCAAAGCATAGGCGCCTGCGGCAAGCGCTATCAGAATGACAAGCAAATTCATGCGCGAAGCTCCCAAGGCGACAAGTCGAGCGAACCCACGGCGAACAAAGCGTCGCCGAGTTCCTGTTGCACTGTCAGGGTCTCAACCAGAGCGACATTCACCGTCGAGGGTGTTTGCAGATCGGCCGCTGCCACCTTGCCGTCCTTCATGCTGACAAGAAGCCGGGCTGCGCCGCGCGGCGTTTCTATCAAGGCGTTGCCGTCACCTGTAATCGTGCCCAAATCACGCGGTTCTGGTGTAGCGATCATCCCGGCTGCCGCTATCAATGCGATGCTTTGTAAAATCTCATCGCAGCGCAACCGCAGCCTGGCAAGTGCATCGCCCCCGTCTTGCCTGCATATCTCGAAGCCGAGGTCTTGATAGGTTGGATCGTCGCTGCGGACATCTGCGCCACCACCGCGCGCCCTGTCGACTGGACCGCTGGCAGTGGCGTCTTTTGACACGCGCGCAATACGGCGCAAACGCATCCTCATCAGCGGCGCGGACTGAACCCGGCGAACCAAGCGCCCGATCGCATCTGCCTGTGCGGCGATGCCTGTCGTATCCGCCTCTCGAACGGCCAATTCCAACGCACCGGCTCGCGCCTCAAGCCAGCGAAACCCGGACTGCATCCCAAATTCGGCCAGCCAGTTGAGATGGCAAGCCAGTCTTTCACGCTCGACGGCAGCCGCCCGACTGCGGTGCACATCGCCTGTCGGTGCAACGCCTGCAGAATCCTCCAACGCCATGAGGGCCAATGCGCGATAGGTCACAGGGTTCAGAGGCATCATCGCGCCCAGATGATCGACGAAATCCGAAGCTGGCATCCCGGTGCTATCACTCAGGTCGGTTGCACTGACATGGCTCATGACCTTGCTTTCGGCAACCGTATCACCGTCCAGCGTCAGCGTCAGACCCAGCCCTGCCGGAAGCCCGGGAAAGAAGGGACCGAACGGTACCGTGATCCATTCCATCTGCAAGCCGTCGCTGCTGCGCGGTTGGCCTTGTGTGAGGTCAACCATCGACATGAAGTGCGGCTCGATGCCGTCAATATGCTCACCGTGACCACCATGGCCCGCATGATCGCCATGGCCCGCGTGATCGCCATGGCCCGCGTGACCACCATGGCCCGCGTGATCGCCATGCCCGCCATGGCCTGCATGACCGCCATGCACCGTGTCATCGCTATGGGCGTGGTCATGCCCGTGACCATGCGGCTCTACATCATCGGCTTTCACCAAAAACATCCCGCATTTGGGGCATTTTCCGGGTGCATCACTGGTGACTTCGGGGTGCATCGGGCAGCTATAGGCGGCCTCCGCACTGCCTTCATCAGCAGCAGCATGGCCGCTCTGTTCGCCGTCACCGTGGACATGCCCTTGTCCATGTCCGTGCGGCTCTGCGTCATCGGCCTTCACCAAAAACATCCCGCATTTGGGGCATTTTCCGGGCGCGTCACTGGTGACTTCGGGGTGCATCGGACAGCTATAGGCGGCCTCAGCCGCGCCATTATCAGCGGGGTCAGCGGCAGCACCGTGCGCGGAATGTGCGGTATGCTCCGCATGAGAGGCATGATCGCTATGCCCCGCATGATCGCCGTGGTCATGCCCGTGGCCGTGATGCTCTGTACCACTCGCGGGCGTGGCATTGCCGGGGTCAGCCATTTTATGGCCCGCATGTCCATCTGACGCTGTTTCTTTCGGCACCAGGTCCATGCCACATTTTGGACATTCGCCCGGTTGGTCGCTGATGACCTCCGGGTGCATGGGACAGGTATAGACGATGCGCATGTCCAACGCAGAAGCCGTAAAGTCCTCAGTTTGCGTATGAAATGCGCCTGCCGCGATCACCTGCCGGATATCAGCGAGCCCAGACAGAAAGCCTGCTGCCGATAGCTCTACTGATACATCTGCATCTGGCAAGGGCGCGATGTGGCCGGCCCCCAAAGACAGGATGGCGCGCGGACGTGGCATCTGCGCATACGCCACTGTCGCAGCAGCACGCAAACCTGCTGGTAGCGGGCCGACGACGATCAACAGGCTTGCATGGCGCGGGGTGCTGACCACCCGCATAGGCGCAGAGACCAGATCAAGCCCCAACGCCCGCGCATAAGACGGGCCGGGCAGCACGAAAGCCGCCAGATCACGGGCCATGGCGGCCGATATCAACCGCCTGATCCCTGTCATTGCGCCCTCATGGGCCCCGATCATCGTCATTGTCGCCTCAACGCGCCCTGGCTCCAACCATAGAGCAGACCCAAAAACAAAATGGCCAGAAAAACCCCCATATCGAGCAGCGCAATCAGACCCTCTTCGCGGTAAACAACCGCCCAAGGATACATGAACGCCATCTCCATATCGAATGCGAGAAACAATAACGCATAGCCGGTATACCGGGCATGGTAACGCACCCAAACCGGATCACGCGACAAGGTGCCAGCCGTGGCGGGCACATCTTTGGCGGGTTCGGCGCGCGCGCCCCCGATAGCCCGCGCCAGCGCATAGAGGCTGAGTACGAAACCGAACGTACCGACGGTCAGCCAAAAAAGGATTGCATATTGCGTCAGTTCGCTCATCCAAGGTGCTTTCTGTTGCGGCTTCGTGTCTCTACGAGGCTAGGCGTTTGCGTCGTGCTGTGCAAACCATCAAAGCGCGCTAGCCCGTCCACCAAAATGTCGCATGACACGCCTAACAAGACGCGGTGACCCGCAAAACATTACACCTTTTTCTGAAAATATCTTCGACACAATCAGGACGCCGCCAAGCGATGCGACAATGACACAAACGCCCCTTTGTATTTCTTTGTCTTGTAACTTAGGCTTCGCTCAGGAACCGTTCCAAAACGATCTCAGAAAAGGGAATTCCCAATGTGCCTTTCCGCGCAAGTCAGCTTTGCCGCCAGCGTCTTTCTTGTGGGCGGAGGCACCGCAATTTCAGTCATCGCATTCAAGCGCAACAAACGCTATCTGCCGCTTGCGCTGATGCCCCTTTTTGCCGGTATGCAGCAATTCACCGAAGGATTCGTTTGGGTTGGTATGAACGGAAATGATCCGTTTACGGTGCTATGGGGGGCGATGGGGTTCATCTTTTTCACCTGGTTCATGTGGCCTGTCTGGGTGCCATTCTCGGTTTATGTTCTCGAACCCGACGACAGCCCCCGCAAACCCCTGTTCCGTATCATGGCGCTGATCGGACTGGCATTTGGGCTGTTGCTTTATATCCCGCATGGGCTCGATAGCAGCATGGTCGTGGTAGAGGTCAACAATCAGTCGCTGGCCTATGAAAAGTCCATGTGGCTCGATTTCATGATGCCACGCTGGCTGACGAACACAATCTATGTGACCCTCATCACCTTGCCCCCGGCGCTGTCGCACTACAAGCACATGCGCCATTTCGCCCTTACACTGGTGGCGGTGATCGTGGTCGACATCGCCTTCCTGCAATACGCATATATTTCGTTTTTCTGCCTGCTGGCAGGGCTTGCGACGCTGCATCTGGTCTATATCATCCTGACCAACAAATGCGCGCGCGAATGCCCAGAACTATTCGCCTGAAGACGCGGCCCCGGCAAGGCACATCAGTGCGCGGGCATATGTAAGCGCTTCATATTCGGGCAAATGGCGGGATTTGCAGGTGAACGTCCATCGACGTGCAGAACGACCGACCGGACGCCAGTTGGTCGGCCCGCCCCATCCGGAGACGCAGCGCGTCGTGAGATATGTGGAATGGCGCGGTTGACGGGGCTCGAACCCGCGACCCCCGGCGTGACAGGCCGGTA
>NZ_JBELFI010000072.1:0-13078 GCF_042093035.1 Yoonia sp. | reverse complement strand
TACCGGCATAGCGGGCCAGCACCTCTTGGGGCATGTCGCCTTCGCGCAAGATGTCCGAAAACGACCGGATTGAGGTCATGGGCGTGCGCAATTCATGGCTGATCTGGCTCAGAAACGCATCTTTCTGGATCGACAGCGCTGTCAGCTTGGCGTTGGCGTCACGCAGGGCGCGCGCGGTGCGTTCCTGCTCTGATGATTTGGCCTCAAGCCTGTTGGAATATTCCATGATTTGCGCAGCCTCGTCCGCCACGGCGATCAGGTCTTCCACAGATACGCTGCTTCCGCCGATCAACTGCCCGATCATCGCGTGGGCTGTCGCTGCACCGACAGATCCTGCCAGCTCACGCTCAAGCTTTTCAACAAAAATCGATGTGACCTCTGGCAGATAGCCGTGCTTGCCTTGTTGACGGGCTTCCTTTTCAAAAAAGGCCTGCGCCTCTGCGCTGCCGATAGTGCGCTGGGACATTATCAAAAGATCCTCTGCACCCGCAGCGGCCGCCGTCCAAGCCGGTGCCGCGTTGGAATGGTCAAATACATTGACGAATTGCGCACCCTGCAGGCGCTCAAGCGGGGTTGGAAAGGAAACCAGCGAGAACACGATGAACATGACCGTGTTCATAATCATCGACCACATGATGCCATGCACGAGCGGGTCAAGCCCGTCGATCCAGAACAGGGCTTGCGGGCGCAACCAAGCCAAGCCGGCCGGACCTGCGTCAAAAACCGATTGGCTGATAACCGCATCGACACCAAAGCTTGGCAAGAACAGCGTCCAAAGCCAGACCGCCAATCCAGTGAGCAGCCCCATCGCCGCCCCCACGCGCGTGGCCCCGCGCCAGAAGATGCCGCCCAGCATTGCGGGCAAGATCTGAACCGCGCCAGTAAAGGAGACCAAGCCGATGGCTGCAAGCGCCGTGCCGCCGCCCGAAAACCTGTAATAGAAGAAACCGAGCGCGAGAATAGCGCCGATTGTCACCCGTCTGGAGATCAGGATGACCTGACGCACATCACCCGAAATTACCGCCTGCCCATCACCCTGCAAACGCAACCACAATGGGACAACCACGTGGTTGGACACCATCGTCGACAAGGCAATCGTCGCAACGATGACCATGGACGTCGCCGAAGACAATCCACCCAAGAATGAGAACACCGCCAGGCCACCCTGCCCCTGGCTCAGCGGTACCGTGAGAACAAAGAGATCGGGGTTGCTGCCTGCGGGCAACAACTCCAAGCCGACAACGGCAATGGGTACCACAAAGAGGCTCATCATAAACAGGTAAAGCGGGAACGCCCAGCTTGCGACATGCAGGTGTCGTTCGTCGATGTTTTCAACAACGAGGACTTGGTACATGCGTGGCAGGCACAAGAAAGCAGCGCCCGACAGAAAGATCAAACTGATCCAACGGCTGCTTTCACCGCCCCATAAAACGATGTCGGAGGCCTCGATCTTTGCAATCATCTGACCGGGACCACCGGCAATGCCCCAAACCACAAAGACGCCAACAGACACCAGCGCGAAAAGCTTCACGATAGCTTCAACCGCGATGGCGATCACGATGCCGTCGTGACGTTCATTTGCATCAAGGTTGCGGGTGCCAAAAAGGATCGTAAAGACGGCCAAGCCGATCGCGACCCAAAGTGCGGTGACAACAAAATCACTCTGCTGCCAGACGACGCCCTCGACCTGCGCAAAGATGGCAAAAGAGAGTGTCACCGACTGAAGTTGCAACGCGATGTAGGGTGTTCCTGCGACAACAGAAATCAGGGTGACAATCACACCCAATTGCGTGGATTTACCAAAACGCGATGAGATCAAATCCGCAATCGACGTGATCCGCTGCGCCCGCCCGATCCGTACCAAACGGCGCAAGATCCACCACCAGCCGACCATCACGAGCGTCGGGCCAAGATAAATCGTGACGAACTCCAGACCAGAGCGTGCAGCATATCCAACCGCACCATAAAACGTCCAGGCTGTCGTGTAGATGCTGATGGAGAGTGTGTAGACCCATTGCGACTGCAAGAACCGCGCTTGGCCTTGTGCCGCCCTCTGCTCTGCCCAAAAGGCGACAACAAAAAGCAGTGTCACATAGGCAAGAGAAACGACAATCAGGGCGTTGAACGACATCATTTGTCGTTATCACCTGTGCCGCCCGCTTCGGGGATCTTGCGTACCCTACTGGCGAGCAGCCCCGTCAAGACAATCAAAAACAGCCAGACACCAAATACATAAAGCAAACCGCCCGCCCCGATGGATGTCCCTTCATCCTGGGTTTCCCACATCAAGGGGATCGCCCAAAGCATCAGTCCAAGAAACGGAACGAGTTTGGCGGCGTCGCGCATACGTCGCTGCCGGTAGGTTGCACGGTGCAAGAAAACAGTAGGCTTTGGCGGCAGGCTCATGCCCCGATAAGGTTGCGCACGTGGTCGCGCACCTCTGCGTTGGAAAACGGTTTGGTCATAAAGTGATTGGCGCCCAGCCGTTCGGCCAATGCGCGGTCCTTTTCCTGACCACGTGCCGTCAGCATCATTATCGGGATTTCACGCGCGACGTCGCTTTCGCGCAGTTCGCGCAGGATGTCAAAACCGCTGCGTCCGGGCAGCATTACATCAAGAATAATCATGTCAGGTGGCATGGCGCGCACCTTATCCATTGCCGTCACACCGTCTTCATGCGTGTGAACTGTCCACCCGTCACGCGACAGAATAAAGCTGATCGCTTCAATGATATTTGGTTCGTCTTCGATAAGAAGGACACGTTTGCCCATCTCGCCGCCTCCCTATCTGTACCACTTTGAAAAGTGGCCCCTCCTGTATTCAACTATTGCGCGTTTTTTGTGCAAAGTCAAAACACTGCTTCGCCTGAAATGCCTGCCATCGCAGGCTCACGGCGGCTCTTGCAATGTGTGCGCGGGCAAATGCGACACGACACACCAACAGGGGCCAGTCTGCTGCCAGTCTGCGGCGGGTCGGGCATGACAAGCATCGTGCTTTGCTGCGCAGGTGGGGTCTCAAAATCATGCGCACCCAATGGTTCGGCAATCGCATAGCAGAGCAATGGCGTCGCACTCGCTCCGGGCAGCGAGACCGCTTGACGCATGGGCTGCAACGGCCTGCTGAATGTCGCGTATATCGGCCAGAGCGGACAAGCATCGCCGTCGTGGGGAAGGCTGAAACCCGGGACCGGTTTCAGCAGCGTCAAAACCCCGGCAGCATCGCAGATGGCAAGTCCAATCGGCGGATGGCCTGCACCATTGGGCAGGCTGGCCAGACGTCGCAGGACGGTTGCAAATGGCGCAGACATGGCCTGCGCAATTCTTGCCGGATCATATTCGAATTTGATACAGGCCGTGGTCAGTTCTGACAAAGGTATGGCTTGCGCATCTTCTTTGTACTGTCTGGCCCAACGCAGCAAGACATGTTGTGCCGAAGCGCCCAATCCACTGTCCGCGACAATTGTCGCGGGATCGGTCTGCGTGCCCTCAAGAGCCGCGATGTGAAAATCCGTTTTCGCCAGATAGCGCTCAACCTGTGCGATTGGTGCCGCTTGATCCAGGTCGGCTTCTGGCGCCTCAAGATAGGCAATCAGCGCCTCACTGCTGGTTGCCAGTCGCAAACTGTCCTTATGGATGTTTTCATGAAACCGACGCTGCCAGTCGTCATCAAGCGTTTCCGGCCCCACAAGGATCGACGCAGCAGAACGGATCGACGAAACAGCTGAGATCACGTCATGTAAAGACCCTGCCAGAAGCGGATCTGATGACATCCGATCTGCAAGGGCCTGCACCTGATGTTGGAGCGCGCAGATACGCTCCGCCTGTGCCGCGACCAATCCGGCCCATCCGGGATAGCGCGCCGCCAGTTCATCGGCGCGGGCGAGCTCGACCTCTGTCTCAAGCGTCACGGATATCTGGCTCGCGGCATTGCGGATCTGATCGAGCATGTCAGCATCTGCGCCATCGACTAGACGGGCGGGCTCGACACCGAGGGCGCGGGCAATATCGGCGAAAAGCTTACCGCCGATTCTGCGCCGATTGTGTTCGATCAGGTTCAGATAAGATGGTGAAATACCAACTGTTTCCGCCACAGCAGCCTGCCGCAAGCCCCGATCAAGTCGCTTTTCGCGGATGCGTGAGCCCGCAAGCCGTTGCGTCGCCATTGTCATTTCCCCCAATGGATTCAATCGCTTTCTGCGGGTGCAGGAAAACCGATTTACAATATTAACAAATGTTCTGTTGAATAATTTACAAATTTGCCAAGCGTGGTCAATGGCTTGTTGTTGCATGGCGGGACCTCACGCAGACTGCCTGCACACTGATAAAGTGATCGCGAGCTTAGCGAGGAGGCTAATCTCGGAGAAATCTCTAGGGAGGATATGAATGTCCAATTCGAAATTTTCACGTCGTGGCGTAATCAAAACCGGCATGGTTGCCAGTGCTGGTCTCGCAATTCCGCAGTATCTGCGCGCTGACGGTCACACCGGCTTCACCAACGCGCCCGGCGACAGCGATGTTGTCCTTGGCTTCAACGTTCCACAAACCGGTCCCTACGCGGACGAGGGTGCGGACGAGCTGCGCGCCTACGAGCTGGCTGTTGAGCACCTCAACGGCGGCGGCGACGGCGGCATGATGGGCACATTCTCGTCTCAGGCGCTTGATGGCGCAGGTATTCTGGGTCGCGAAGTCAAATATGTCACCGGCGATACACAGACAAAGTCTGACGCCGCTCGTGCATCCGCCCGTTCGATGATCGAAAAGGACGGCGCAATCATGATTACCGGTGGTTCTTCCTCCGGTGTGGCTGTGGCTGTGCAGGCGCTCTGCCAGGAGGCGGGCGTTATCTTCATGGCCGGTCTGACCCACTCCAACGACACCACGGGTAAAGACAAGCGCGCCAACGGCTTCCGTCACTTCTTTAACTCCTACATGTCCGGCGCGGCTTTGGCCCCTGTGCTTGAGGCGGCTTACGGCAACAACCGTAAGGCTTACCACCTGACTGCGGACTATAACTGGGGTTATACCACACAAGAAGCCGTGCAGTCCTCGACAGAGGCTATGGGTTGGGAGACTGTGAACACGGTTCTGACACCGCTGACACAGACTGACTTCTCTTCTTATATCGCCCCTGTTCTGAACTCAGGTGCCGACGTTCTGGTTCTGAACCACTACGGCGGAAACATGGTGAACTCGCTGACCAACGCGGTTCAGTTTGGTCTGCGTGAAGCGCAAGCCAATGGCCAGAACTTCGAAATCGTTGTTCCACTGTACTCTCGCCTGATGGCGAAAGGTGCGGGCGCAAACGTGAAGGGCATCTTCGGATCCACAAACTGGCACTGGTCCTTGCAGGATGCGGGTTCTCAGGCTTTCGTCCGTTCCTTCGGTACGAAATACGGCTTCCCACCATCGCAGGCCGCGCACACATGCTACGTGCAAACGCTGCTCTATGCGGATGCGGTCACACGCGCCGGTTCGTTCAACCCATGCGCGGTTGCCGAAGCTCTCGAAGATTTCGCGTTCGACGGTCTGGGTAACGGCCCAACGCTGTACCGTGGCGAAGATCACCAGTGCTTCAAAGACGTTCTGGTTGTGAAGGGTAAAGAGAACCCAGAAAACGAATTCGACCTTCTCGAAATCGTTGAAGTCACACCTGCCGCGCAGGTCACTTACCCTGCCGATCACCCGCAGTTTGCTGGTGGCGCGCTGGGTACATGTAACCCAGGCGCATAAGCGTTTTGGTCAGGCCACCCACCTCCGGGTGGCCTGACGCATCTACTCGTTTTTCCGGCGCGGGCCACCTTTACGCAGGTGGACACCAATGCCGCGCCGCATGTGCGCGTTCCTTTAACCGATCAGAGGTCACAAGATGGACCAGTTCATCCTTCAAATTCTCAACGGACTCGACAAAGGCTCGGCCTATGCGCTGATTGCGTTGGGTCTGACACTCATCTTCGGCACGCTGGGCGTCGTGAATTTCGCGCATGGTGCGCTGTTCATGCTGGGCGCCTTTGTTGCGGTGACGGTCAGTAACCTGCTGACATTGAGCAAAAAGGTTGTCGATGAAACCCGCACCGACTTTCTGGGCAATCCCTTGCAGGTTGACGTGCCTTATCTTTACGACTTGTTCGGACAGGCCGCCGGTGACGCCATTATCGACTGGGCGGTTCCGATATCAATCCTGTTTGCCATTCCAATCATGGTCGGCATCGGCTTCGCGATGGAACGCGGCCTGATTAAGCACTTCTACAAGCGCCCGCACGCCGATCAGATCCTTGTGACTTTCGGCCTTGCCATCGTGATCCAGGAGATCGTCAAGTATTTCTATGGCGCCAACCCGATCCCGACCCCAGCACCTGAAGCCTTCGTTGGTAGCTTCGATTTCGGCGTGCTGCTTGGTTTTGATCCAAATGCGATCATCTACCCCTACTGGCGCTTGGTCTATTTCTCATTCTCGTTGATTATCATCGCCGCCGTGTTCGCCTTCTTGCAGTTCACAACCTTCGGCATGGTGGTACGTGCAGGCATGGCCGACCGCGAAACCGTGGGCATTCTTGGCATCGACATCGACAAACGCTTCACGATCATGTTCGGCATCGCCGCAGCGGTCGCGGGTCTGGCGGGGGTGATGTACGCGCCGATCAACTCACCCAATTACAACATGGGGATGGATTTCCTCGTACTCAGCTTTGTGGTGGTGGTTGTGGGCGGCATGGGCTCGCTTCCGGGCGCGGTTGCAGCGGGCTTCGTGCTGGGCATTCTGGAAAGCTTTGCATCCATGTCGGCTGTGATCGACCTGCTGCCGGGGATCAACCAGATCATCATCTACCTTGTCGCAATCATTATCTTGTTGACGCGTCCTCGTGGCCTGATGGGTCGCAAAGGCGTGATGGAGGAATAACCAATGCTCGGACTAGAAAAGAAAGACTTCCGTCTGCTGCTTATCGTCATTGGTTTGACCTTGTTTGCACCGTTCATCCTGAACCCCTTCCCTGAAGGTTCCGAGATGGCGCAGTTCAACGCAGGCTACCCTGACCTGATGCAGCGTTTCGTGATCTTCGGCACTTTTGCCATCGGCTTCAATATCCTTTTTGGCCTGACAGGCTACCTGTCCTTTGGTCACGCCGCCTTCCTTGGTGCTGGCTCTTATGGGGCCGTCTGGATGTTCAAACTGCTTGGCATGAACGTGTTGCCCGCGATTGCAGTGAGCGTGATTATTGCGGGGCTGTTCTCGCTGATAATTGGCTATGTGTCTTTACGGCGCTCAGGCATCTACTTCTCGATCTTGACACTTGCTTTCGCGCAGATGTCATTCGCGCTGGCCTATTCGGTGCTTACTCCGATTACGGGCGGTGAAACAGGCTTGCAGCTTGCATTGGATGATCCGCGTATCTTTGGGCTGTCACAGACCGCCACAGGCAACATTCCGGTGCCTTCGATTTTCGGATTGGAGATGCGTTCCAGCATTGAATGGGATGTCGGCGGCTGGTTGTTTACGTTCAACGCTGGCTACTACCTTGCTGCATTCTTCATGGTGCTGGCGTTCTACCTCTCGATCCGGATATTCCGATCACCCTTCGGCATGATGCTGCGTGCGATCAAATCCAACCAAACGCGGATGAGCTATACAGGTCTGAATGCAAAGCCCTATACGCTTGCGGCCTTCGTGATCTCCGGCATGTATGCAGGCTTGGCCGGTGGCTTGATGGTATCCATGGACCCTCTGGCCGGTGCAGAGCGGATGCAATGGACAGCCTCTGGAGAAGTCGTCTTGATGACCATTCTGGGCGGTGCAGGGACTTTGATTGGTCCGGTTCTTGGGGCCGGTATGATTAAATACTTCGAAAACATCTTCTCAAAGATCAATGAGACGATCCTGCACAACTGGTTCGCCTTCCTCCCCGACGGGCTTGAGAACGTCGTGGTTGCGATGATCTATCCGTTTATCGGCAAAGGCTGGCACCTGACCCTTGGTATCGTCTTTATGCTGGTCGTGATCTTCCTGCCCGGTGGTCTCGTCCAGGGTGGTCAGAAAGTTGCGGCACTCTTTCGCCGCAAAAAGACCGAGGACGCCAAGCAAAACGCCACTGAACCGGCCGAATAAGGAGACAGACAGATGGGTTTGTTAGAAGTAAAAGGCATCAACAAGCGGTTCGGCGGTCTGCAGGCGCTTGGCGATGTCAACCTCAGCGTTGAGGAGAACACCACACATGCAATCATCGGACCAAACGGGGCTGGCAAATCAACCTTGCTGAACGTGCTGGTCGGCAAACTGATCCCCGACAGCGGCTCGGTGATGTTTGACGGGCAATCCGTGCTGGGGCGCAAGCCGCATCAGATCAACCAGATGGGCATCAGCCGTGTGTTTCAAACGCCGGAAATCTTCAGCGATCTGAGCGTGTTTGAGAACGTGATGATCCCCTGCTTTGCCAAACGTGATGGGGCGTTTCGCATGCATGCCATTGAAAGCATCTTTGCTGAAAAGGGCATTCAGGAGCAGGCCGAGGCGATCCTTGATGACGTGAATATGCTTGAGAAAAAGCACATGATCGCATCCAGCCTATCGCGCGGTGACAAGCGGCGGTTGGAAATGGCGATGTGTCTGGTCCAGGACCCCAAGCTTTTGCTGCTGGATGAGCCAACGGCGGGCATGGCACGTGCGGACACTGAAAATACGATCAACCTTCTCAAGGAGATCCGCATAAAACGCGGCATCACCATGGCTATCATTGAACATGACATGAACGTCGTGTTCTCCTTGGCGGAGCGGATCACGGTGCTGGCACAAGGCACGCCGCTGGTCGAAGACACGCCTGACAACATCAAGGGCCACCCAAAAGTCCGCGAAGCATATTTGGGCGAAGCACAGGTTTAACCGTACTGGATTTCTCGAAATTCAATCACCCCGTCGTTTTTCTCGAAGAATGCCGCGGGAGGAGACAAGAAAATGAACGCACCTTTCAATAAACACGCCAACAACGCGGCCACCCACCCTGCTTACCTGAGCGTTTGGGAAATCGAGGCCTATTACGGCGAAAGCTACATCGTGCAAAACGTCAGCTTCAACATCCATGAAGGCGAAATACTGGCACTCTTGGGCCGCAACGGTGCGGGGAAGACATCGACCTTGCGCACCATCGCGCGGCTGGACGACCCGCAGCTGACACACGGTGAAATCTGGCTCGATCACAAGCCATTGCATGAGATGAAAAGCCATCAGGCCGCGTCCAACGGCATTTCATTGGTGCCCGAAGACCGGCGCATCATTCCGGGCCTCACGGTTGAGGAAAACCTCCAGCTTGCACAGATTGCGCCGCCAAAGGGCTGGTCGCTGGAACGTATCTATGATCTATTCCCGCGTCTGGGCGAACGGCGCAAACAAGACGGCGTGACCCTGTCGGGCGGGGAACAGCAGATGCTGTCGATTGCACGTGCTCTGGCCCGCGACATCAAAGTACTGCTTCTGGATGAGCCCTATGAAGGTCTGGCCCCGGTTATCGTGCAGGAAATCGCCAAAACCCTTGGGGTGATCCGCGATCAGGGTATTACAACCGTGATCGTTGAACAGAACGCCGTTGCGGCACTGAAACTGGCTGATCGCGCGGTGATCCTTGATACAGGCACTGTGGTATTCGATGGCTCGGCCAAGGAAGTGTTGGAAAACGAGGAGCTGCGCGCGCAGTATCTGGCGATCTGACGGCGGGCATTTACTTTAAACTGCATAGAAAAAGCTGCCCAATATTAAGGTTCTGGTAATTTGAAAGCGTGATTCTGATGGCATCAGTTTCAGCTATCCGGAGCCAGCCCTATGGATACACCACTTAACCTGACCAACCCCACGGCCGTGACGGTCGCGCCCGCGCCCGTTACCAACCAGGCGATTACGCGCAAAGTCACCCCTGTTGACGCACACAACACGCAAATAACGCGCCCTGCGGAAAAACCATTTGCGGCACAAGTGGTTTCTGCGCTGCTTTCAGACGCTGATTTCCCGCAAGCCCCCGGCGAAATCGCCCCGGCAGAGCGCACTTTGCGGCCCTATGATGTGCCGATGCTGCCTTACGCTGGCGCGGAAATGCTACCCGCATCGGATGAGAATACCGAAGACGCAATGGCGCCGGGACGTCAGAACGTGACCGACACCGCGTGATTTCGCCTCCTGCCGCTTTTCACCTTCGATACCTTGCCCTATAAGCGTCGTGATGCTTTGTGACGCAACGTCGCGTAAGCGCCAATAATATGGGCAAAAGGCCGAGGGAAACATGGGCAACAAAACGTCTCACGATAGCGATGTCAGCTTTATTCAGGCATTGGCAGAATTGCTGCACGAAAATGATCTGACCGAACTTCAGGTCAAGCGCAATTATGGCGAAAATGACAGTCTGAATGTGCGCGTCAGTCGGCAGACACAAACTGTCATGCAAGCCAGCATTCCCGCCGCTCCAGCGGCCCCTGCCGCACCCGCTGCCCCAACAGCCCCTGCCCCTTCTGCAAACAGTGATGCCGATCCTGCAAATCACCCCGGCGCCGTTACATCGCCGATGGTGGGAACCGTTTACATGGCCGCGGAACCCGGCGCCGCTGCTTTCGTCAGCGTCGGCACAACGGTGAAAGAGGGTGACACGATCCTCATCATCGAAGCGATGAAAACAATGAATCACATTCCTGCGCCACGTGCGGGTACGGTCAAGCGGATCCTTGTCGAAGACGGTGGGCCGGTTGAATTTGGCGCGCCACTTGTGATTATCGAATAAGGCTGGCTCCATGTTCGATAAAATCCTCATCGCCAACCGTGGCGAAATCGCCCTGCGTGTCGTCCGGGCCTGCCGAGAGCTGGGCGTCAAATCTGTGGCCGTGCATTCCACCGCTGACGCGGACGCGATGCATGTGCGGATGGCTGACGAAGCCATTTGCATTGGCCCTCCGTCATCAACTGACAGCTACTTGTCCTTCCCCGCGATCATCTCCGCTTGCGAAATCACCGGCGCGCAGGCCATCCACCCCGGCTACGGCTTCCTGTCAGAGAACGCGGGCTTCGTGCAAGTCGTCGAAGATCACGGTCTGACCTTCATCGGCCCAACAGCCGAGCATATCCGCGTCATGGGTGACAAGATCACCGCAAAGGACACGATGAAAGATTTGGGCGTGCCATGCGTGCCCGGCTCGGACGGTGGTGTGCCGACATTGGCAGACGCCAAGCGCGTTGGCGAAGAAATTGGCTATCCGGTCATCATCAAAGCCACCGCGGGCGGCGGCGGGCGCGGCATGAAAGTCGCGCAAACGGCCGACGATATGGAAAAAGCATTCCATTCCGCCCGCGCAGAGGGCAAAGCCGCCTTCGGCAACGACGAAGTCTATATCGAGAAATACCTCACCACCCCACGCCATATCGAAATTCAGGTGTTCGGCGACGGCAAAGGCAACGCGGTCCATCTGGGTGAGCGAGATTGCTCACTGCAGCGCCGCCACCAAAAGGTCTTTGAGGAGGCCCCCGGCCCCTGCATCACCCCCGAATTGCGTGCGCGCATTGGCAAGGTCTGTGCAGATGCCGTGGCCAAAATAAATTACACGGGCGCAGGGACAATTGAGTTTCTGTTCGAGAATGATGAATTCTATTTCATTGAGATGAACACCCGTCTGCAGGTCGAACACCCTGTCACTGAAAGCATCTTCGGGGTTGACCTGGTGCGCGAACAATTGCGCGTCGCGTCCGGGATGCCGATGTCTTTCGCACAGGACGATTTGCAGATCAATGGTCACTCCATCGAGGTGCGCATCAACGCCGAAAAGCTGCCAAACTTCGCCCCCTGCCCCGGCACGATTACGCAGTACCACGCGCCCGGTGGTCTGGGTGTACGCATGGATTCAGCGCTTTATGATGGCTACCGGATCCCGCCCTACTACGACAGCCTGATCGGCAAACTCATCGTACACGGGCGCGACCGGCCTGAGGCTTTGGCCCGGCTTGAGCGCGCCTTGGGCGAGCTGATCGTCGACGGCATTGATACCACCTTGCCCCTGTTCCACGCGCTCTTGCGCGAAGAGGCCGTCCAAACCGGTGAATACAATATCCACTGGCTCGAACACTGGTTGGAAAAAGACCTGCTTTGAACGCGCAGGCCACAGCGTACAGGTTCCGCGTCGCATGGTCCGGTCGCGGGGCAGGCAATATCTTTGACCCCTTCTTGCTCCACAGGCGGCAACCGGCTCCTGTTGGCCCCTGGGCGGCCGCATACGCCAGGGCATCCGCCATAACCTAGTGCGGCATGGCTTGGCACTCTGTTGACTGTCACGACCTGTCCGGGCACCATTGCGATTGCGTTCAAAACACCGTCGGTACGTTCGCGGCTCCGCGGTTCAGGCGGATCACGGCCGCCTGCTGTTTGATGAAATCACCATCAACAATCACTGATTTTGGCTGTCACCGATGGATTAATGGCAACAGACGGGAGTGATCCACCACATGATAGAGAAGTCCAAAGACAGCAATGACATCGTAGCGCCCCGCGCCGCAACTGCCTCTTCTAGACCTGCAAGAAAATCCGCGACGCGCATTGTCAGGACAGGCACTCAACCGCGCACCCAAATCAAGGACGCGGAGGCCTGCAATTGCCAGCGCATGATGCGTAATCAGGAAAGTGTAACGCTTATTTAAGCGCGCAACTGCATAATGCGCATTGGCATAACAGGGTATCTACGGCAGAAAATCGAAGAAAGCCAAAACCCGATCCTTTTTTGCTTGAAGCGAAGCTGATACTAGCCATGCAAGGCCCCGATCACCAGACAGGACAACGCGCTGATGAAGGACGATCCGACGCTGACGCCAGAGCTGCTCTTGCAGGCGTATCGTGTGGGGCTGTTTCCAATGTCAGAAGGGCGCGATGACCCAGAAATTTTCTGGGTTGATCCCAAGATGCGCGGTGTTTTCCCGTTGGATGGCTTTCGCATCTCACGCAGTCTGGCAAAACGGATGCGTACTGGCCGCTACCGGGTGAGTTATGACACGGCGTTTGATGCGGTAATGCGCGGATGTGCAGACAGGCAAGACACCTGGATCAACGACACGATTTTCGCACTTTATG
>NZ_JBELFI010000071.1:0-13558 GCF_042093035.1 Yoonia sp. | reverse complement strand
GGGGAGGCGCAGCGTCTGCACTGCGAATATAGAGCGGCGCGGGACGCAAGGTTTCGTCGCTCAATCGCGTGGCCGCAATCTGGGCGACTGCCTCAGTCAGTTGGGATGCTGTTTTCTGCGTGCCTGCTGGCGCGTCGACCTGTACAGGTTGCGTAATCCCCTCTGCGGTGAAAGTCTGGACATAGCTTTGTTGGCGCGGCGCAGGAATTGAGGCGGTATAAGGGAGAGGTTCCTGAAATGCGCGCGCATCGAACCCATTCACGCCAATAGCTGGTTTGCCCAACCCCAACGCGAGACCGCGCGCGGCACTGAGCGCAATCCGTATACCCGTAAAGTTCCCCGGTCCGACGCCAATGCCGATACCGTCGAGATCGGCCCAGGTTAGGTCAGCCTGCGACAGCATTTCCTCCAGCATCGGCATGAGATGTTCGGCCTGCCCCTTTGCCATGTCATCCACGCGAGACATTATTTCGTCGCCCAAGAGCAAAGCGGCGGCGCAATGCGCCGCCGATGTATCAAATGCCAGGATAACAGGCTTTCGGATGGCCACGACGAACCTCCGTTCAGGCCGCGACGGGGCGCACTTCGACCACTTCGGGGATATAATGGCGCAGCAGATTTTCGATCCCCATTTTCAAAGTCAAAGTGGATGAAGGGCAACCAGCGCAGGCCCCTTGCATATGCAAGTAGACGATCCCGCGCTCAAATCCGTGAAACGTGATATCACCACCATCCTGCGCGACGGCGGGACGGACGCGTGTATCCAGAAGCTCTTTGATTTGGCCCACGATCTCGCCATCCTCGCCGGTGTGTTCGGCATGACCGCTGGCAGGCTTATGGTCGTCAGCCATGACTGATTGGCCGGATTGGTAATGCTCCATGATCGCGCCAAGGATGCCGGGCTTGATATGATCCCATTCTACATTGTCAGCTTTTGTGACGGTCACAAAATCGATCCCGAAAAAGACGCCCGTGACGCCACCTGTCGCAAAAATGCGCTTGGCCAAAGGGGATCCTTCGCCAGCTTCCGCACTGGGAAAATCCGCGGTGCCGACTTCAAGTACGTTCTGGCCGGGCAGAAACTTCAGCGTTGCGGGATTTGGTGTTGATTCTGTTTGAATGAACATGGAGGCCAACCTTTTTTGTCAGGCTTTAGATATGTGCATCTTCGGCCCGCCTGTCAAGGTTTGGAATGATTCTAAGTAATCGCCTCGAGTCGTTCTTTTGAGATATCGCCCGGCACGATCGTAAAGGGGATCGGAAGACTACCAGCATGGCGGGTCATATGCGTCACCAAGGGGCCGGGGCCCTTGTTATCGTCACCTGCGCCAAGGACGAGTACACCGATTTCAGGGTCTTCGTCGATCTGGGCGATAATCTCGTGGACGGGTTCGCCTTCGCGGATGATGAGTTGGGGGTCGACGTTTTGTTTGTCGCGCATCCATTTGGCAAAGACTTCGAAATGAACTTCGATGCGTTCGCGGGCCTCCGCGCGCATGATTTCACCGACGCCAATCCAGTGATTGAACTCATCAGGTGGAATAATGGCCAGTACCGCGACACCGCCACCGGTATGAGAAGCACGCATTGCTGCGAAACGCATCGCATTCAAACACTCGCGGCTATCGTCCAAAACGACCAGGAATTTACGCATGGCTGTCTCCCTCTTGTGGTTGACTGTGACCTATGATCGCGTGACTGGCAATCTCAGAATGTGTGTGCGCTGGCCGCCCAATCCCAATACATCTCGCGGACTTGCCGCGTGATAGGGCCGACCTGATACTGGCGGTCTTCAAATGCGGAGACCGGCGTGACCTTGGACATATTGCCGGACATGAACACCTCATCAGCGCTTCTGAAATCGTCAAATGTCAGCACGCTTTCATGCACTGTCGTGCCATTTGCGCGCAGGTTCGCAATGTGCCTCGCGCGGGTAATGCCTGCCAGAAACGTACCGTTTGCGATGGGTGTGAAGACGTCTCCATCCTTGACCATAAAGACATTGGCCGTCGCAGTTTCCGCAACATTTCCCATGGCATCGGCCACAAGCGCATTGCCAAAGCCGCGGGCGCGCACCTCGGTCAGCATCCTTGCGTTATTGGGATAAAGGCAGCCTGCCTTGGCGTTCACAACCGCGTCTTCCATTACGGGTCTGCGAAACCGGGTCAGGCCGAGAGTTGTTGTGGCGGTCTGGGGTGCGAGCGGGATTTCTTCCAGACAGATTGCGAAACCTGTCTCATCCGGGGTTGGCACAATTGCGGTATGATCTCCGTGGATCGCCCAATACATTGGCCGAATATAAACTGCGGCATCCTTGGGAAAATTGGCCAAGCCTTCCAGCGTGATCGCGATCAAATCCCTTGTGCTGACCGTCGGAGCAATCATGAGAGCCTCGGCTGACGCATTCACACGCGCGCAGTGCAAATCCAGATCAGGTGTTAGCCCGTTGATGCATCTCGCCCCGTCAAAGACTGTTGTTCCCAGCCAGGAGCCATGATCGGCAGCGCGCATGATTGGCACATCGCCTGCGTGCCAAGCGCCTTTGAAATAGGTCCATATCGTCTTGCTCAGCGCCATCTTGAATCTCCCGTTTGCACGAAACACTAGGTGCTGCACAAATTTACGTAAAGGGCACGATTTAAGGGCTTTTGGGCCACGCGTCTTTTGAAATACGTTGCAGTTGAAAGACGTATGACCTGTTCCCGATGCTATTTAGCTCCGGAGTAGCCCCACGATTTCATAGGTGTCGCGCAAGATCGGCTCTGCGATTGCCCGTGCTTTGGCGGCACCTTTGCCCAAAATGCGATCAATCTCAGCGGGGTCTGCCATGAAGCGCGCCATCTCCTGCGAGATCGGGGCCAGTTGTGCAACTGCGAGATCAGCCAGAGCTGGCTTGAATCTACCCCATTGCGCCCCTGCATATTCCGCAATGACCGCTTCGGGAGTGGTGTCATTCAAAGCCGCGTAAATCTCCACCAGATTGCGCGCCTCTGGGCGGCCTGCCAGATCTTTGAAGTTTTCTGGCAGCGGCTCTGGATCGGTTTTCGCTTTCTTGAACTTCTTGGCGATCTTGTCCGCGTCATCTGTCATGTTTATGCGTTCCATGTCGCTTTCGCCGGACTTGGACATCTTCCTGGTGCCGTCGCGCAAGTTCATGATCCGCGTCGCCGGGCCGTCAATAACGGGTTCGGTTTGCGGGAAGAATTCGACCTTGAAGTCATGGTTGAATTTATTGGCAATGTCGCGCGTAAGCTCAACATGCTGTTTCTGGTCTTCGCCGACCGGCACATGGGTCGCGTGATAAAGGAGAATATCAGCGGCCATCAGCGCTGGATATGCATAGAGCCCGAGCGAGACTTTCTCCGCATTGCTGCCCGCCTTGTCTTTGAACTGGGTCATGCGGTTCATCCAGCCAACACGCGCGACGCAGTTGAAGATCCAGCCCAATTCAGCATGGGCCGCAACCTGACTTTGGTTAAAAAGGATGGATAGGCTTGGGTCGAGACCAGCGGCCAGATACCCTGCGGCCACTTCGCGGGTCATATTGGCCAGCTCTTTTGGGTCTTGCCACACGGTTATCGCGTGCATGTCGACCACACAATAGATCGTTTCCATCTGCCCCTGCATCCCCACAAAGCGTTTGATCGCGCCAAGGTAGTTGCCCAAGGTCAATCCGCCAGAGGGCTTGATTCCGGAGAATACGCGGGGTGTGAATGTCGTCTTGGGCATGGTGCAAAAGTCCGGGGCTGGATTTCAGGGCTAGGCGCGTTTACCCATGCCAGACAGACCCGTCAACTTCAACAAGCCAAAGGCAGTTGCCACATGGAACCTGACGATCATCAGCCGCCGCAAAGCCCGTTCAATGCGATCCCGCTTGTCGTGATCGCATTGACCTTACTTATCTTGGGGATTGAGGCCGTTTTTCAGATGGCCAATGCCGGATTGATCGGCGGTCCGCGTGGCGTGGGATGGCGCCTTGCAGCAGTCGAAGAGTTTGGCTTTTCCGGTGCGGTGATGGACCGTGTGTTGGAACGCGGAGATTATTCGTTTGATCTGCTCAAGCGTTTTGTAACTTACGCTTTCATCAATGTTCAATTGACGCAGGTTGCCTTTGCGGCTGGCCTGACGCTCGCGCTGGGCAAATTCGCGGGTGAATATTATGGCGGCACAAAAGTGCTGTTGATCTATCTTCTTACCGCCGTCTTTGGCGCTGTGATTTATGGTCTTGCCGTTGAGGGTCGCGTGCCGTTGCTTGGAAGTTTTACGCCTGTCTATGGGTTGATCGGGGCTTATACCTACGCGCTCTGGCTGCGATTGGGTGAAGCCGGTGAAAAGCAAATCTACGCGTTTCGCTTGATCGGGTTTCTATTGGGTTTGCAGTTGCTGTTTGGTTTGCTTTTTGGCAGTGGCCAGCAATGGATCGCAGAGCTTTCGGGGTTCGCCGCCGGGTTTTGTATTTCGGTGATTTTAGCGCCGGGCGGTTGGGAGGGCATGCTTCAACGGCTAAGACAGCGATCCTAGCGGCGCAGGTTTCGCTTCAGCTCTGACAGGCGGAACGCGCCAAGCAGGTGACCAAGCCCGAAGTAGCCCATTATTCCGGTCAAGACCAGGATGAGCAATGCAAGATAACGTACCGTTGCTATCCCGAAGAGCGGCTGCATGACCATGGCCGCGATCACAAGGATGCCGCCCATCAAGGCGGATGCCAGGACGATACGCAACACGCGTGTCTTGAAGCGGGCGTCGAACTTCGCAGCATCACCCATTGATCTTGCTCCGCGTAGCAGAAGGACAACCATCGCCCAACTTGTCAAAGACGTGCCAATTGCGGCGGCTGCAAATCCGATGAGCGGCGACAGTCCGATTGCCAACGCTGCATTGAGAACCATTGCGACGAGCGCATAATAGAAGGGACGTTTTGTGTCCTCGCGTGCGAAGAACAGCGGATGAAGCGTCTTTTGCAGAACGAAAGCCGGAAGGCCCATGCCGTAAATGGCAACGGCCAGAGCTGTCGCGGCTGTATCTTCGCTTGTGAATGCGCCTCTCTCGAACAGGACACTCACCAAGGGAAGCGGCACGACGATCAGCGCGACGGCCGCCGGAATTGTCAGCGCCAGACTGATCTCAGAGGCCCGATTAAAGGCGTCACGTCCGCCGACTTCATCGCCCGCCCGTAAGCGCCGCGATAAATCTGGCAACAGCACAACACCAATTGCGATACCGACAACGCCCAGGGGCAGTTGGTAGAGCCGGTCGGCATAGTTGAGCCAAGCAACCGCGCCATCAAAGAAACTGGCGACCTGACGGCCAACGAGCAAGTTGATTTGCACCACGCCACCAGCGAGCGCGGCAGGGGCTGCGATAATCGCCAGACGCTTCAGTTCGGGCGTCATCTTCGGCATCCCGAGCTTGAGCGCATAGCCGGCGCGCTTTGCCGCAAACCAAACGACGGCGAGTTGTGCAATACCTGCCACAGGCACGGCATAAGCCAGCGCCTGACCGAGGTAGGATTGCCCTGCGAAATCGGCGCAATCACACCCGAAGCCAGCAATGAGCAGGGCTGCGACAAAGATGATATTGAGAAGAACAGGTGCTGCTGCCGCCGCCGTGAAGCGCCCTGTTGCGTTCAAAACGCCGGAGAGGAGTGCGGATAAGGAAATAAACAGGATGTAGGGAAACGCGATCCGGCCATAGTAGACGGCAAGGTCAAACCGCTCAGATCCCAGAAATCCGCTGGCCATCAACGTCACCAAGGCTGGCATGAATATGACACCGATGACGGTAAAAACCGTAAGCACCCCCGCCAGTCCAACAAATGCGTCTTGGGCAAACCGATGCGCGTCTTCGTCGCCTTCAAGTTTCTTTGAGAACATCGGCACAAAGGCCATGTTGAACGCGCCCTCTGCGAAGAAACGGCGGAACAGGTTCGGCAGTGAGAAGGCGACCAGAAAAGCCTCTGCGACGGGTCCAGTACCGAGGTAGGCTGCGATCATAATGTCGCGCACAAACCCCATGACGCGGCTCAGCAACGTCCATATCCCGACAGTGAAGAAGCCTGCCATGAGGCGGATGGGCTTCACGCTTTGCCCGCCCGATCAGCGCCCCTCGCAATGGCCTCGCGCAGCTTGTTTTCGAGGGCTGCGCGTTTTGATCCTGCATGGTACTTCAGCCCGAACGTATCCTTGACATAGAAGGTATCGACCACCTGTTCGCCGTAGGTCGCAATCACGGCTGACGCGATGTAGACGTGGCTTTCGGCCAGCGTCCGCGTCAAGTCATAGAGCAGGCCCGGGCGGTCGCGTGTATCGACTTCGATAATTGTGTAAATTTCTGACCCGTCGTTGTCGAAGCTGATACTGGTGGGGACGCGAAATGCGCGCTCGCGCTTCTTGATCTTGTCCTTGTCTTTCAGCGCCTCTCTGGCGAGTACCTCACCTTTCAATGTACGCTCGATCATTTTGCGCAGACGCGGCAGGCGCGATGCCTCATAAGGGTTGCCGTCATTGTCTTGCACCCAGAAGACGGCCGTCGCGTAGCCGTCCTTTGAGGTATAGGTGCGCGCATCGACGACGTTTGCGCCCACAAGCGCCAAGGCACCCGTCATGCGGCTGAACAAACCGGGATGATCGACCATGGCAAAGCAGGCGCGGGTGGCGTCGCGGTCGGCATCCAGCATCAGGTCGATCTTGATCTCATCATCGGAAATGTCGCGCAGGAGGTCTGCAAAAATAACTTGGGCGGACAATGGCAGACCTTGCCAGTAGGGACCGTAATGCCGACTGATCTCAGCTTTGAGCGCTTTGGCTGGCCAGTCTTCCAGCCGCGCACGCAATTCACGTTTCGCTTCGGCTTCTTGATGCCCGCGGTTGAGGTCCTCAAGACCAGTTTGCAATGCCGCCTTGGTCGCTTTGTATAGGTTGCGGATCAGAACCGCTTTCCAGTTGTTCCATGTACCAGGCCCGACGCCGCGAATATCGCAAACCGTCAGCACCGTCAGAAGGTCCAGCCGCTCAACCGATTTGACGGCGTTCGCAAACCCGCGCACGGTGCGCGGCTCTGAGATATCCCGCTTTTGCGCCACATCTGACATCAACAGATGATAACGGATCAGCCATTCAACAGTTTCGCAGTCCTTCTTGCTCAACCCCAGACGCGGCGCGACTTTGCGTGCGATTTGCGCACCCAAGATTGAATGGTCTTCGTCCCGCCCCTTGCCGATATCGTGGAGCAGCAATGCGATGTAGAGAACCTTGCGGTTCACACCACGTTCAAGAATGCCCGAGGCGACCGGAAGCTCTTCGATCAGCTCCTTACGTTCGATCTGGGCGAGGTTGCTGATGACCTGAATTGTGTGTTCGTCCACCGTGAAGTGGTGGTACATATTGAATTGCATCATCGCGACGATGGGCGCAAATTCGGGAATGAAGGCCGCAAGTACGCCCAATTCGTTCATGCGCCGCAAACCCCGCTCAGGGTTGCCGTGTTTCAACATCAGATCGATGAAAATCCGCCGCGCCTCGCGGTCGTTGCGCATGTCCTCGTCGATGAAGTCAAGATTTGCCGCGACAAGCCGCATCGCATCAGGGTGCAACAGCGTGCCTGTCCGCAGGGCCTCTTCGAAGATTCGCAGCAAGTTCAGCTTGTCATTGAAGAAGGCCTTTTCATCCGCAACTGTGATCCGGTTTTGCTTGATCGCATAGGGGGGCTTTGCCCGTTTCTTGCGGGTCAACAGCCGATGCAGCATCGGTTCTGGTTTCGTGTGGTTGGCTTCCAGCGCTGTCAGAAAGATCCGGGTAAGCTCGCCCACGCGGGTCGCATGACGAAAGTAGTCTTGCATGAAATGCTCGACCCCGCGCCGCCCGCCGTGGTCGGTGTAACCCATCGCCGCCGCCACATCGACTTGCAGGTCAAAAGTGAGCTGATCCATCGCGCGTCCTGAGATCAAATGCAGATGGCAACGCACAGCCCATAAGAAATCTTCAGCGATAACGAAGGTCTTGAATTCATCGGCCGAAAAGACCTTCAGGTTGACCAGTTCGGCTGCGTCTTTTACGCCGTTTACGTATTTGCTGATCCAGAACAGTGATTGCAGATCACGCAACCCGCCTTTGCCCTCCTTGACGTTTGGCTCCACCACATAGCGCTGGCCACCTTGTTTGCGGTGCCGTTCAGCCCGTTCGGAGAGTTTTGCTTCGATGAAGTTGCGGGCTGTGGATTTGAAGAGATCCTCCCAGAGCCGCTTGCCCAGTTCTTGCGCCAGTCCCGGATCACCGTCGAGATGCCGGTACTCAACCAGAGACGTGCGAATGGTGTAATCCTCGCGGGCCAGTCGGACGCAGTCTTTGATGGTTCGGCTGGCATGGCCCACCTTCAGTTTGAGATCCCACAGCATATAGAGCATGGATTCGATGACGCTCTCCGCCCAAGGGGTGATCTTGTAGGGTGTCAGGAAGAGCAAATCGACATCCGATTGCGGGGCCATTTCCCCGCGTCCATATCCGCCCACTGCAATGAGCGAGAGCCGCTCGCCGTCGGTGGGGGTGGGAAGGGGATGCAGGTATTGGCGCGTGATCTTTAAGACGGTTCGGACGATCTGATCCGTCAGCCAGCAATAGGCCCGTGTCGTCGGCCTCGCATCAAAAGGGTGCGCACGAAACGCCGCAGCGATGGCCGCCATGCCTGCCATGCGCGCCTCCGTCAGCACGCTGACAGTCGCCTGGCGTACCGCCTTTTCTGACACCGCATCACTCGCTCTGGCGGTAATTTGCTTCCAAACTGCCGCGCTATCAAAGATATCCGCAGCCGGACAAATCAGCCCGTCAGGCAAATCTGCGACCACTGTGTTTGGCTGCTCAGAGGCCAGGAGCGCCGAAGCTTCTTGGGGCTTGTTCAAGGATCACGACCTGATTGTTTTGGATGGTGGCCACTGCGAGAGCCCTTTCGTTCAGGCCGTTTGGCAAGAGACGAAAGACGCCTGCCGTACCCCGAAAACCTTGTGGTTGGGTGAGGGCCTCTTTGGTCAGCGCGCCTGAGTTGCCCGCTGCGGCCAACGCGCCGATGGCTGCGATGCCATCATAGGCCAATCCGGCAAGCGGGTGAGGTGGCGCGCCAAAGGCTGTTTCATAGCGGTCGGAGAAGAGAGTTGCCGTCCCTTGGTCAGGCAACGCAAACAGGCCGCCCTCCAATCCGGGCAATGACAGTAGTTGTGGCAGCGTGTCCCACCGTGTCAGGCCAATGAAGCGTGATTGGGTGGTGTCCATCCCGGCATCTGGCATTGCGGTCGCAACAATTGGTAAATCTGCATTGGCGCTCGCGGTGGTAAAGACCGCTTGGGCGCCCGAGGCGCTGACATTTTGCTGAATACGCTGCGTTGATGCAAAGATACCCTGTTGAGAGAGCGGATAGCTTTCGATGCCGACGACCTCTGCGCCATTCTGGCGGATTGCCGCGCTGATGGCATCACGGCCAACATTGCCCGACAGATCCTGACCATGTAGCACCATGTAGCGGCTGATACCTTGGCGGCTCGCGTACTGGACGAGGCGGTTGGCTGTATTGCTGAAGGTGGCACCGAGGATAAAGACGTTGCCGCCCGCAAATGCAGGGTTATTCGAGAACGCAAGGACGTTTACATTGCGCCCCGCGATCGCAACCCCGGCGGCGTTGGCGGCTTCACCGAAAAGTGGGCCAATGATGATTTTTGCACCATCATCGACGGCTGCATTCGCTGCGAAAGCAGCCTGTTGCGGGTCGCCACCTACGGTATTGTAAACGCGTAGATCAATGCGCGCGCCTTGCAGATCCGCGATCGCTAGCCGTGCTGCGTTCTCAAAGTTTTGCGCCAGTTGATTATCGCTTTCCCGCGAGGAAGCGCCCGGCACCAAAAGCGCCACTTGAATAGGTTTTGTGAGGTCAATCCGCTGCCCAACATTGGCATTCGGCGCAAGACTGGTTTCACACGCAGCAAGCCAGAACAAGGAGAAGACCGCGAAAAAGCGGATCAGCGACTTGCGGGCATTCGTGAAACGGGCAAACATGAGCGGTATCCCTTTTTGGACCAAGCGATTTGCCTGCAATATTTCACGCGCAGGATTTCGCAAATTTAAGGGTATCATAAAGCAGGGGGGGCGCGGGTCCAGATATGAATTTCAACATCAAGCCACTCTCCGCCGGGCTGTACTTTGTTGCAACACCAATTGGCGCTGCGCGCGACGTTACTCTGCGTGGGCTCGATATTCTGGCCTCCGCTGATCTGATCGCAGCAGAAGATACGCGCACGGCACGCAAACTGATGGAGATTCACGGCGTGCCATTGAATGGACGTAAGGTTGTAGCGTTCCACGATCATAGTGGGGAAACTGCTGTTAGGCGCTTGCTGGCCGATATAAAGGGCGGTAAATCAGTGGCTTACGTATCAGAAGCCGGGACGCCGTTGGTGGCCGATCCCGGTTATGAGCTGGGTGTTGGCGCGATTGCGGAAGGGTTGCATGTGGTTTCTGCCCCCGGTGCGTCGGCTGTGTTGGCCGCCTTGACGGTTTCGGGATTGCCGACGGACCGGTTTGCCTTTGTAGGTTTTTTGCCCAATAGCGCGGAGCAGCGGAAATCGGAGATCGCGGTTCTGCGCGATGTGCCTTTTACGCTAGTATTTTATGAAAGTCCGAAGCGTGTTGGGGAAATGTTAAGTAATTTGCGCGATGTGTTGGGGGGCGAACGACGGGCTGTTGTGTGTCGGGAGTTGACGAAGAAGTTTGAAGAGGTGACGCGCGGAGATCTTGATAAGTTGGCCGATGACTTCGCAGGACGTCAGGTAAAGGGCGAAATTGTCGTTCTGGTTGGGCGTTCTGGTGCAAAGGCCGTGTCTGATGATGACGTGATCGCGGCACTCAAGGACGCCATGCAGACGATGCGTGTCAAAGATGCTGCGACTGTTGTTTCTGGTGCTCTGGGTTTGCCCCGCAGGCAGGTCTATCAGATCGCCTTGGGCTTGGGAGATGAGGATTGAGTGGACTGACAAGCTATCATTCCGGACGTGTGGCCGAAGATCTCGTGGCGCAGGATTATACACGCAGAAACCATGCAATTGCTGCCCGCAGATGGCGTGGGAAGTCTGGTGAAATTGATCTGATTGCCCGAAAAGGTGACACAGTGGTTTTTGTCGAAGTTAAAAAAAGCCGAAGCTTTGCTGCCGCCGCAGCAAGATTGGGGCAACGTCAGATGGATAGAATTTGCGCAAGCGCAAGTGAATTTCTGTCTGGCGAGCCACTTGGGCAGATGACGCAGGTGCGGTTTGATCTGGCAGTGGTCAACAGTGTCGGTGCGTTGGAAGTGATCGAAAACGCCTTCATGGAAGCCTGACAGCCATTGCACAGGTGGCCCTGCTGCGCCATGTATTCGCTGAACAAAAGTTAGTGAGGCGCGCCCATGTCGCTCAAAATTGCATTCCAGATGGACCCGATTGGGCCGATTGATATCGACGCGGACAGCACCTTCCGTATCGCTGAAGAAGCACAAGCCCGCGGGCATGAATTGTTCTACTATACGCCTGACAAGCTCGCTTACGATCAGGGTCGGGTTGTGGCCACGGGATGGCCGCTTTCGGTAAAAAGGGTGAAGGGCGACCATTTTGTGCTTGGCGAGGCGCAAACAGTCGATCTTGCTGATTTCGACGTTGTATGGCTGCGTCAGGATCCGCCCTTTGACATGGGTTACATCACAACGACGCATATTCTGGACATGGTTCATCCCAAAACGATGGTGGTGAATGATCCGTTTTGGGTGCGGAATTATCCCGAAAAGCTCTTGGTTTTGAATTTTCCGGACCTCACCCCACCGACTATGATCGCCCGCGATTTGGAAACGCTCAAGGCGTTTCGCGGCCGTCATGGTGATGTGATCTTGAAGCCGCTTTATGGCAATGGTGGCGCTGGTGTGTTCAAGCTAAGGGCGGATGATAGCAACCTTGCATCGCTGCATGAGCTTTTCACCGGCATCAATCGTGAGCCATTGATTATGCAACAATTTCTGCCCGCTGTATCAAAGGGTGACAAGCGCGTCATTCTTGTGGATGGTGAGCCGGTCGGCGCAATCAACCGTGTACCTGCCGCCGGCGAGACCCGTTCAAACATGCATGTTGGTGGTCGTCCCGAGAAAGTTGACATGACCCCGCGTGATCTGGAGATTTGCGCGCGGATTGGACCACTTTTGCGCGAAAAGGGGCAGATATTTGTGGGCATCGACGTGATCGGCGATTGGTTGACAGAGATTAACGTGACCTCGCCCACTGGCATTCAAGAGCTTGAGCGGTTTGACGGCATTAATATCGCCGAAAAGATTTGGGAAGCGATCGAGGCGCGCCGCTAGTTTTCACTTTTCATGGGTAGCCGAAAGCTGACGGCCTCTGCAACGTGCGGCTTTCGCAGGTCTTTGCTGCCTTGCAAATCCGCTATTGTTCGGGCGACCCGCAAAACGCGGTGATAGCCGCGTGCCGACAGCCCAAAGCGTTCGGCGACACGCGCAAGTAATGCGCGTCCCTCCGCATCAGGTGTGGCGACTTCTTCCAGCGCCGCGCCCTCCAAATCGGCGTTGACACGTATCTCCGGGTGGTCGCGGGTTCGGGCAGATTGGATATTACGCGCCGTGGCGACGCGTTGAGCGACGACCTGGGATGTGTCGCCGTCTTGGGGAAGATCGAGATCAGTGAACGCGACAGGCGGCACGTCTACGCGCAAATCAAACCTGTCCATGAGAGGCCCCGAAATCCGCCCCAAATAGTCTTCGCCACAAAGAGGAACGCGTGCGCAGGCGCGTGACGGGTCTGTCATGTATCCGCATCTGCAAGGGTTTGCCGCCGCCACAAGCATAAAGCGGCAAGGGTAGCGGACATGGGCGTTGGCCCGCGCGACAACAACCTGACCCGTTTCGATCGGCTGCCTTAGTGTTTCCAAAACGGCACGCGGGAATTCCGGAAATTCATCCATAAAAAGCACGCCGTTGTGTGCCAGACTGATCTCTCCCGGTTTTGCGTTTCGGCCGCCGCCCACGATTGCTGCCATTGACGCGGTATGGTGCGGTTCGCGAAACGGGCGCGCGCGGTTGATCCCGCCTTCATCAAGAAGGCCCGAAAGCGAGTGAATCATCGATGTCTCAAGCGCTTCTGCCGGGGTCAGCGGCGGCAATATACCTGGAATGCGGGCTGCAAGCATGGATTTTCCCGAACCCGGTGAGCCGACGAGAAGTAGGTGGTGGCGGCCTGCTGCCGCAATTTCCAAGGCCCGTTTTGCGCGCTCTTGGCCTTTGACTTCTGACATATCGCGGGTGGACGTGCTTGCTGTCGCCTCTCCCGGCTTTGCAGGCGTCATCACGGACTGTCCGGTGTAGTGCCGGATGACATCAGTCAAAGTCCGCGGTGCGATGACAGTTGCCGCGCCGACCCACGCCGCCTCAGCTCCGCATCCGTGCGGACAGAGCAAGACCCTGTCATCTCCTGCCGCCGTCATTGCCGCAGGTAGTGCGCCGATCACCGGACCGAGACTGCCATCCAAGGAGAGTTCACCCACTG
>NZ_JBELFI010000070.1:0-13632 GCF_042093035.1 Yoonia sp. | reverse complement strand
GCCTGAGCCTGAGCCTGAGCCTGAGCCTGAGCCTGAGCCTGAGCCTGAGCCTGAAATTTATGCGCCGGATGAAGATGTTGCACCTGCGCCGGTGCAAATGGTTGCGCCGACCCCCGTCGAGTTTGATGTCGATCTGACGTCTGCGCTGGATAAGGAAGAACACGCGCCAGAGCCGGAAAAGAAAGGCCTTCTTGGTCGGTTTTTTGGTGGGGGTGAGGCGAAAACCGTTGTGAAGCGTGTCCTTGATGACGACATGCTGGAGCAGTTGGAGGAGTTGCTGATTACCGCCGATATGGGTGTCGATACCGCCATGCGAGTGACGGCAAACATGGCGGAGGGCAATTTCGGCAAGAGACTCTCTGTCCCGGAAATCAAGATGTTGATGGCCAAAGAAGTCAGCCGCATCATGGCCCCGGTGGCGCGGCCGTTGCCGATTTATGCCAAGACACCGCAGGTTGTTCTGGTTGTGGGCGTGAATGGCTCAGGCAAGACGACGACGATCGGCAAGCTGGCCAGCCAGTTCAAGGCGGCGGGCAAGATAGTTGTGATCGCGGCGGGCGATACATTTCGTGCAGCGGCGGTTGAACAGCTACAGGTCTGGGGCGACCGTGCCGGCGTGCCGGTGCTGACCGCGCCTGAGGGGTCCGACCCTGCCAGCTTGGCGTTTGATGCGATGACGCAGGCGCAGGCAGATGGTGCTGATCTGTTGATGATCGATACCGCCGGACGCCTGCAAAACCGCGCTGATTTGATGGAAGAGCTGTCCAAGATCGTCCGTGTGATCCAAAAAAAAGACCCTGAAGCACCACACAACACGCTGTTGGTTCTCGATGCCACGACGGGCCAGAACGCGGTGCAACAGGTGAAGGTATTTCAGGAGCTGGCGGATGTGTCCGGGCTTGTCATGACAAAGCTCGATGGCACGGCCAAGGGCGGTGTGCTTGTCGCATTGGCTGACAAATTCGGCTTGCCGATCCACGCGATTGGTGTGGGCGAGCAAATCGACGATCTTGCACCTTTTGATCCCGAAGACTTTGCCGCGGCTCTCGTTGGGCTTGAAAAATGAGACGCGCGCGATTTTGATGGAGCTAGGCTCATGGCTGGTTGAAATCTCTGGCACGCCTGAGGGCGCACGACTTGCCACGACCCTTGCATTGGTATCCGCGCTCGCCCATGCGATTTTCGGTGCGTTGCAGAAGGGGCGCTATGATCCGTGGCTGACGCGCGGCGCGATTGACGGCTGGCTGCTGGTGTTGTCCGCACCCATCGCCCTGTTTGTCGTGCCTTGGCCGAATGCAACAACGGCGCTGATTCTTTTGGGCGCGATTGTGGTGCATTTCGCCTATAAGGTCACAATGGCCTTGGCCTATGAGCGCGCGGCCTACACCGTGGTTTATCCGGTGGTGCGCGGCACCGGCCCGCTGGTGACGGTGATCGCCGCCTCACTGTTCTTTGCAGAGCGCTTTACATTGGTCCAATGGATCGGCGTTGGTTGTCTGTCTGGGGGGATATTGTTGCTGGCCGTGCGGAATATTTCCGAAGAAACGATTGATCCGCCTGCGTTGAAACTAGGGCTGATCTGGGCGTTGCTTGGTGGTATCCTGGTTGCGATTTACACGACCTATGACGCCTACGGTATCCGCCAATCCCCTGATCCCTTCACATTTCTGGCATGGTTCTTCTTTGTGACCGCATTCGATTTCCCGCTGCTGGCCGCACGACGCTTTCGCCGGATGGATGTGAAACCCGTCGTAGGGCCGTTAATCTGGAGGGGGTTGGTTGGGGCGCTGATTGCCTGGGTCAGTTTCGGCGGCGTCTTGCTTGCCACGCGGCTCGATAAAGTCGGAGAGGCGGCCGTCTTGCGCGAAACCTCCGTCGTGTTTGCAGCACTCATTGGATGGTTCATCTTGGGCGAAAAAGTGGGCCCACGGCGATTGATCCTGATGGGGACGGTTGCACTTGGCGCCATCATCGTGGAAACGGGGGGCTGAGGGAGACGCAAATGGCTGAAAAGACAATCAATCCGGTGTTGAAACAGGTTCTTGAGCTTGGGCCGACACTTGCTTTTTTTCTGATCTATTTGCGGATCAAGGACGACAATTTCACCATTGCCGGCACCGAATACACCGGGTTCATCATTGCCGCGCTGATCTTTGTGCCGATCCTGCTGCTGGCGATGGGTATCCTTTGGGCGCTGATTGGCAAACTGAGCCGGATGCAGGTTTTCACCGCCTTCATGGTGATCTTCTTTGGCGGTCTGACGGCCTATTTCAACGATGAACGCTTCTTCAAAATGAAGACAACCATTGTTTATGGCAGTATGGGTGTGCTGCTGGGGGTCGGGCTTTTGCGAGGGCAGAGCTACCTGCAATATGTTATGGAAGAATTTCTGCCGATGCGACAAGAAGGCTGGATGATCTTCACCCGCCGCCTTTGCTATATGTTTTTTGCGCTCGCGCTCGCCAATGAAGTCATCTGGCGCACCCAATCCACAGACCTTTGGGTCAAACTGGAAACCTTTGCATTCCCCGTCGTTCTATTCGTCTTTTTGTGGGTGCAAATAATCGGGCTGCAGAAATACCTGATTGAAGATCCCCAAGATCCCAAAGCCTAATGAACCTCGCCAAAAACGAAGCCGACGCGCCCACGCTGAGGCATTAGTTTGTTGCCGCGCTGTCTGCGCAATGTATCCAGATGATGATCCGGCAGATGCGGGCGAAACGCAACGCCAACTTGATTGGTCTTTGACCAAAGCACGATTGCTTCAACCCGATGGGACAGAATATCGAGTTGGATTCTATCCCCCCGAGTGAGGTTCTCTAGCCCCACAAGCCGCGCACCTGAATGGTTGACGTCAAGCACCTCACATCTCTGTAGGCCCTGCGCGGTGTGAACATTGACCGGATATTGGGTCAGATAGCGATGTGATCGGTACTTCATAGCAAGGGCCTGTTCGGTTAGGGATTTCCCTTTGCTACAATGCTTTGCCTAAGATTTGGTTATTCCGGTTTCCCAAAGAGCGTTTTCTGGGCCGCCCTGTCCTTGCGGAAATCGCCACGTTTCTCTGCCGCCAGCGCCCGCCCTCTTTGAACGCCGGGCCTTGCGCCCATCGTCTTAAGCCAGCGCGCCATATGGGGTTTATCATCGAGCGTCTGCTGCTGTCCTTCCCAGAGCGATGCCCACCCCCAGATGGAAATATCAGCGATCGAAAAGAAATCACCTGCAACATAGTCATGCGTGGCCAATTGCCGGTCCAGCACGCCATAAAGTCGGCCCGTTTCGTTCCGGTAGCGGTCTTTGGCATAGGGAAGGTCATTGGGTGGGTTCATCGCTGGCGCGTATTTCAAGAAGTGGTGTGCTTGCCCGGCCATCGGACCAAGGCCGCCCATTTGCCACATCAACCATTGCTCAACGCTGATACGGTCGCGCTCTGTGGTTCCGTAGAGCCGGCCGGTCTTGCGCGCCAGATACTGCAAAATCGCCCCGGATTCGAATATGGAAATCGGTGCGCCATCAGGTCCGTCGTGATCCACAATTGCGGGCATCCGGTTGTTGGGCGAAATCCTGAGGAAGTCCGGCGCAAATTGATCCCCTTTGCCGATATCGATCAAGTGCAATGTGTAGGGCAAATCCAGTTCTTCCAGCACGATCGAAGCCTTCCAGCCATTCGGGGTGGGCCAGAAGTAGAGGTCAATGGGCTTGGTCATGAGGATCCTTTCAAGGCAAGGGGCTCAGAATGCAAATCTAGGCCAAAAGAACAAGCAGGAAACTTGACGTGCCATCAGCCGGGGCGTATGCCCTATCTCGTGGCGATTTGTTTCCGGATTGCGGGCCACGTTAAATATGCCGCTAAAGAGGGTCGAACGGTTTATCTGCCTCGATACCCTTTTCCCGGTGTCGAGGTTTTTTATTGCGCAAAGCGAGCGCGGGGAATGACAATGAAGACGTGGAAGAAACGCACCAAAGCTGTGCATGCAGGCATCCGCCGCAGCCAGTATAATGAGGTCAGTGAGGCGATCTATCTGACCCAGGGCTTCGTTTATGACAGTGCCGAAGACGCCGAGGCGCGTTTTATCAAGGCGGGTGAGGATGAATTCATCTATGCCCGTTACGGCAATCCGACGGTTGCGATGTTCGAAGACCGGATCGCAGCGCTTGAAGGGGCTGAGGACAGCTTTGCCACGGCCTCTGGCATGGCGGCGGTCAATGGTGCGCTGACGGCGATGCTGCGGTCGGGGGATCATGTCGTATCGGCTCGCGCGCTCTTTGGATCCTGTCTTTATATCCTTGAAGAGGTGCTGACCCGCTACGGCGTTGACGTCACCTTTGTTGATGGCACTGATCTGGCCGCATGGGAGGCCGCAATCAGGCCCGAGACCAGGGTCGTTTTCTTTGAGAGCATCTCAAACCCCACGTTGGAAGTGATCGATATCGCGGCTGTCGCAAAGCTGGCGCATGCGGTGGATGCGACGGTGATTGTGGACAATGTCTTTGCCACGCCTGTCTTTTCGGATGCGATCAAACAAGGTGCCGATGTGGTTGTCTATTCTGCCACCAAACATATCGACGGGCAGGGGCGTGCCCTGGGCGGGGTCATTCTTGGCAGCCGCGAGTTCATCCGTGGCACGGTTGAGCCTTACATGAAGCACACCGGCGGTTCGATGTCGCCATTTACGGCTTGGGTAATGCTCAAAGGGTTGGAAACAATTGATCTGCGCGTGCGCGCGCAGGCGACGACGGCGCAGATTTTGGCAGCGACACTTGAGGCAGACGGGGCGCTGCAAAATGTCATCTATCCGGGGTTGGAAAGCCATCCGCAGAACGCCCTGGCTGCCCGTCAAATGGGCGCGGGCGGTACTGTTCTGGCAATTGATGCGGTCACGCAGGCGCGGGCTTTCAAGCTGCTCAATGCGTTAGAGATCTGGACGATTTCCAACAATCTCGGGGACGCGAAATCTATTGTGACCCATCCGGCAACGACGACCCATCAGCGGCTTGACGACGACGTCAAAGCAGAGCTGGGGATCACGCCGGGATTGTTGCGGTTGAGTGTTGGATTGGAAGACCCGGCGGATTTATTGCAAGATTTGCGCGCTGCAATCACGCAATTGTAAACAGGTGACGTGCCTGCCAATAAGTGCTTTACTCAGCATGGCTTAGAGATCGAAAAAGGCCGTCCCATGACTGATCCGCGCAGTGAATTGCGACGTATCTATACAGAAATCATTGGAATATCCGATGAGGCGCCCCATCTTGGGGTGTCGAACGCACCGATGGGGGGCACTGCTATGAACATCCACTCACCCGATATGAACCGCGAACCGACACGTGCTGAAGCTGAAGCGGCCCTTGCATTGCTGCGCCGCTGGGCGGGCGATGTGTCGGCTGAAGAAGCGGCGACACTTGATCCACTGGTGTCGCGTTTGATCCCCGGTCAGGAAGTGTCGAATTACCCGGCGCTGGCAAGGGCTTACCCCGAGGACTTTGAGGTGGATGAGGCCTATAAGGCCTCCATGCCGGACCTGCAAAATGGCCCTTCCAGTCTGATCCGCGGCGCGCAGCAGCAGATCCAGCATGTCGGCATTTCAAACTTCCGCCTGCCGATCCGGTTTCACACCCGCGATAACGGCGACCTGACGCTTGAGACCTCTGTCACAGGCACGGTGTCGCTTGAGGCAGAGAAGAAGGGCATTAACATGTCCCGCATCATGCGGACTTTCTACAAGCACGCCAGCGAGACCTTCAGCTTCGAAGTAATAGAGCGCGCTTTGGACGCCTACAAAGCCGATCTGGAAAGCTTTGACGCCCGCATTCAGATGCGCTTCAGTTTCCCGATGAGGGTGGAAAGCCTGCGTTCTGGCCTGTTTGGGTACCAATATTACGATATCGCACTTGAGTTGGTGGAAACGGCCGGTGTGCGCAAGAAAATCGTGCATCTGGACTACGTCTATTCGTCGACCTGCCCATGCTCTTTGGAATTGTCCGAACATGCGCGCCAATTCCGCGGCCAGTTGGCCACGCCGCATTCGCAGCGCTCAGTGGCGCGGATTTCTGTTGTGCTTGAGCAGGGTGCGGATGTGTTGTGGTTCGAGGACCTGATCGACCGCGCCCGCGCGGCTGTGCCGACGGAAACCCAAGTCATGGTCAAACGCGAGGATGAGCAGGCATTCGCTGAATTGAACGCCGCCAATCCCATCTTTGTCGAGGATGCAGCACGTCTGTTTACCGAGCAATTACAGCTGGATACACGGATTTCCGATTTCCGTGTGATCGCGAGCCATCAAGAAAGCCTGCATAGCCATGATGCGGTGTCCGTGCTGACGGAAGGCAAGACATTTGCGGCCGAAAGCATCGATCCGCGGCTGTTTGCGTCGCTGTTTCATGTCGGGTGATGGGCTTTAAGCTCGCACCGATACCACGTTCGCGTGTAAAGTCGGGTTGGGGTGTGCAAGAACGGCGCTGTTGCAGTTTCGACGTATGATGTCGGTTTTGTCCAAGTACCGCGCCGAGCGGCGTCATCTATTGGGTCCAAGTCACTTTGCAAAGGAGACTTGAGATGACACAATCATTCTTGGAATTCCTGCATTCGTCTGATGCGGACAGCATCCCCGAAGAGATGCTTGGGCTTGGCCGGAAGTGGCTGCTCGATCTGCTTGGGGTCGCCGCTGGGGCAACGGAAACGGAGATGTCGCGCATTATGCGCGACCACGTGGCCGCGCATTTTGCCCCCGGCGCGCGCAAGGTTCCGATGCTGTTTGATGGTCGGCTGGCCAGTCCGGGTGGTGCGGCACTTTCTGGCGGTATTACAATCGATGCGCTGGATGCGCATGACGGCCACAAACTGACAAAGGGCCATGTCGGATGCGGCGTACTGCCTGCACTCCTGTCGTATACGCTGGCCGAGCAACTGGAAGATGACAGAGCATTTCTTGCCTCTTTGGTAGTGGGATATGAGATCGGGACTCGTGCTGGCATCGCGCTGCACCGGACTGCCAGCGATTATCACACCTCCGGCGCTTGGATCGCTGTCGCAGCCGCCGCCCTTGGCGCGCGCACCATGGGGTTGAGCAGCGCCAAGACACGCGAAGCGGTTGGCATCGCGGAATACCATGGCCCTCGCAGTCAAATGATGCGGGCCGTCGATCAGCCAACGATGGTCAAAGACGGTTCCGGCTGGGGCGCTATGGCCGGAGTGTCCGCAGCATATCTTGCCGCTGAGGGGTTTACCGGCGCGCCTGCGGTCACCGTTGAAGGCGAGGATGTCGCCGATCTGTGGAATGATCTTGGTCAAACCTGGCGCATCACCGAGCAATATTACAAACACTATCCGATTTGCCGCTGGGCGCAGCCGCCAGTGCAGGCGGTTCTTGACCTGCGGAGAGCCAACAACCTGCGCTCGGAAGATGTTGAGAAGATCGAAATCACGACATTTCACAACTCGCTACGCCTTGCCACGAGTGCGCCCGTCACAACCGAAGAGGCGCAATACTCGACAGCTTACCCCACCGCCGTGGCCATGGTGCGCGGGCAGGTTTCACCCGATGATGTGATGGCGCACAGCTTTGATGATCCGGAAATTAAACGCCTTGCCGCCGGCATGAGTGTGGTGGAAAGCGACAGCTACAACGCGGCATTCCCCGCCAATCGCATTTCAAGTGTGAAGTTGGTTTTGAAGAATGGAAAGACGCTGACATCGGGCGATACCGAGGCCCTTGGTGATCCGGAAAATCCAGTGACGGAACAGGAAGTCAGGACAAAATTCCACGCTTATGCGGGGCCAAAACTGGGGCGTGAGCGGGCGGAGGCCCTTGAAACCGCAGTCGCCCGGCTGGGCGACGGGGGTGGAATGGTTGATTTTCAAAACCTCATTTTTGCGCCGGTCGGACGTAGCGGCGCAGGGGAGCCGAGACGATGAAAATTGCCGTCGCACAGGTTGATGCAAGTTTGGCAGGAACAGAAAATCGTTTCTGCTGGCTGGAACAACAGCTCAGACAGGCGGCAACAGTGAACGTCGACCTCGTCGTTTTCCCCGAATTATATATGTCTGGCTATAATGTCGGCGAAGCTTTGCACCGATGCGCTGAGGCGCAAGACGGACCCTTTGCCCGACGCGCGGGGTCTTTGGCAAAGGAACTCGGCCTCGCCGTCGCCTATGGATACCCAGAAAGCGACGGCAACACGGTTTATAACGCCTTCATTTTTATTGATGACTGCGGCAGGACACTGGCAAATCATCGCAAAACGGTTCTGCCTGTTGGGATTGAACATGATTGGTTCGCAACTGGATCAACCGTCCCACTTTTTCGGTTTAAGAACGCAGTGATTGGCATGATAATCTGCTATGAGTGCGAATTCCCCGAAATCTTGCGCCACTTGGCCTTGGGTGGCGCGCAGATCGTTCTGGTCGCAACGGCAGGGGGCGCGGATTGGCAGCAGGTGCCGACATGTATCGTCCCGTCGCGCGCCTACGAGAACGGCATCTTCATGGCTTATGCAAATTATTGTGGCGTGGAAAACGGGCATGGGTTCTGCGGATTGAGTTGCATTGTCGACCCCTACGGCGCTGTGCTTGCCCGTGCGAGCCAAACCGAAGACGTTGTCTGCGCCAATCTCGATCTGGGCGTCATTGCCGAGGCACGCGCGAGAGTACCCTTTTTGAAGCATCAGCAAGCTGTTGTTTCCAAACTGAACGCGGTCGCGGACGCCTGATTGACAATCTATGACATGGTGCGAGAGCCGCCATTGGCCAGGCGCAGCCTTCCGCTGAGGTGGCTCATGACGCAAGAGAGCCGCTTATTTTTTTGACCTCAGGCCAAATCGGTCTCGAAGAGAACTTAGGTCCAGTCCGCGACGACATCGTAACCCTGAGGCGTCGGCATCTCCTCCAGGAACTCCGCCATTTGGGCCCAAGCAGATTTCACTACCTCCGCATTGGCGTTCGAGGCCTCTTCACTTTCGACGAGGGCGATGACGTAACCTGTTCCGTCATCATTCATCACGTTGATGAACTTATGCATGCCGGGCATTCCCATGATCTTATCTTTCATTGTGCCAAGTCTCTCGGTTGCGGCAGCCTTGGTTCCAGGTTTCATTTTGAATGGTGTAACTCGCGCGTACATCAGGTCTACTCCTTGTTTGTTCTCAGCGCTTCACAGGGGCGCGACCGAACATAGCACACATGAGCTCCAGATGCCCGCCGCAGTGCAGCAGATCGCAAGGGCATGCCGTTGACGGACAGTGAGCGATACATGAACCGCGCACTTGTGCACCGTCCGCGGCCGTCTCAACGGTCTCCTCGTCTTTGTGATCTGCGAAGGTGACTTTGCTGTCTTCGCCCCGGACCGAGAATTTCGCCTTGGGTCACCAGTTATCGATCTCATCGGCAAAAGGGCGAATGCCTCGTCGGCATTGAGTGGCACGGTGAGGTCATTGTTGATCGGGTCATGCATTGGCTTGTCCTTTCGCTTTCGCAGGGGGCCCGCGGGCGAAGGCGGACAAGGCGTCATCCCACAAAGTATCAAGGTATTTGCGCAACTGATCGACGCCCTCTGGTGCAATCGCATAGAGCCGCCGGTTGCCCGCAGGCGTGACCGTCACCAGCCCGGCATCTGACAGAACCCGCAGGTGTTGGCTGACGGCCGGGCGGCTGACGGTCATGTCCTTGGCGATGGCTGCCACAGATAAAGCCCCGCCGCGCAAACGGTCGATAATGACCCGACGGGTCGGGTCGGCGAGTGCAGTTATTGCATCTTCGTAACTCATGACTTACCGTAAGTGAGTGCTTACGAGGTGTCAAAGGTATCCTGCAGCCCTTGAAGCCCCTGACCGCCAACACTAAGACTCTGTTAGGATATTAGAAATAGGACTGACACGTCCGAACAAGAGGCACTGAATATGCAAGACCCCGTCGAGACCTACATGAACCTTGTCCCAATGGTTGTCGAACAGACCGCCCGGGGTGAGCGCGCATATGATATTTTCTCCCGTTTGTTGAAGGAACGTATCATCTTTGTGAACGGCCCCGTCCATGACGGGATGAGCCAGCTGATCGTGGCACAATTGTTGCACCTCGAATCAGAGAACCCCAAAAAAGAGATCAGCATGTACATCAACAGCCCCGGTGGCGTGGTGACGTCCGGCTTGTCGATTTATGACACGATGCAATACATTCGCCCCAAGGTCAGCACCTTGGTGATCGGGCAGGCGGCGTCGATGGGATCATTGCTGTTGACCGCTGGTCACCCCGGAATGCGTTTTTCGCTGCCCAATAGCCGTGTGATGGTGCATCAGCCATCCGGTGGCTATCAGGGACAGGCGACAGATATCATGATCCATGCGGCCGAGACCCAGAAGCTCAAGACCCGTCTGAATGAGATTTACGTGCATCACACGGGCAACACGCTCAAGAAGGTGGAGGCGGCTTTGGAGCGTGACAACTTCATGTCCCCTGAGGAAGCCAAGGAATGGGGTCTGATCGACGAAATCGTCGTAAACCGCGACAAAGCGGACGACTGATTTTCGGTCACAATTGATTGAGAAAACGCGGCTTCGGCCGCGTTTTTTGTGCGATGGGGTCTTTTGACGCAGGCATGCGAGCCCCCTTTATGGCTTTGTTAAGGTCATTCTGCGCAAGGTCATTTTGACATTGTGGACCATGGCGGGCTGTCCTAGTGTTGGGGCACAAGAAACCGAACGATGTTTTATGGGGTGAAATCCCCGGGGGTAACGCATGGCGAATACAGGCAGCACCGACAGTAAGAACACCCTTTACTGTAGCTTCTGTGGCAAAAGCCAACATGAAGTCCGCAAACTTATTGCGGGCCCAACGGTGTTCATCTGTGATGAATGTGTTGAACTCTGCATGGACATCATTCGCGAAGAGACAAAGACCGCCGGTCTGAAAGCTGGCGAAGGTGTCCCAACCCCGTCTGAGATTTGTGGCGTGTTGGATGATTACGTCATCGGTCAGATGCATGCAAAGCGCGTGCTCTCGGTGGCGGTGCATAACCACTACAAGCGTCTGAACCACGCGGAGAAATCCGACATCGAATTGGCGAAGTCCAACATCATGCTGATTGGTCCGACCGGTTGCGGCAAGACCTTGCTGGCGCAGACCTTGGCGCGTATTCTGGATGTGCCTTTCACGATGGCCGATGCCACGACCCTGACCGAAGCTGGTTACGTGGGTGAGGATGTTGAGAACATCATCCTCAAGCTTTTGCAGGCATCTGAATACAACGTCGAACGCGCGCAGCGCGGCATCGTCTATATTGACGAGGTCGACAAAATCACGCGCAAGTCTGACAACCCCTCCATCACGCGGGATGTGTCGGGTGAGGGTGTGCAGCAGGCGTTGCTGAAGATCATGGAAGGCACGGTTGCCTCTGTGCCTCCGCAAGGTGGCCGCAAGCACCCGCAGCAGGAATTCCTGCAAGTGGATACCACCAATATTCTGTTTATCTGTGGTGGCGCGTTTGCGGGGCTTGATAAAATTATCGCGCAGCGTGGCAAAGGCTCTGCGATGGGTTTTGGTGCGGATGTGCGCGAAGATGATGATCGCGGGATTGGTGAGATATTTACCGATCTGGAACCAGAGGACTTGTTGAAATTCGGGCTGATCCCGGAATTTGTCGGCCGTTTGCCTGTGATTGCAACATTGACCGATCTGGACGCCGACGCGCTTATCACGATCCTGACACAGCCAAAGAACGCATTGGTCAAGCAGTACCAGCGGCTTTTTGATCTGGAGAGCACCAAGCTGACCTTCACCGAAGATGCGTTGAGTGCGATCGCCAGCCGCGCGATTGAGCGCAAGACGGGTGCGCGTGGTTTGCGCTCGATCATGGAAGACATTCTGCTGGATACGATGTTTGATTTGCCGGGTATGGATACGGTGACGGAAGTTGTCGTGAATGAGGAGGCGGTCATGTCTGATGCCGCGCCTTTGATGATCCATGACGAGAGCAAGAAAAAAGAGTCCGCGACCGCGAGCTAAGCTAGATGGCTGTGCGTCATTTCAGCACTGGATCCCCGTTTGAGGAACAGATCGGCTACAGCCGTGCCGTCGTTGCGGATGGTTGGGTTTTTGTTGCGGGCACCACGGGTTACGATTATGCGACCATGACCATGCCGGCGGGCATTGCCGAACAGACATCAAACGCCTTGAACACGGTCGCAAAGACGCTGGAGCAGGCGGGGTGCAGTCTCGATCATGTGGTGCGGGTGACCTATATCGTGCCGGATGCGGCTGAATGGCCCGAATGCTGGCCGATAACCCGTGACGCTTTTGCCGTGGCCAAACCTGCCGCGACGATGATGTCAGCCCAATTGCAGAATGCGGAAATGAAGATCGAAATCGAAGTGACGGCGCGACTGCCGGACTGAACCCACTGGACCTTTTGCGCCCTTTGGTGCATGGATAAAACAACGCAACCGGAGACGTGATATGGGCCTTGGTCATAACATCAAACGCATGTTTACATGGTGGGACGGGCAGTCCTTTGGCACCCAGCTTTGGACCCGGCGCAATGGGACGAAAGTTGGCGAAGATGCGCAGGGCAATGTCTTTTACAACAATGCGGATGATAGCCGCCGTTGGGTGATCTATGATGGTGACAATGAAGCGACCCGCGTAAGCCCCGAATGGCATGGCTGGTTGCACCACACTTGGGATGAACCGCCAACGGCCGAAAACCTGCCACGCAAGACGTGGGAAAAGCCGCATCAGCCGAATTTGACCGGCACGATGGCGGCATATGCCCCCGCCGGGTCGATCCGCCGGAATGCCCCGGACGAACGATCAGATTACGAGGCGTGGACGCCATAACAGGACGCCAGCGATGCGTTTTCTAAATCAATGCATGATCTGTCTGATGCTGATGGCAACCTCTGTCAGCAGCCAGGAAATCGTGACCACGCCACTGGATGAAATCCTCCAACAACTCGCGCCTTTGCCAGAAAGCAGTAGCGCGCCGCAATCAACGCGGATCGAAGTCGCGGGGGATGTCGGAGGTGAGCTGCGAATTCTTGATAAGCTCACGGGCGCTGTGACAGACCTCAGCCTGCAACCCGGCGACGTGGCAGAGGTTGGTTTCCTGACGATCAGTCTTGTCGAATGCCGCTACCCTATCAATAATCCGGCGGGCGATGCATTCAGCTACATCGAGGTATTGGATCGCAAGAACAATCGTGGGCTCTTTGCCGGTTGGCTTTTGGCTTCAGCCCCTGCATTGAACGCGATGGATCACCCGCGCTACGATATTTGGGCGTTGCGCTGTATCACGTCCTGAGCTTGCGGCGCATCTGAGGTTATAAACTGCGCTTGCTGTCACACCGCCTGATCGAGCAACGCGTGGTAGTGTTCCCGCGTGATTTCGACCGCCCCGAGGCTGGCGAGATGTGGCGTGATGAATTGCGTATCAAATAATGCAAAGCCACTCTTGCGCAGACGGTCGACAAGATAGGCGAGTGCGATTTTTGATGCATCGGTTCGCTTGCTGAACATGCTTTCCCCAAAGAACGCCGCTCCGATAGACACCCCGTAGACCCCACCGATCAACAAGTCGTCGTTCCAGATTTCCACGGAATGCGCGTCCCCGCGCGTGAAAAGCGCGCCATAAAGTGCGAAAATCG
>NZ_JBELFI010000069.1:5738-13643 GCF_042093035.1 Yoonia sp. | reverse complement strand
CCGTTTTCTGAAACACGCGCCTACATTGCACGCATCCACGACATTCGTGAACGGCTGTCCGGTGGAACGTCGCAGCCAGCACCAATCCGCGTCGCCAATACAGCACCCACACGCGCTCCCGTCATTATTGAACTGAACTGATCAAGGACATTTTCATGCCAAGACACCACTCACGATACTTGCCACTCATGGTCGCAACCTTAGCGCTCCTTGCCTCCCCTGCCTTCGCGCAAGACTTGTCGCCCATTCAAACAATGTTGGAGACGGTCGAAGCCGCACTCACAGGACCAATTGGCATTGCCGTGGCTACTCTAGCGGTCATTGGCACAGGCTTCATGTGCATGATGGGGCGGCTGAACTGGGGATGGTTCGCCTCCGTGATCATCGGGATCGTGTTGATTTTCTCGGCGGGCACCATCGTCGACGGCTTCACCTAAGAGCAGGCAGAGCAGATGGCAGAACGTTCCCCACTTTTCCTCGGCCTCGCACGCCCACCCAAGTATCTGGGTCTCCCTGTCGGATATCTGGTGGTCTTGGCCATGGGGGTCGTTCTGCCATTTATCTGGACGAAATCTCTGATCTTTTTCCTGATCGGGATCATTGCCTATCCAGTCCTTTGGTTCGTTGCGGACAAAGAGCCTCATTTCTTTGAAGTGCTGCGCATCTCCTTTGGCACCGTGCGCCCGACCAAAAACCGCGCACATCATGGGGGTGACAGCTTTGGCGCTTGATGGTGGAACTTTGAGCGGCATCGGCCCTGCGGTGCGTGAAGCTGGGGGAACAGGATTTGCCCGTGAAAGCTACCTTGCGGAGCACCTGCCCTATTTTGCTTTGGCAACGGACGATGTGATGGTGCTGCGCGAAGGCGATCTTCTGGCAACCCTACGCCTTGATGGTCTGAACCCGATGACTACCGAGGACGATCGCCTTGATGCGCTCAAGCGCGCGGTTGCCGCAATCGTGGCCCAAACCGGGAATACGTTCGGTTTTTACATCCACCGCGTCTCTGTTCCACAAAACTTAGACCTTAAGCCCGTCGAGGGTGATACCTTCGCGTCCCAAGTCGATGCCCGTTGGGCAGCTCACATCAAAGGCCTGCGACCTTCCAAGCGGCAGATGTATCTCAGCGTCATTCGCCGCCCCAATCTCGCAGCCCGCATCCCATTTTTGCGCGCACTCGCCCGCAAAGCTTGGGTCAAAGACCGCGCAGCGCGTGTTCAAGTGCTCAACGAGGTTATGGGCTTCTTTGCGGTGGCCCTCTCTTCGGCAAACCCTGTTCGCTTAACAAAGACGGGCGGTGAATGGCTCGGGTATCTGAACACGCTCAACGCAGGCAGCTTTTCACCCATCGCATTTGGTCAAAGCCCCCTGCCCCTGTCTCATACCATCAGTGATTGCCGCGCGACGTTCGATGGAGATGTGGCGACGATTACATGTGCCACAACAGGTGCCGTCAAATATGGCGCGCTCTTTAGCATCAAATCCTATCCCGCACTGACAGACGTGACGCTTCTCGATGCGTTAGATCTGCCTCTCGATATCGTACTGACCAATTCATTCAGTCCAATCCCGAACAACATCATGGCCGAGCGCATCCAGCGCATCATCAGACAGATGCATGCGTCAGATGATGCCGCCGTGTCATTGCGCGACCAATTGGCCTTGGCTGCAGACGATCAAGAGGCGGGACGCATCGCCTTTGGCGACCATCACCTTTCCATCGCCGTCTATGCGCCTGACCGCGACACACTTGAACGCGCCGCCGCACAGATCAAACGGGTCGGCCAAGAAATCATGGCTGTGATCGTGCGCGAAAACATGGCGCTGAAAGCCACCTATTTTGCACAGAGCCCGGGCAACTTTGGCTATCGCGCCCGAAAGACACCAATCTCATCGACCAATTTTTCTGATTTTGCAGCCCTTCACGGCAGTGTTGAAGGGCGTAGCAATGACGAGAGCCCGTGGGGTCAGAGCATTGCGGTTCTGCCAACAGTGGGTACATCAGGCTACCGTTTCAACTTCCACGAAGCGGGTTCTGCAAGCAAAGAACCTACTGTGGGCCACACACTGGTTTTAGGGCGCACGGGAACTGGCAAAACATTGACGACTGCCTTCCTCACCGCGCAAGCGCAACGGATCGGCGCACGCCTGTTCTTCTTTGACAAAGATCGCGGCTTGGAAATGGCAGTCCGAGCTTTGGGTGGCCGTTACAATGAAATCCGCGCAGGCGTGCCCACAGGCCTCAACCCGCTCGCCTCTGAAATCGATGAACGCGGACGCGCTTGGTTATCCGATTGGTTGGCCACCTTGCTGACGCGCAGCGGTGCCTTATCCGGAGAACAATCGCGCCACATCCAGGGTGCGGTAACACAGAATGCAGATGCTGGCGCAGCCTTACAGCGCTTTGCCAGCTTTGAAACCTTGTTCCAGTCCTTGGATGATGATGGCGAGCTGCAGTCCCGCGTCGCAGAATGGGCCCCCGGCGGTCGGTTTGGCTGGGTATTTGATGAACCCGACCGTGGGCAGCGCCTCGATCTCTCTGGCGACATCGTCGGGTTTGATATGACTGAGATCCTCGACATGACAACGGAGCGCATGGCTGTGCTTTCATACATTTTCCGCCAGATTGAACGCGTAGTTGAAGACCGTCGACCCACCATCATCGTCTTGGACGAGGCGTGGAAACTACTGGATGATCCTTATTTCGGCGCACGGTTGGAAAACTGGCTCGTGACCCTGCGCAAGATGAACTGCGTCGTGATCATGATGACGCAGTACCCCAGCCAGTTGCGCGACAGCCGCGTTGGCAAAACCATTGTTGAAACCGTCCCGACGCAGATCCTGTTTCCCAACGACCGCGCCACGGTGGCCGATTACGATTTTCTGCGCGTGAACTCCAAGGAAGCTGCTTTGCTCGTCCAACCCACCATTGGCCAACGCATCGCGCTGGTGCGCTCCGCGGGAGACAGCGTCTTTGTCGATGCTGACCTCTCTGCCCTTGGCGACTTGCTGCCAATCTTGGGCGGCGGTGCCACAGGTGAGGCCCGCGTGCCAGCCGACTGGCGTTCAAACCCAGATTTTTGGAGACCACAATGAGATATTCCCAAACCATTCTTGTGCTTTCGGCTGCGCTGTTGCTATCGGCCTGCGCGCAATACACCGAGAAAACGTCCCCATGCTTTAACCGAAGCGGTGACCCGGTGGTGACACGCGCAACGCTATCCTTCGCGGCCACGGCACCAGTTTCAGCTGCGAGCGGCAAAGATTGTACTTTCGAAGCCCTGCCGCGCCCAGAATGATCCGCCCCGTCATCATATCTGCTGGGCTTTGGCTTTGCCTGCATGCAACCTCGGGCTTCGCCCAAGGTGTACCAACGCAAGACAACGCCGCAATCGGGCAAACCATTGCGCGTGTGACCGCATTGGTTCAGGATTTGGGAACCCAAGGTGACAAAGAAGCCGAGCGTTCTTCCATCGCCGAGGTGCAGGCAGATCAGCTGCGCACGCTCGAGGCAATTTCTGCCGCTATGACGGGTCCGGGCTTTGATATCAGCGCCCTTGAAGGCAACGCTGATTTTGGGGTCGCTTCCGTCTATCCCAACACCGATACAAGTCCGATGAACAGCCGCCTCTTTGGCGAGGGCCGCGAAACCGTCGAAATGATGATTGTGCGCGTTGCAGGCGAATATGCTGGCGCACCAGGCGTCGCACGGGCTGGTCTTTCCGCCACGCAATGGCGCTGCTTGTTTCAGGCACTGATCAAACAGGAAAGCCGCTTCAATATCACCGCCGAAAGCCATGTTGGCGCTTACGGACTGACACAGCTCATGCCCGGCACCGCATCGGACATGGGCGTCAATCGCTACGATCCTATGGACAACCTGCGTGGTGGCGCGCGCTACATCACGACCCAGCTGAACCGCTTTGGCAACATCCCCCATGCGCTCGCAGCCTATAACGCAGGCCCCGGACGCGTGATCGAGTATGGCGGCGTGCCGCCTTTTACCGAGACCCAAGGCTATGTGCGCAATATCTCCAAATTCTACAACGAATACCTTGCCGTTGTCGGTGGTGCGGAGGCGCTTGGCACATTGTCATCCTCAGATTTCGCCCTCGCTGAATACGCCAACATCTCGGATGCAGGCGTCTATTATGCGGCAAGCAGCCACGCCACGACGATGCAGGTCATCAACCGCCTGCGCGCGATCATTCTGCAAATCGACGCCCAACCAAATGCGAAAGCCGCGTGGGAACTCAACACCTACGCCAAAGCTGAAATCGCCCGCATCCTAAATCTGCGCGTCAGGCTGATGGCAGCCAATCAACAACGCGAAGCGACCCATGCCCAACATCTGGTCGCGGACCGCCTATCCGAGCGTGAATTCATGCAAATGGGAGTGCCAAATTGAAACAACTTCTTCTTTCCGTCGCGGTGATAACCACCCTCGGTGTATCGTCACCCGCAAAGGCACAAGGTGTTCCAACCTTCGATGGATCGCAACTTGGTCAGCTGGTTGCCCAACTTGAACACATGGCTGAAGATCTCAACGTGCAGCTGCAACAGTTGGCGACGATGCGGTTAGAGCTGGAGACGCAGCTGTCTCAACTGCTGAACTTGGAAGCCCAACTCACATCTCTGATCGAAGGCAGCGGATTGAGCGGCCTCTTCGCATCGATCGAAGAATTCCGGGCCTTGCGGGGTAAGCTCGTCGCACCTTTAAACACGGCACGGGCTTTGGCGGACGGCGATTTCCTGAGCGGCTTCAATCCCGGCGCTGAACTGGAAGCCTCGGTCGAACGGGTTCTATCCGGCAGCGGGTTCACATCAGAGACATTGAGCACCCTTTCTTCCTCGCCGGAACCCGCCGACAATCGCATCGCGACCTCAGCAGGCGCTAGCGCGATGTTGTCAGTCGCGGCTCAAGAAAGCCATGCAGAAGCTGGGCAAAGTCTGGAGCGGCTTGAAACAATGGTTGGCTTGATCGACGATCAGGACGGCTTGAAAGCGGCTGTTGATCTTAACACACGGGTCACGGCGGAACTCGGGATCATCCTCACACAAATCTGGCGTTTGGAAGCGGCGCAAGGTGTCAGCGCTGGACAGCTTGGCGTCGTTGATGCGGCTACACTGGCTGACGAGCGCCGGTTCAGATCAATGGCGGTGGATCCATGATGATGCGCGTCTCACCTGCGTTCAGATTGATCATAACAGCTCTGCTTCTCACGCAGCCTATACCCGCCTTTGCAGAAACACCGGGCACAACATCAGGCGGGCCTAAGCCTTTCAATTCAATGGCCGTCGCACCAGATGCCGAGGAATTCTGCCGCGTTCCACGCCCTCCTGCTGGTCTCGCGGAGACCGCTTATCTGCGTAACCGCTATCGTGCGATATTGCGTATTCTCGTTGCCGAACGGCAGTTGGAAACTGAGACCTGTGATTGTCCCTTGAGCGATTTCACATGGGACATGGCTCTCGCAGAACTGCCGCGCTTTCAGACGACTGACAACCCGCGCCTGCCGTTCAAGGTCCTCGACCTCTATGCCATGGCCGATGCGCTCGAGGCCGAGCACGCAGAGGGTTGTTCATAATAGATGGGCATTATTCGCGATATCCTCGACCAGGTCGATGCAGCTGTCGACAGCGTCGCGCAAGACGGGTTCATCTCATCTGCAGCCGCCGTTGGCGATGTCATCACTGCAGGTGCCATCCTGCTCCTTATCTTGCTCGGCATCAATGTCGTGATGCAGCTCAGACCCATGACCTTTGGCAGCGCGTTTGCGTTTGGGATCAAGATTTCGCTGGTCGCTATCTTTGCGCAGAGTTGGGATAATTTCAGCGTCATCTACGGCATTGCGACACAAGTGCCGGACTCCGTCGGCGCATCCATTCTCGCCCTCACGGGATCTGGCGACGAGGCTGGCGTCTATGAGAGCCTCGACAACATGGTGGCTCGCATCACAGCCTACGGCGACACCATCGGTGATCAAGCAGGCTGGGTCTTTGGAGCCGTGCTTGGCGCGATCTTCTTTGTGCTCTCCGCACTCTTCGCAGCCGTTACCGCTGGGATCATCGCCTTCGCCAAAATCGTCTTTGCGCTGATGATCGTAATTGCCCCTTTCATGATCATCACATCGCTGTTCAAGCCAACCCAATCCCTTTTTGAGGCCTGGAGCCGTGCGACCATCGGCTACGCCTTGATGCCCGTCGCCGCTGCGGGTGCTGCTGGCATCATCGTTGCGATCGCAGAAGCCATCGGCGATGCGTCCGCCGATCCAGTCGATGTCGAAACGGTGAGCCTCATCTTGCCATTCTTGGTCATTCTACTGCTCAGCGCCGGAATTATGGCATCCGTCCCTTACATTGCTTCCAACCTAACCGGCGTGATGGGTATTGCGTCCAACGCTGTCGGCCTGACCGGTCTGGCGCGCCGTGGTATCGTCAACACAAGCGACTATGGCACAGGCAGTGCCACGCGCTTCGCAACGGGCAAATCACCACAAGAACTCCAGCAAGCGGTGAACAGCGGCGTTGTCAAAACGGGCGAAGCGATCCGTCGAACACCGGCAACAGCGCTCAACACCGTCAAATCTTTCCGCGCCCCATAACGAAAGACCAACACCAAAAATGAAGAGTCAAACTAGCCAAGACCAAAGCGACGCCTTTGCGGTGGATTTTATCTACGGCCCACGCAGGCGCGAACGATTTGCCTATTTTGTGGCGGCAGCTGGCGTTCTGGTCGGGCTGGCAGGCATGGTTGCTGGAGCAAGCTTGTTTCCCCTAAAATCGATTGAGACTTTCGTTGTTGTCGTGGACAAAGAAACCGGACAGATGGACCGCGTCGCCGCAGTCCAAGCCCTCTCCTTGTCGGAGAGTGACGCCATTATACAAGCCAACCTTGTGGCCTATGTGGATGATCGAGAAACCTACGATCTGACCGACGGCGAGCAGCGGATCAACTCCGTCCTCGAGCGCTCGGACGGCGATGCCGCACGCACCCTGCGCGACCTTTGGACCTCGTCCAACGAAGACTACCCGATTGCTGTTTATGGCCGAGATGCCGTCATAGAAGTGGTGATCAAATCTGTGAACCAAATCGAATCTGGGGTGGCGCAAGTGCGCTTTACCCGCACCCTGCGCCGCGCGCGTGACACCCGCTCAGTGACCCGCAGCTACGTGGCCACTGTTGGCTACGCCTTTGAACCCGAAACCCGCCAACGCCTGCAAGACGTCTGGGCCAACCCCATGGGCTTCGTGGTCACCTCATACCGCGTCGACGCCGAGACTTTGGAGAACTGATCCCTTGAATATCGCTGCCCGTTTGATTTGTGCTGCCGCATTGCTGTCGGCCACCCCTGCCTTGTCCGAAGCCGTGCCACGCAGTGGGTCACTCGACAACCGCGTGCGCACCGCCACTTACGTTGAAAACCAAGTCTTTGTGATTGAAACTGACCTTCGGCATTCAACGACCATCCACTTTGGGCAGGGCGAACGGTTTGACGCCGTCATTGTTGGCGACACCGAGAGTTTCCAAGTCGATCCAATCCCCGAGCTTGGCAATGTCCTGACCATCAAGCCGCATGTGCAAGGTGCCTCAACCAACATGACAGTGATCACCAACCGCAGGACCTATTCCTTCCATCTCCGCGAAGGGGCCATTCCGGGTCGCTCAGGCATGTTTTTCGAGGTGCGGTTTCGCTATCCAGAAGATGAGCGTCGCGCGGCAGCGGCCAATACCCAACCCAAAGGATTTGAGGCCCCGCGCAACTATAGCTACCGCGTCGCTGGCGAAGGGGATTTCCGTCCAACCCATATTTACGACGACGGGCGGTACACATATTTCTCATTCCCCGAAAACGGACGCCAACCCGCCGTCTTCAAAGCAGACGAGCAAGGCCGGGAGCGCAC
>NZ_JBELFI010000069.1:0-5638 GCF_042093035.1 Yoonia sp. | reverse complement strand
AAAACGGACGCCAACCCGCCGTCTTCAAAGCAGACGAGCAAGGCCGGGAGCGCACTGTGAACTGGACCCAGCAAGGCAACACAGTTCGGGTGCTTGGCATCAACCAGTTCTGGACCTTGCGGATTGGCGACGAGGCCATCTGCGCTTTGCGCGATAACAGCGCAATTTATGTGAGCAACTGAACATGTCAGATGAGAACACACCCGACCTTCAGGATCGCCTCAGCACGTTTAGCCAGAAGGGCAAAGCCAAACGCCGTGGCGGTAATATCGGTGTCGGGGCATTGGCGATCGCGCTCGCGCTTGGCGGCGGTGGTGCTGCCTACTTTCTGGCGACAAATCTGCAAGAAGGAACAGAAGGCCTAGAAACCTCTGACGTTGAGACCTTTCAGGATCAACGCACCGGAAATGGTGGCAGATTAGAATTCCCACCGGATGAAGCGGAACAGCAGGTTAATGATGCACTGATCGCGGTTGAAGAGGCACTCGATGTTCCGTCCCCTGTCCCAGCTGCAGAACCCAGTGCCGCAGTGCTCGAAGAAATCGCAAAACTAAGGGAAGCTCTTGCCGCCAGCCAATCGGCCCGCAACGCCGAAATCCAAGAAGCTGTCTCAGATCTGCGAGAAGCATTCCAAGTCCAGACAGACGCGCTTGAAGCCTCCATTGCTGCCAAAGATACCGAGATAGAAAACGCGCAGCGGCAGAGCGAAGCACGTTTGGCAGGACTACAAGCGATGTTGGATGCAGAACGTGCGCAGCGCGAAGGGCTCGAGGCAGAGATGGCACGCGATGGATTGATTGCAGATCAGCGGTTGCTCGAAGAACGCCAACGCCAGGAAGAAGAGCAGCGTCAGCGCGAAGTGGAGCAGGCCGCCCAAGAACTGCTAAACGCGCAGATCGTCTCTCCCTCGGTCGTTTATGCGGATGGCCCGCGGTCCACATCCGCTGGCGGAACAAATCCCACTGCTGCATTGGCAGGAGCGGATGGACCAACCCTGTCTGAAAACGAGCAGTACTTGCGACAAGGCGCACGGCCGTTGGACGTGCAAGAAGCGTCCCAAATGGCCTTCCCAGAGCGAACGCTTTCACAAGGCTCTGTCATTCAAGCTGCCTTGCAAACAGCAATCAACAGCGACCTGCCCGGCTCTGTTGTGGCGGTTGTGTCTGAACCGGTGCCTGCGTTTTCTGGCGATCAGATCCTGATCCCGCGCGGCTCCCGCCTTTTTGGCCAATACCGTTCCGGAATTGAGTTGAACCAAAAACGCATCCTGATCCTTTGGACACGCGTTCTGACCCCCGATGGGACGTCGATAGAAATCGCCTCCGTTGGAGGCGACCAGCTTGGACGCTCTGGGTTAACTGGGATCGTCGACACAAAGTTCGCTGAACGCTTTGGTGGCGCGGCTCTGATCTCGCTCATTGGCGCAGCACCTGCTGTCGCCGCAAACAGTACCGACAATGAAATAGCCAGCGAAGTACTTGAGGGGGTTTCTGGTGACCTCGAAGATGCCGTGGGATCTGTGATCGCTGAGCAAGTCTCGATCTCACCCACTATCTATATTGATCAAGGTGCATCCGTGACCGTCCTCGTCGACCGCGATGTGGTGATCTATTGAGCCAATCGCCCCTGCCTGCGTCATACTTGGAGCGATATCTTGAACCGTTTCGGGAGCTGCTACTGCGCGACGACATCGTCGAGATTGCAATCAATCCTGATGGCAAAGTCTGGATCGAAGCCGCAGGTGACGCGGCAATGCGTCATGAAGGTCAAATCGTAGACCGCGCCACGGCATTCAATTTGGCACAGACAATCGTCGGTGATGCCAATGCCCGCGTGTCAGAGAAAAACCCACTGGTATCCGGAAAAGTTGAATACGGAGGCCGCCCGCTGCGCGTTCAGGTCGCGGTTCCACCTGCCATTGAACAGGGCGCTTCGATCACAATCCGTTTGTTCGCAACTGCGGGCGTCACGGGGTACACACCATCCTATCTTTTTGGCAAAGCTGTTTCGCTCGACCAGTTGAGAGCTGAAAAGATGAAGGGCATTGCCAACCAAGCTGAAGAGAACCTTGAAGCAGCGTTGGAGGCCCTAGTACATCAAAGGCTCAATGTCTTGATCAGTGGTGGCACGTCGACAGGCAAGACCACCTTTGCCCGACATCTCCTTACTCATGTCGATGATGGCGAACGGCTAATCACGATTGAAGATGCGTTTGAACTGTTCCCTAGCCAACCCAACACCGTAGCCCTGCTGGCAAGTCGCGGCACTGGCACACAGAGAAGTTCGAACGCGCTTTTGCAAGCTTCTTTGCGGATGCGCCCTGACCGAATTATCGTTGGGGAACTGCGCGGGGACGAAGCCTTGACCTATCTTGAAGCGATCAACACCGGACACGGCGGGTCAGTCTCAACCATCCATGCGGAAACAGCTGAGCTCGCAATAGATCGTTTAGCAATAATGGTCTTGCAGGCTGGTACACCGCTGACCTTCGCCGAGGTGCGGCAGTACATTCAGAAGTCGATCGATGTTATCGTCCAACTGGGGCGGGCAGATGGCAAACGCGGAATCGCTGAGTTTTATTTGCCCAACTAGAATCGATTAAGCGCGACGGTTACAGCTATTCACTGTATCAATTTACAGAATGCGGGACCAAGTGACATTTCGCTGCGGTTGCGCGGGTAGCTTAATTGGTGCGCTTAGTGGATCTACACTATGGACTACACACAAGTAGCACACTCCCATCGTTTAAGGCCCCGGCGTATCGGGATAATCGGTCCACTCCTCCATTGGTGAGGACGCGGATAAATAATTCGAAAGTATAACTGCGAACAATGCTGGCGCCGAGCTCATTTGATGATCCGCCATTCGACGCGCAAACTACGCAGAGGCCTACTAATGTGGGATTTGACCGACTTCTCTCAACGACGTCATAGAACCGTCATGCAATGGGCCTATAAGTCACTACGGTATCACCTTCGTCGGAGTGTTTCAGTTGACAGATTTGCACGCGATAGCGGGCTCAAACCTTTCGCCGCTTTGCTTTGGGTGTATGCAATTCGGCGGCACGTCTGATGCAGTCGCGAGCCAGGCTATGTTTGAGGCATGCCTTGGTAACGACATAAATTTCTTTGACACAGCACACACTTACAATGGTGGACTTTCGGAGCGATTTTTAGGGAAATTTATAAAGCAAGATCGTGAAAACCTGATCATAGCAACGAAGGCAGGCTATACAGGCGGTAGCGGCGGCGACAACATCTTGAAACAGTTTGATGAAAGCCGGTTACGGCTGGATCTGGATACGATCGACATTCTCTATTTGCATCGGTGGGATGCAGAGACACCTCTACTTGAAACTTTCGAGACTTTGTCTCGCCTTAAGGAAACGGGCAAAGTTCGTTATATTGGCGTGTCCAATTTTGCAGCATGGCAGGTGATGAAGGCGCAAGGGGTTGCAAATTTGGTCGGCACGCGGATTGATATTATCCAGCCTATGTATTCACTGATCAAACGTCAGGCCGAGGTAGAGATATTCCCGATGGCGCTTGGTGAGGAGATTGCAGTTGCACCCTATTCTCCTCTTGGAAGCGGCCTGCTGACGGGCAAATATCTGTCTGGCGGAACAGGGCGGCTTTCTACGGATAAACGCTACGCTGCCCGGTATGGACAGGATTGGATGGTTGACACCGCGCAACGTTTGTCAGGGATCGCGATTGAAATGGGCATTGACGCGGCGACGCTTGCTGTGGCGTGGGCGGCGCAACACACTGCGGTGACGGCACCCATCATCAGCGCGCGCAGTGTCGCGCAATTGCAGCCCTCACTGGAAGCTGGGAACCTGACATTGACTGATGAGGAATATGACCGCATCGAAGCTCTGTCTGTGCGGCCCGCACCTGCGACGGATCGATTGGAAGAAGCGGTGTTTTAAGCGGGATTCGTCAAAGAACCTTCCCAATGTTCCCCCATCGCGACAATACAGGATGTGCCGTTTGCATAGTTCTGAACAATCACCCAATCGCCATTGCGCACAGTGACCCACACCTCAAGCATTGTCTCCGGGTCGCGCAAGCCCATCCCCTGGCGCTTGGCCCCTCGGGTTTCCTTCAATGTCTTGATCATTCGGGTGCTGTCATCACAGATTACATCAGACATCCGCGCCTGTGTATGCGTCGGGATGGCCAAACTGATACAAAGAAAAATCGCACACCGGCTGATCATTGTAAAACCTCACTGCTCTGAATCTAGAGAGTAACAGTTTTATGACACGCTGTGGATAAAATTTCCTGAACTGGTCGAAATCGCCTGTCTGCTTGGGCTAGCCAAGCGCATATCCTACGCCACGCACTGTCCGAAGCGGATCGGCACCGCCATACTGTAATAGTGCTTTTCTCAGACGTCCAATGTGGACATCTACCGTGCGGGTATCGACGTATAGATCCCGCCCCCATACACGGTCGAGCAACTGCTCACGGCTCCAGACGCGGCCGGGTTTTTCCATGAACGTGGTGAGCAGCCGGAATTCCGTCGGCCCCAGCTTGAGCTCGTCTTTGCCGCGTGTGACTTTGTGCGTCTCACCGTCCAGAATAATATCGTCAAATGCAAGTTGTTGGCCAAGCGAAGAGGGCCGCACGCGGCGCAGCTGGGTACGCACCCGCGCCATCAACTCGATTACCGAATAGGGTTTGACGACATAGTCGTCCGCGCCGGTTTCCAGCCCGCGCACTTTGTCCACTTCTTCAGAGCGCGCCGAAAGCATGATCACCGGAGTAGAGCGTGTCTCTGGCTTGCTCTTGATGCGTCGGCAGACTTCGATGCCGGACATGTTGGGCATCATCCAGTCCAGCACAATGATGTCTGGCGCATCCTCGGCGATGATCAAAAGAGCTTCTTCCCCGTCTCTCGCACGGCTTACCGCAAACCCTTCGGCTTCCAGATTATAGGCCAGAACTTCCAACTGGGCCGGCTCATCCTCTACGACCAAAACACGGGGCTGATCAGTGGACATCTGGCAGGTCTCCTTAGCTTGGCAATGATGTTTTGTCGCCTTTGGCGCGCGCCTCGTCTGGGATCGCGCCGGTAACAAGGTAGACAACCTGTTCGGCGATCGAGGTCACGTGGTCACCCATCCGTTCAATATTTTTGGCGATAAAATGCAGGTGCATACAGGCGGTGATATTGCTGGGATCTTCCATCATAAAGGTCAGGAATTCCCGGAACAGGGCATTATACATTTGATCGACTTGGATATCGCGGTCGATCACATCCTGAGCCAGTTCGGCATCCCGAGCGACATAGGCATCCAAGGCGTCTTTCAGCATCCCTTCGACCTCTTTGGCCATACGGCGCAAGGCACCCGCACTGCCATTCACAGGCTCCATTTGGGACAGGACGCCCGTGCGTTTGGCGAGGTTTTTGGCGTAATCCCCAATGCGCTCTAAGTTGGCACTCACTTTGATGACAGAGAGCACGACTCGCAGGTCAATGGCCGCAGGCGCACGCAAGGCGATCACACGCGCGGCCTCTTCGTTGATAGTTTCTTCAAGGGCGTCAATTGCTTTGTCCGCGACGCGCACCGCTTCCGCGCGCTCTTCGTCGCGGGTCTCAAGGCTGATCGCGGCCTCGAGGATGGCATTTT
>NZ_JBELFI010000068.1:0-14057 GCF_042093035.1 Yoonia sp. | reverse complement strand
TTGCCTCCTTACATGCGAATGCTTTCACCACGATGCGCGCATGGAAAACCGCAGAGTTTGCGGCCTTGCTATCGCAGTCAGGGACGTTTCTAGAGGCACGCGAAGGATCTTTTGCGCTGATCCGCGTCATTGCCGACGAGGCAGAGTTACTCACGCTGGCGACTGACCCGGCGCACCAACGCAAAGGATATGCACGGGCCATCCTGCAGCAGGGGCATAGGAAAGCGTCAATGCACGGTGCAAAGAGCATTCTTCTTGAAGTCGCGGAAGACAACACAGCCGCAATCGCGCTCTATACGTCGCTGGGATATGAACTGATCGGTCGGCGCGCTGGTTACTACAAGCGCCATGATGCCCCAGCAGTTGCAGCGCTCGTCATGCGGCGCGATCTGATTTCTGCCTAACCTTGCGTCATGGCAGGTTTATGCGGCGAAATCAGCTGGTTTGGTCACGTTTATGACCAGAAAGCGGTTGATCTTCGCTGTTAAGCGGGGCCTTATCTTTCCATGACCGGACTCACGTATGTCTGGACTTTCAATGAGGGGGCCTTGAGCCCGAAAAAACCTCACGTAACGACCTGGGAGATATATCTATGACACTTATGCAAAAATTCCTTGGCGCATCCGCTGCGCTGGCACTTACCGCCGGTACCGCTGCAGCTGATCCGGCCATCTTGTTCGATCTTGGCGGCAAGTTCGACAAATCCTTCAACGAAAGCGCATATAACGGCGCAGAGCGTTGGGCAGCCGAAACTGGCGGCTCCTATGCGGAAGTTGAAATCCAATCTGACGCGCAGCGTGAACAGGCGATCCGTCGCTTCGCTGAATCCGGCGCAAACCCCATCGTCATGGCAGGTTTTTCATGGGCCACGCCACTGGCAGAAGTTGCTGCCGACTACCCCGACACCAAGTTCACAATCATCGACATGGTGGTTGACGCACCAAATGTCCGCTCTGTTATCTTTAATGAGCATGAAGGGTCCTATCTGGTGGGCATGATGGCTGCGATGGCCTCCGAGACGGGCACGGTGTCCTTCGTTGGCGGCATGGACATCCCGCTGATCCGCAAATTCGCTTGCGGCTATGCACAGGGTGCGAAATCCGTGAATTCAGACATCAACGTGATTGCCAATATGACTGGGACAACCCCTGCCGCATGGAACGATCCGGTGAAGGGGTCTGAGCTGACACTGGCACAGATCAGCCAGGGTTCCGATGTTGTCTTTGCGGCTGCGGGCGGCACAGGCGTTGGCGTCCTGCAGACAGCCGCTGACGAAGATATCTTCTCAATCGGTGTTGACGCAAACCAGAACTACCTGCACCCCGGTCAGGTTCTGACCTCCATGCTCAAGCGCGTTGACAACGCGGTCTATGAAGCAATGACGATGGGCGAAGATCTTGAAACAGGCTTCAACGTGATGTCCGTAGCAAACCGCGGCGTCGGCTTCGCAATGGATGCCAACAATGAGCCAGTCGTGTCCTACGCGATGCTGGAGGCGGCATATGGTGCGGCCGCTGAAATGGCGTCCGGCGATCTGATGGTCCACGACTACACCACGGACGAAAGCTGCCCAGCGCTCGACTTCTAAGCCACGCTGAAGGCCAATAAATCAAGGCCGCGCAGAGAAATCCGCGCGGCCTTTTGCATATCAAGAACAGGTGCCCCATGACCGACCAAGCCCCCGCCATCGAGCTGAAAGGCATTTCCAAAGCGTTCGGCCCTGTTCAAGCCAACAAAGATATCGCCATCCGCGTGATGCCGGGCACGATCCACGGGATCATCGGCGAAAACGGTGCCGGCAAATCAACGCTGATGTCGATCCTTTATGGGTTCTACAAAGCCGACGCCGGCGAGATTTTCATCAGCGGCACAAAAACCGCAATTCCGGATAGCCAGGCCGCAATTTCAGCAGGTATCGGGATGGTATTCCAGCACTTCAAGCTGGTCGAAAACTTCACTGTGCTTGAAAATGTCGTACTGGGCGCTGAGGACAGCGGTCTGTTGCGCCCGTCGCTTGCACGCGCGCGCCGCGAATTGAAGAACCTCGCCGATGAATACGAGCTCAACGTCGATCCCGATGCACTGATCGAAGAAGTCGGCGTGGGGATGCAGCAGCGCGTAGAAATCCTCAAGGCGCTATATCGCAAGGCCGATATTCTGATTTTGGACGAACCCACCGGGGTGTTGACCCCGGCGGAGGCCGACCACCTGTTCCGCATCCTTGAGAACCTAAAGCGCGAAGGCAAGACGATCATCCTGATTACCCATAAACTGCGCGAAATCATGGACATCACCGACACCGTCAGCGTGATGCGGCGCGGAGAAATGACCGCAACGGTCAAGACCTCCGAAACCAGCCCGCCGGAGCTGGCTGAGTTGATGGTTGGTCGCAAGGTACTTTTGCGGGTTGACAAAGCGCCGGCACAAATCGGGCGAAAAATCCTTGAGGTCAAAGACCTTAACGTCACAGACAGCAAGGGGGTGCACCGTCTCAAAGGGGTCAGCTTTGACGTCCATGCAGGCGAAATTCTTGGGATTGCCGGTGTCGCGGGCAATGGACAATCGGAATTGCTCGAAGTGCTTGGCGGCTATGAGAAGGCCACCGGAACGATCATGGTCAACGGCGAAGAGATCGACCTGACCGGGGCGAACTCCGACGGGCAAAGCAGGCGCGCGCGCGGGATCAGTCACGTCCCCGAAGACCGCCAGCGCGAAGGCCTCATCATGGATTTTCAGGCATGGGAAAACACTGCATTCGGCTATCATCAGGATGATCGCTATCAAAAATCGAGATTTCTGATGGACAATAATGCGATCCGTCAGGACACCGCCGGAAAGATGGAACGTTTTGACGTGCGCCCGCCTAATCCTGCGCTTGCGGCAAAGAACTTTTCAGGCGGCAATCAACAAAAGATTGTGCTGGCACGTGAGATCGAACGCAACCCGGACCTGCTTCTTATCGGCCAGCCGACACGGGGCGTCGACATCGGTGCCATCGAATTTATCCACCAACAAATTGTTGCACTTAGGGATCAGGGCAAAGCAATTTTGCTTGTTTCCGTCGAGTTGGAAGAGATTTTGTCGCTGTCTGACCGGATTGCCGTTATGTTTGACGGAAAAATGATGGGCGAGCGGATGCCTGAAAACACGGATGAAAAAGAACTCGGTCTGTTGATGGCAGGCATGAGCGGGGAGGCGGCGTAATGGACGTCATGCCAAAGTGGGCCGATGTGATCCTGATCCCGCTGATCTCGATCTTGCTGGCGGCAATATTGTCCGCCTTGGTCATTCTGGCCATTGGCGAAAGCCCGGTCGACGCATTGCAGCTTATGGTCGAAGGCGCATTGGGGTCTACTTACGGGTGGGGATATACACTTTATTACGCTACAAATTTTATCTTTACGGGCCTTGCAGTTTCCATCGCCTTCCATGCGCGTCTGTTTAATATCGGCGGCGAAGGCCAAGCCCTGATTGGTGGTCTGGGCGTTGCGATCATCTTGCTATATATCCCTTGGCCACATTGGTCGCTGGCGCTTCTTGGTGCATCCATTGGCGCGGCCATCTTTGGGGCGGCATGGGCTGCTATCCCGGCTTTCCTGCAGGCCAAACGTGGCAGCCACATCGTGATTACGACGATTATGTTCAACTTCATCGCGGCGGCGGTGCTGAACTATTTTCTAATTGGCGCGCTCAAAGCCCCCGGAATGGAGCCCGCAACGGCCAAATTCCCTGAGGCCACGCATCTGCCATCGTTTCAGGACATGTTCAACTTCGGCACATCCACATTCTTTCGCGGCGCGCCCGCGAACATCACTTTCTTTGTGGCAATTGCGGCATGTGTGTTTCTTTGGGTTCTGATCTGGCACACACGGCTCGGGTACGAAATCCGGTCTTTCGGACACTCGGAATCCGCAGCCAAATATGCGGGCATCAGCCCGACCAAGATTATTATGGTCTCCATGCTGATCTCCGGCGCACTTGCCGGGATGATGGCGATCAACAACGTGCAGGGCGAGGCCGAACGGCTGGTCCTGAACGCAGTGGAGGGGGCGGGCTTTATCGGCATCGCCGTCGCACTGATGGGGCGCAGCCATCCTTTCGGGGTGTTGCTGGCGGCCCTTTTATTCGGCTTTCTATATCAAGGCGGCGCAGAACTCGCCCTATGGACGTCGATCCCCCGTGAGCTGATTATCGTAATACAGGCATTGGTAATCCTCTTCACGGGCGCACTGGACAACATGGTGCGCATGCCGCTTGAGCGGCTATTCCTGACAATGAGGAGAGCAAGAACATGACGACAGGACCATTCAAAATCGGTGTCGATGATGATACCGGCGCAGACCTGGGCTTTGTGCTGAGTTGTCTCGCACTTGGCATGATTTCGATGGAAGAACTCCACCAATGGGTTCACCACGTGATCGACCACACACCCAGCGGCGATATTCCGCCCCATCTGGTGGCGCTTTTGTCGATGAAAAAACCGAGCAGCGTATTGCAACCACATGACGCTGGATTGCGGCGGATGCCGCATGATCCGTTCATCACTGATGACCGTTTTGATGCGATGCTGGGCCTGCAATTCTTCCTGCGGCGTGACAAGACCCAGGCGGTCGACATCACCCAGGCAGAGGCAGAGGCCGCTTTGCGCAAAAACCCTGAAGTTGCCGACCGCTTCTTCGTCCTCTTTCCCTTTCTGATGGAGAAAGCCGCCTAGATGGACTTCGCAACCCTCCTGCAAATGCTGGACGCAACCCTGCGTCTGGCGACCCCGCTCCTTTTGGCCTGCCTGGCAGGACTTTTTTCTGAGCGGGCCGGTATCTTTGATATCGGGCTGGAGGGGAAAATGCTGGCAGCGGCCTTTCTTTCGGCCGCCATTGCTGCTGTGTCGGGCAATGTCTGGTTGGGGCTTCTGGCAGGCATTGGCGCGTCAATGACCCTCTCCGCCGTGCATGGTCTGGCCTCGATCACGTTTCGCGGCAACCAATTGATTTCAGGCGTCGCGATCAACTTCCTTGCTGCGGGCCTGACCGTCGTGATTGCCCAAAGCTGGTTTTCCCAAGGTGGGCGGACGCCGCAGTTGACCGGTGATGCGCGCTTCAGCCCGATCGAGCTCCCGTTTGCAGAAGCCTTGCAGGATGTCCCTGTACTGGGGCCAATTTATTATGAATTGATCTCCGGCCATACGATCCTGGTCTATGTGGCGCTGTTCACGGTGCCGCTCACGTGGTGGATCCTGTTTCGGACACGCTTTGGGCTGCGCTTGCGCGCTGTGGGGGAAAATCCCGCCGCCGTTGATACCGCCGGCGTTTCAGTGATTTGGTTGCGCTATGCCGCCGTAGCCATTTGCGGCATTCTTTGCGGGATTGCGGGCGCATACCTTGCCACGGCCCTTCAGGCAGGATTTGTCAAAGACATGAGCGCCGGTCGCGGCTTTATCGCGCTTGCCGCACTTATCTTTGCAAAATGGCGGCCTTGGTACGCGCTCTACGCGAGCCTGCTGTTCGGCTTCCTGCAGGCGATGTCCTTGCGTTCAGACGTCATAGAAGGCGTTGTCGGCTTCCAGGTGAACGGTCAGTTCCTCGATGTGCTCCCTTACATCCTGACCGTCGTCATTCTGGCGGGGTTTGTCGGCAAAGCGATCCCACCACGCGCGGGCGGCGAGCCATATGTCAAAGAACGCTGAAATTCTCGCTGACCAAATCCGACAGAAAGCAGGGTATGCACCGGTCGCGCTTGGTCTGATCCTTGGGTCAGGCCTCGGGCATATTGCTGACGAAGTTGACGGTGTGAAAATCCCCTATAGGGCGCTGCCCGGATTTCCACATGCGGGTGTGTCCGGCCATAACGCCAACCTCGTAATCGGCGATCTGGAGGGAGTGCGAGTGGCCGTTTTTGGAGGGCGCGCACATTACTACGAAAGCGGTCGCGGTGATGCGATGCGTTTGCCATTGGAAGTGCTCAAGGCATTGGGTGCGGACCGGGTCATAGCGACGAACGCCGCAGGCTCATTGCGTCGCGACATGCCGACCGGGTCGATTATGTGCCTGTCGGACCACATCAATTTCTCTGGTCTCAACCCATTGATAGGCGAACCGACCGATGCGCGGTTTGTGCCAATGAAAGACGCATATGATCCGCAAATCCGCGAAGCTCTGCGTGCCAGCGCGCAGGCAGCAGACGTCGCGATGGATGACGGGGTCTATGCCTGGTACTCTGGCCCATCGTTCGAAACCCCCGCGGAAATCCGCGCGATCGCAATGCTTGGCGCGGATGCTGTCGGGATGTCGACGGTGCCAGAAATCATCCTTTCCCGCTTTCTGGGGCTGAAGGCTGCCGCAATCTCGACGATCACGAACATGGCCGCCGGCATGAGCGACGAAGCAATCAGCCATGAACACACCAAAGCCATGGCCCCTATTGGTGCTGCAAAGCTGGAAAAAGTGTTGCGTGGGTATTTGCGGGCGCAGAAATAAGTCCAAAAACCGCGTACTAATAAGTCCAAATGAAAGAAATGCTGCATTTGCACTATGAAATGTGTCGCAGCATTTGACAGACTCACCTGAAAGGTTTTTGGTGCAGCCACCGGCACAAGCGCCCTGGACCAGTTCATGCAGATTTATCTTCCAATCGCCGAGGTTTCGGTGAACGCCTTCCTGTTACTCGGACTGGGCGGTATTGTGGGCGTCTTATCGGGCATGTTTGGCGTGGGCGGCGGCTTTTTGATGACGCCATTGCTGTTTTTTATCGGCATCCCGCCAGCCGTTGCAGTCGCGACCGAGGCAAATCAGATCGTTGCTTCTTCCTTTTCCGGCGTGCTCGCGCACTTGAAGCGAAAGACGGTGGATCTCCGAATGGGGACTGTGCTGTTGATCGGCGGTCTCATTGGCTCCGGCATCGGCATCGTTATCTTTAACTATCTTAAATCATTGGGTCAGGTGGAGCTGCTGGTCCAACTGAGTTACGTCGTCTTTTTGGGCTTGATCGGCACATTGATGTTTTTCGAAAGCCTCAAGGCGATCCGGCGGACAAGCAAAGCGGGCGGTGTTGCTGTGCCAACGCGGCGCAAGCATAATTGGGTCCACAATCTGCCCTTCAAGATGAAGTTCCGGGTGTCGGGGCTCTATATCTCGGTGATACCGCCTGTCTTGGTTGGTGTGGCAGTGGGTATTCTTGCGGCGATTATGGGTGTCGGTGGCGGCTTTATCATGGTGCCCGCGATGATTTACCTGCTTGGGATGCCCACGAAAGTTGTCGTTGGAACATCCCTTTTCCAGATTATCTTCGTTACCGCATTCACAACAATGCTGCACGCGACAACAAACTTTACCGTTGATGTCGTTCTGGCGGTACTTCTACTCATCGGCGGTGTGATAGGCGCACAGATCGGAACAAGGATCGGCACCCGAATGAAAGCCGAACAGCTGCGTATCTGGCTGGCGATCATGGTCCTCGCGGTTTGCGCCAAGCTGGCCTTTGATCTCTTGGTGATGCCGAGCGAGCTTTACTCTCTTGGTCCGGGAAGTGGGCATTGATGTTGCGGCTCATTGCCCTGTTTGTCGTGCTGGCAATTCCGGCAAAGGCAGAGGAAATCGTCCTCGGCCTGAGCCAGGATCAGGTGTCGATCACGGCGACATTCGAAGGCTCGGAAATCCTCATTTTTGGTGCAATCAAGCGGGACGGCCCCCCCGCCATCGAGGGCGAACTTGGCGTCATTGTCACCGTCGCCGGTCCGGACAAAGCAGTCACGGTGCGCAAAAAGGACCGCCGCCTTGGAATTTGGGTGAACACAGAGGCCGTCAATGTCGACGTCGCGCCAACGTTCTACGCAGTCGCAACGAACCTGCCTTTGGAAGAAATCCTAACCTTTACAGAGGACCTCAACACGCGCATCAGCACTGAGCGGGCGATCCGGTCCGTTGGCGCCACAATCGAAAATGCCGATAGGTTCACACAAGCATTGATCCGCATTCGTGAAGACCAAGGGCTCTATCAGACGTTGCCGACCGGGGTTCAGGTGGACGAGGAGACACTCTTTCGCACATTGATACCAATGCCTGCAAACCTGACTGAAGGTGACTACGTGGCCGAGATTTATCTGACGCGTGGCAAGCAGATCGTTGATCTCTACAGCACGGTCATACCAGTGAAAAAAGTCGGGCTGGAGCGGTGGCTCTATAATCTGGCGCACGAAAACGCGTTTCTTTACGGTCTGATGTCGCTGGCCATCGCGATTGCTGCTGGCTGGGGCGCGTCCGCAGTCTTTTCGGTCTTTCGCCGCTAACCGCGCCCGATATGCGGCATCTTGGTCGCCATCACCATCATCGACTGCACATTGGCGTCTGGCGGCAAAGTCGCCATATGAAAGACTGATCGGGCCACATCTGAGACAGCCATGCTCGGTAACGGGTGTAGCCCTTGTGCCGTGCGGGTCTTTTCCAGACTGACGACCAGATCGGTCCGCGCATTGCCAATGTCAATTTGGCCACAAGCGATGTCAAAGGCGCGGCCATCCAGCGACAAGGTCTTGGTCAAGCCGCTCACCCCGTGTTTTGTGGTTGTGTAGCATATTGATCCCTCACGCGGGGTATATGCAGAAATTGATCCGTTGTTGATAATGCGACCGCCCTGCGGCGTCTGATGGCGCATCTGGCGAAAAGCAGCGCGAGCGCAAAGGAACATGCCCGTCAGATTCACATCCACGACTTGCTTCCACTCATCTAACGCAATCTCATCAATGGTTGTCTGGGGGCCAAATATGCCCGCGTTGTTGAAAAGTACGTCAAGTCGGCCAAATTCAGCAAATGCGGCCTCAAGAGCGGCTTCATCGGTGACATCACAGGCGAATGCGACAGCGTTTTCATGTGAAATTTCCGCCAGCGCATCCGCGCGTCGCGCAATCAGTCCAACCCGCCATCCATTTTCCAGAAAATAGAGCGCTGTCTCGCGGCCAATGCCGCTGCTCGCACCTGTTATCATGATTGATTTCATAGCTTTTCACTCTTCAGTTTCAGGGGGGCCGCAGGGACCTCCAGATCATCTGCACGCAACAGCCCCTTTGGGCGCGCCAGCCGGTTGCGCACAACCCACCGCAATTGCGTCTCGGCCCGTGTGATGGCGACATAGGCCAAGCGTTTCCAAAGCGGTTGCCCCGCTTCTATCCGGCCCATGCGGGATGCCGCGTAAATATCCGGTGCAAAGACCTGCACGGTGTCCCATTGCGAGCCCTGGGCCTTGTGAATTGTCACCGCGGCCCCATGAAGGAAAGTCGCCCCCATACGGGCAGCGAAAGGAATGAACGGTTCGTCATCACCTTCCTGTTCAATCTTCACGATACTGGCAGCACTGACCTGCGGGTCTTCTGCACCCATGACATGCAACCGCGAAAATCCCGGTTTGCGGCCGGGCCCAAGGTAGATCACCTGCGCGCCCTTGATAAGCCCGCGCGCCTCAAGATCGAGCCGTTTCTTGCGATGTTTCAGAGGCAACTCAATACCGTCGCAAATCAACGGCTCACCTGCCAGCAACTCATCAACAGGCGCGTCAAAGGCGGCGCGAAACGCGTGGATCAGTCGGATGCGTGTGGCATTGCGCCAAACCAGACAAGGTGAGCGCGCCATCAAATCCGCCTCTACCCGCTGGGCCATGACGACCCTTTCATCACTTGCGGCGGCCTCTTCTACCATCCGCTCAAACCCACCAAAATCCAGCTCCGGGTCAGCCAAAGCATGGGCGAGATCAAGGATTGGGTTGCCGGCATCTTGCCGGTGAATGCGCTTGAGCGTCAGCACGCGCGGCGCGGGCAGCGTTTCAAAAACCATGCCGCCGCTTGACTGTACAGGTGGCAACTGCGCCGGATCGCCAAAGAGCAGAAGCGTTGGAAAGATCTCTTGCAGATCTTCGAATTGCTTTTCGTCCAGCATGGAGCTTTCATCAACAAAACCGATATCCAAAGGCTCTTCGCGCCGCTTCCATCCGGTGATAAAATCGCTGCCGCGCAAGCCCGCAGCAGCCAATGCAGCGGGGATGGATTTGTTGACCTGATAGGATGCAAAGGCGCGGTCCAGAGCAACCTCCGTCAAGCCTTCAATCTGGGGCTTGGCGCCCTGCCCGGCCAACCATTCGGCGACCTTTTCATATTCGGGGTCATAGACAGGCGTATAGAGGATCCGATGGATTGTCGTCGCAGGAACACCCTGATTGCGCAGGACACTGGCGGCTTTGTTGGTAGGTGCCAAAATCGCCAGCGTGCGCCGGTCTTTGCGCTTGCGCCCTTCCCAATCGCCCGAAATCACGTCAACACCCGCTTCATCAAGTGCGTGGTAAAGCTTCGCCAGAAGCATCGTTTTGCCCGATCCCGCTTTCCCGATTACCGCCATAACAGATGTCTTGTTCGATTGCGGCGGCTGCAGCAGGCCATCGTCCAGATCAATGCCGGACTGACGCAACGCGTCGGCAACATTGTCCCAAGCTTCGGCCTGATCGTCGGAAAAGGTAATCGTGGGTGCGTTCATAGCCGGACCTTAGCGGCCCCCAACAGGTGCTGCCAGCGCTATCGGCAGCAATCCCGAACGTGCGGTCTACTCAACCCCGCGCGGGCGCGATGCAACGCCATGGTCGCCGCTGCGCATCGAAGGTCGTGTCCGCATATTCGCAACTTCTGCCGTTGCGACCATCATCGCATCGTCCAGTTGCGCGCAAAGGAGCGGCATATCGTTCTGACGTGCAAAGCGGCGCATGTCAGCCAGAACGTCGATGATCCAATCATGGCCCATTGCTGGACAGTCGCGTGGAATGATTAACAAGCCATTAACAAACGCATCTTGTAATGCAGAACGTAATCACAACAAAAAAGGGGCGCAGCCGTTTCCGACCACGCCCAGCTTGGGAACTTCCTTTATCTAGCGGTCAACCGATGCTTCCAATGTGTCCTCGAAGGTGCGCAAGCCCATCTGTGGGGCCTGCACCAAGACAGACATATTGCCGGGCTTATGTTCATTGCGCAGCATTTTGGTATGCGCGGCCGGCAAATTCTGCCAGGTGAAGCACTCTGACATGCAGGGGTCCAGACGCTGCTCCAGCATCAGGTTGTTCGCGGCACTGGCCTGCTTAAGGTGGGCAAAGTGACTGCCCTGCAAGCGCTTCTGGTGCATCCACATGTAGCGGACGTCAAAGGTGCAGTTAAAGCCGGTGGTGCCCGCACAGATCACAACCATGCCGCCCTTCTTACATACAAGAGATGATACCGGGAACGTCGCCTCACCGGGGTGTTCAAAGACCATGTCGACGTTTACGCCCTTGCCTGTGATCTCCCAGATTGCCTTGCCGAACTTGCGGGCCTCCTTCAGCCACGTATTGTACTCTGGCGTGTTGACCGTCGGCAGCTGGCCCCAGCAGCTAAAGTCATTGCGGTTGATTACGCCCTTTGCACCAAGCGACATCACGAAGTCGCGCTTGCTTTCGTCACTGATGACACCGATCGCATTCGCACCAGCGGTATTAATCAACTGGATCGCATAGGAACCCAGACCACCAGAAGCGCCCCACACCAAAACATTCTGGCCGGGCTTCAGGTCATGCGGCTCATGCCCGAAAAGCATTCGGTAGGCGGTGGCAAGCGTCAGCGTGTAGCAGGCGCTTTCTTCCCATGTCAGATGCTGCGGACGGGCCATCAATTGCTGCGACTGAACACATGTGAATTGGGCAAAAGAGCCATCAGGCGTTTCATAACCCCAGATCCGCTGGCTCTCCGAATACATCGGATCGCCACCGTTGCAGTGCTCATCATCGCCATCATCCTGGTTGCAGTGAATGACGACCTCATCGCCGACTTTCCAGCGCTTGACCTTGTCACCGACGGCCCAAACGATGCCCGCCGCATCAGAGCCCGCAATATGGTATTCCGCCTTATGAACATCAAAGGGGCTGATCGGTTGGCCGAGGCCGGCCCAAACGCCGTTGTAGTTCACCCCAGCAGCCATCACGAGAACCAACACTTCATGGCTGTCCGGCGTCGGACAAGCGACGACTTCCTGCTGGAATGCCTCATTGGGCTCGCCGTGACGTTCGCGGCGAATGGCCCAGGCGTGCATGTCCGCTGGAACATGCCCCAGCGGTGGCATTTCACCAACTGCGTAAAGGTCCTTTTCCGGCGCGTTGTAGGTTGCGCCATGTGCAGTTTGGTCAAGGGCCATGTTCGTCTCCATCACTCAGTATCCGTATTTGCCGCACCGCAGAATCGGCGCGTTTAGGGAATGAATACTAGATACAAAAGTAACTTTGCAACCCAATTTGAATAGTTTTTGTAATTTAATTACTCTGCAACTGCAGAAATTTCGCTCAGGCTTGCTGCAGGTGCATCAAAATGATGCGCGATTGAGTTCGCATAAAAGGTCAGAACATGCTGGCCCGACTCTGTTATGTGGACCCCGTCTGATTCTTCTACAATGAGCAAACGCGCTTTGAGGCGGCTTAACGCATCTTTGACCACCTCATCCGCTTTCCTGCGCGGACAGGGTAATTGACGCTCTGTCAGCATCGCGATTGACTTTTCAACGGCCGCTTCCAGATCGGCAGCGGTGATCGGCGCGGCTGATAGCAGGTGGCGGCAGACCAACGGCACCCCAAGCACCGGCGTCACGTTGGCAATCCGCTGCATCAGCTCGGCGGCGATGGCCTCTGTCAAATCACGGTCATCTTCGCTAAGGTATTTCGAAAGTTCCAACGGCTCTCCGAAGCTCACAGAGGCGGTCCCGAACCCGCGAAAACGGCCTGTGATCCGCAACATGATATGCCGCCCGACACGCCCTAAAACAGACAGCATCTTTGGCTTAAACCGGCGGTTGCCCGACTGGTCAGCCTTTATCAGGATGGTGTCTTCAAGTACGCGGTCGTAGTTCAATGCGACCGGCACAAAGATCACTTCACGGACCTGCGGGTCGAAATCTTCGGTGATATAGTTCAGCAAGCCCATGCGCGGCGGTGCGAGCAAACCGTTCAAACTCAACCCACCTTCAGGGAAGACAGCCTGACTGACCCCGCCCCGTGTCGCCATCTGCACGTAGCGCGCCAGGACCTTACGATAAAGGGCGCCGCGTGACCGGCGTCGGATAAAATACGCACCCATCGCCCGGATCACGGCAGAAAGTGGCCACACCCTTGCCCATTCACCAACGGCATAGGACAGCGCCCCGGCATTGGCCGCCAGATAGGTCACGAGGACATAATCCATATTGCTACGGTGATTGATGACAAAAATCACCGTGGCGTCTGGATCAATCTCTTCCAGTCGCTTGCGGTCAAATGTGCCCAGTTTGATCCGGTACAGCGATTTGGACAGCCAGCGCGCCAGCCGAATGCCAACCCCGAAATATGCAGTGGCGGAGAACGATGGCACAATCTCACGGGCGTAGCGGCGCGCTTTCTCAAAGGCGACGTTTTCAGGGATGCCCTCCTTGCGGGCATGTTCGACAATCGCTTTCGTCACCTCGGGATCATAAATCAACCGCTGGATCATGTCATAGCGCCGCGCCAGCTTGAACGGTTCAATCGGGCGTTGCAGGCGCTTGTTGACTTTTGCGATGACGCGCTCGGCCCGTTTGCGGAAAAACCAACGGACTGAAGGAAACAGGAAATGGGACGCAAATGTCACCCCTGCGAAAAGTACGATCAAGATGAACGCCCAAAGCGGCATTGATACGGTTTGCGTCATGGCAGGAAGGTGACAGGGAACGCGCCGAAGGTAAATCCCGCAATGCCGCAACGCAGCGAATTGACAGCGGCATAAAATGTCCGATAAACAGTCCCCTGTGTAATTTAATTACGCACAATGATTCAGGAGAGCCACCCATGTCGCAACCGCAGAAAGACCGCCCTTGGCTGTTTCGGACTTATGCCGGTCACTCCACCGCGAAGGCTTCGAATGCGCTCTATCGTGGGAACCTTGCCAAGGGGCAAACAGGTCTGTCGGTGGCTTTCGACCTGCCGACCCAAACGGGCTATGACAGCGACCACATCCTTGCCAAAGGCGAGGTCGGCAAAGTCGGCGTGCCGGTCAGCCA
>NZ_JBELFI010000067.1:0-14128 GCF_042093035.1 Yoonia sp. | reverse complement strand
AGACAAACTTTGATATCCGGCTGGTCCGTTGCATTGCCGGGTATTTCCGCCTGCCAGACGCCAGCCCGCATTTGCGCATTGATAATCTTGGTGTTGCTCATGGGACTAAATTTCTGACCTTGGGTAGCGGGACAGGGTCAAGTCCCGGATGCGGATTTTGTTCATTGCGGGTTCTTCAATCATCAGATCAAGCCACATCCGTTCGGCGCGCCTTTCATTGAGATGGCTATACGCCAGATCAAACTCGACCATCGTCTCCTCATGGGTATCGGGCAGGGTCAGAAGCACTTGCTCGGTGTTCGGGCCATGTTTGATATTCAGGCGCGCATAGATCTTCGTGGGGCGCTCTTTTTCGATAATTGCGGCCAGCCGGATCAGGTGCCGCTTGCGGAGGCCTTCGCAAGATTCCGTCGGAATTTCAATCACCAAAGAAAGATAGGAGCCATCAAAATGAAATATTTCTATGTCAAATGAATAGGGTGAAAGATCAATTTCACGCATATTGCGCGATTGACGCAGGCAAACCTCTGCGGTCTTGCAGTCGTGAAAAATGACCACCTCATTGGTTATCCGGTCCTTGGGCATCGCGGGCGCAATACCTCCACCGGGAAAAGGCGCGCGCCAAACTTCCGGACGCCAGGCCCAGTCCGTGCCGGGCGGGCGGGGAAAAGTCTCGGAATTGATGGGGGGCGAATTCAGCCGATCATCGGCCGCCAGCTTGAATTTGCGGGCATCGCGCATGATTTGATTGGCCATCCTGCTTTCAACCTCCAGTGCGGCAAGGTCGCGCCGGTCGATGTTCCGAGCCGCGTTTTTCCACCGCGCCAACGCACGGCGATGCAGGAAACGCCCGATGATGCTTTGCGGTGGAAAAATCATGGCCGTGCCGGTCCTCAGAATCGCCGCAGTGTCGCAGGTCGCGCCCAGAAACTGAACACCCTAGACGTCGGTTTGCGCGCCGTCGTCCGGTTGTGCGGTCGGTCGCACCCCCGCGATGATCTGTTTGAGCAAGGCAGCACCCGGACCATCTTTCAATGGTGAAGCGGCCAAGCCGCGCACCCCGATGGTAACAAGACGCCCATCTACTTCGCGAAACGCCCGCCATTCCTGAGATTGCAGCCCCGCGATCGGCGGCGTGCCGCGATCCGCGAAATAGACCATAACCTGATTGCTGAAGGCCTGGGTTGACAGGATCGTTATATCATCTGCATCGCCACTTTGGCTTAGCAGCCGCGCGCCTGCATCGGTAATCAGGAAATCCCGCAGGGCGAGCTCATCCAGCGCAATCGAACCGCTGTCTGCGGGGCCAACCTGGACGGTCGCCATCCCGACGACGTCCGGCATCATTCCGCCCCCCAGCGTGGCGCAGGGGGCCAGCACTGCGAAGTCGCGGCTTGGTTGGCTGGCGACCGTGTCCACGCAATACCCTGTCGGTGATGTCGCAGCGATTGTGCCGTCGCCCAATGTGACAGTGCGCGTTGAAACGGGCGCGGTGCAAGCCGTGACGGCCAACACGCCCACCATGACGGCGCTGGCGCGTTTCATCAGATCAAAGGTCCATATAGATGTGTTTTTCTGCGCGCGCGCCAGGGTGCGTGACCGCGCCAAGACGTGCCCCGCCCACAAGTTGGGCGTATTTCCACAGGGCACCCGATGCATAGATCGTTTCCTTTGGGCCTCTCCAGTTAACTTTGCGGGTGGCCAGTTCATCATCTGTCAGATCGACCGTCAGTGCGCCTGTAATGGCGTTGATGGTAATCATGTCGCCGTTTTCCAACAGACCAATAGGGCCACCATGCGCCGCCTCCGGGCCAACATGGCCAACGCAGAAGCCGCGCGTCGCACCAGAGAACCGCCCATCGGTAATCAAAGCCACCTTCTTGCCCATACCTTGTCCGGACAGGGCCGCCGTCGTCGCGAGCATTTCGCGCATACCGGGACCACCAGATGGACCTTCGTTGCGGATGACGATGACTTCGCCTTCTTCATATTGGCGCGCTTTTACCGCTTCAAATGCAAGTTCTTCGCTTTCAAACACGCGGGCGGGGCCAGTGAAAGACTGCTCTTGCTCGGCCATGCCAGCCACCTTCACAATTGCCCCCTCAGGCGCGAGGTTCCCTTGCAGGCCGACGACACCGCCGGTTGGTGTCAGCGGGGTCTCCACAGGGTAGATCACTTTGCCGTCTGCGTTGCCACGGATCATATCAAGCTCTTCGCCGATGCTGCGGCCAGACGCTGTCATGCAGTCCTCGTGGATCAGACCTGCCTTGCGCAGCTCTTTGAGAACGACAGGAACACCGCCTGCTTCATAGAGGTCCTTGGCAACATATTGGCCGCCGGGCTTAAGGTCGACGAAATAGGGCGTGTCGCGGAAGATTTCGCAAACATCCATCAGATCGAAATCAATACCTGCTTCATGCGCGATCGCGGGCAGGTGGAGGCCCGCATTGGTGGATCCACCCGTGCAAGCGACGATACGGGCCGCGTTCTCAAGCGATTTGCGCGTGACGATATCGCGGGCGCGGATGTTCTTCGCGATCAGGTTCATGACCGCCTCGCCAGAGGCGATGCCATATTGGTCGCGGCTCTCATATGGGGCTGGCGCGCCAGAGGAGTTCATCAATGCAAGGCCAATGGCCTCAGATACACACGCCATCGTGTTCGCCGTGAACTGACCACCACAGGCGCCTGCAGAGGGGCAGGCCACACGTTCAAGCACTTCAAGCTCGGCGTCGGACATGTTGCCGGCCTGGTGTTTGCCGACGGCCTCAAAAACGTCCTGAACGGTGACGTCCTTGCCATCCAGGCGGCCCGGAAGAATGGAGCCGCCGTAGATAAAGACCGATGGCGTGTTCAAACGCACCATCGCCATCATCATGCCGGGCAGGGATTTGTCGCAACCGGCAAGTCCTACGATCGCGTCATAGCAATGGCCGCGCATTGTCAGCTCAACGGTGTCCGCAATCGCTTCACGTGACGCCAGCGAAGACCGCATCCCTTCGTGGCCCATCGCGATGCCGTCGGTGACGGTGATGGTGGTGAATTCGCGCGGGGTGCCGGACCCCTTTTTGACGCCGAGCTTCACGGCTTGGGCCTGACGGTTCAAAGAGATGTTACAAGGAGCCGCTTCATTCCAGCAGGTTGCAACGCCAACCCATGGCTGCGCAATCGCTTCCTCATCAAGGCCCATTGCATAAAAATATGACCGATGCGGCGCGCGTGAGGGGCCTTCGGTAACGTGGCGGGATGGGAGGTTGGTTTTATCAACGCGGCCTTGGGGCATGGTTCTTATTCTCCTGCGGAAACTGTTGGGAGTGGTCTAATTAGTGGGCAGGCCCTGCGCAAGCCCTTGGCTGTCCCCGCGCACTGTCCTACGGTCCGCTATGCCTGATCCCTACGCCCCGCATCGTGACTTTATCCGGCCTGCCCGGGCGGCGCGTGATCTGTGGCGCGTGATCTTGATGATCCTCCTGTTTGAGATCGTCTTTTATATGTCCCCCAACGTCTTTGCGCTCTTGCTGCCGGGGGAGGCTTTGAAAGATGCCTTCTATGAAGGCACCACGGCCTTTGGCACCTTGGCGCAATTTGGGTCTTTCGGTGTCGCGGCGGGGGGTTTTGTTGTCCTTGTAAAACTCCTGCACCGGCGTGGATTTTGGTCGTTGATCGGCCCTGCTGACAAGGCAACCGTCGGCATGATCCGCGTCGCTGTCATGGTGGGCTTTTGGCTTTTGATGATAGAGCTGGCCCCGCCGTGGATCGATCGCAGCCAATTGGCGGAAGTCCGCAATATCGCGGTTTGGCTCGCTTTGATCCCGCTGACGATGGTGGTCGTTCTGATCCAGGTCGGTACGGAAGAGATCTTCTTTCGGGGCTATCTGCAACAGCAATTGGCGTGTTTATCACAAAGCCGGCTCGCGTGGATGGTCTTCCCGTCTTTGATGTTCGGCGGGCTGCACTATTGGAATGGAAATGGCACCACGGAGAGCGTGATATGGGCAGTTTGGGCGACCGCACTTGGGCTGGCCTGCGCTGATTTGACCGCGCGCACGGGCAATCTGGGGGCGGCAATCGGCTTGCATCTGATGAACAACGTCTTTGCATTGCTTGTGGTTGCGGTAGAGGGCTGGCCTGTTTCGGGGTTGGCGCTCTTTGTTTACCCTTATGAGGATCCTGCGCTTTCGGCCTACGGCGCCGAGGTCTTGCTTTCGCCGTGGGCCATTTATCAGATGATTGTCATGTTATTGACCGTTTGGATCATGTGGGTTGCTGCGCGCATTGCTGTAAGGCGCTGATTGCAATTCGTGCCGCTGCGTCATATCCCATTGGCGAAACATCGCTAAAGGTTTGCGCATGAACTGGATCACCAACTACGTCCGCCCTCGGATCAATTCACTGTTTTCGCGCCGCGAAGTGCCTGAGAATCTTTGGACCAAATGTGACGACTGCGGCACGATGCTTTTCCACCGTGAGTTGGCAGATAATCTGAACGTCTGTACCAATTGCGATCACCACATGGCCATCGGCGCGCGTGATCGTCTGAGTACTATTTTCGATGGCGGCGTCTTTACCGAAGTCGATGTGCCGGACCCTGTCGCTGATCCGCTGCATTTTCGCGACCAAAAACGGTACACGGACCGCATCAAGGATGCGCGCCGCAAGACGGGCGAAAAGGATGCAATGCTCGTGGCCGAAGGCGAAATGGGCCGCACGGGTGTCGTCGTCGCGGTGCAGTACTTCTCCTTTATGGGCGGCTCCATGTCGATGTATGTCGGCAACGCAATTGTGGCGGCTGCCGAACGGGCGATAGCGCTCAAGCGTCCATTGATCCTGTTTTCGGCAGCAGGTGGCGCGCGGATGCAAGAAGGCATCCTTGGCCTGATGCAAATGCCGCGGACGACGATTGCTGTGCAGATGCTCAAAGAGGCGGGACTGCCTTATATTGTGGTTCTGACCCACCCGACCACTGGGGGGGTGACCGCGTCCTATGCGATGCTGGGTGATGTGCAGATTGCAGAACCCAACGCGTTGATTGGCTTCGCCGGGGCCCGCGTGATTGAGCAAACCATTGGTGAGAAACTGCCCGAGGGCTTCCAGCGTGCCGAATATCTGCTTGACCATGGTATGCTGGATCGGGTGACAAAGCGTACCGATCTCAAGGATGAGCTGGTCACGATCGTGCGCCTGCTGACGAAGCAAAGCGCCCCTGTCAAAGGTGACCTGCCTGCACCGGAAATCACATCTGACGCATCTGAAGAACTCGCTCAGGCGGAGGCCAAGTGACCCAGACATCCGACGTGATCCTTGACCGGATGATGGCCTTGCACCCCAAGGTCATCGACCTGACTTTGGATCGTGTGTGGCGCTTGCTTGGCGCCGTGGGCAACCCGCAGGACCGGCTGCCGCCTGTCATTCATGTCGCAGGCACCAACGGCAAGGGTTCGACGCAAGCGATGATCCGCGCCGGCTTGGAGGCCAACGGGCACGCGGTTCACGCCTATACCTCGCCGCATCTGGCGCGCTTCCACGAACGCATTCGTTTGGCGGGCACGTTGATTGCGGAAGACAGGCTCACTGACGTTCTTGAGAGTTGCTACAAGGCCAACGGGACGGATCCTATCACCTATTTTGAGATCACGACGGTGGCGGGTCTAATGGCATTTGCGCAAACGCCGGCCGACTTTACTTTGCTGGAAGTAGGTTTGGGCGGGCGTTTGGACGCCACGAATGTGATTTCAGACCCGGCGCTCACGATCATCACGCCGGTTGACATGGATCACCAGCAGTTCCTTGGCGACACGATTGGCGCAATTGCGGGTGAAAAGGCAGGAATTCTCAAACGCGGTGTGGCCTGCGTCGTTGGCCCGCAGCATGACGAGGGCATGGAGGTGATCGAAGCACAGGCGGCGGCAGTTGGCGCACCGTTGCTTGCATATGGCCAACACTGGCACGTCGGTGTCGAACGCGACCGGCTGATCTTTCAGGATGAAACCGGATTGCTGGATTTACCATTACCCAATTTGCCAGGGCCGCATCAGGTGACCAACGCAGGTGCCGCAATTGCCGCATTGCGTGCGCTGGGCAAGGATGAGGCGGCCTGCGAAGCGGCGGTGACCCGTGCATATTGGCCCGCGCGCATGGAAAAGCTGACCACCGGGCCCTTGGTCGAGATGGCGGCACCGGCAGAGATTTGGCTCGATGGCGGTCATAATCCGGCGGCGGGCAGAGCGCTGGCAGATACACTGCAAGCCCTGCCAAAGCGACCGACACATCTGATTTGCGGAATGTTGAACACCAAGGATGTCGGTGGTTATCTGTCCGCGCTTGCCAAAGTTGCTGAGACGCTGACGGCCGTTTCAATTCCCGGCGAAAAAAACACCATCCCTGCAAAGCGCACTGCCGCACAGGCTGCGGCGGTCGGGCTGACGGCGGGGGTCGCGGACACTGTGCAGGATGCGATCACCGCGATCACCGCAAAAGACCCCAACGCGCGGATATTGATCTGCGGCTCTCTCTATCTTGCCGGGCATGTCATGCGCGAGAACAGCACATGATCCGGCTCGCGACATTTGCGCTGTCGCTGATGGCGACGCAAACCGCTGCGGCGGAATTCTACTTTTGTTGGCAGGGGTCAAACGGGTTCACCATGACGGGGCAAATGTCGATTGAGCCGACCGCGCTCAATAAACCGATCGTTACGCAGAACGATGTGACCCTTTTTAGGATCGCGGGCTACAGAGATGGGCGTCTGCTGGGTAAATGGGATATGGCGACGCGGGATACGGATGACAGCTGGTTTCTGAACTACGACCCGGCCCGACGAGCTTTCCTGACGCCCGGTGAATTGGGCCTAGGGATCAGTCAGGCGTGGAACGCGAATGGCGATGCAAATGACTGCGGGGTGCCGGGGTTTGGCTTCAACCTTGGCAATTATGCGCAGGACTTCTGCGTCGATGGCCGCTGGATCGAAGAAAGCGGAATGCCGCCCGAGACGCCCTTCCTTGTCAGCCCGATCCCGATTGATCCGCAATGCCGCATCTACGCCCCAACAAGTTGAGCCGAAAGCGAATCAGTGGGTTGACTGCGAATCACCGATTCGTTTAAGGTCGCTGTTAACGTGAAGCGCCATATTTAATAGGCGCGTGCGAGCAGTATTGGCAGGGCAAGCGGACGGGCCGGGTGGCCTGTCCATTTGTCTGTTTGGCGATCGGAAATCGCTTGATTTTTGCGACCGGAACAGCTGCGACATCGCCGTTATTTTGTCACGGCTTTGTGTGATTTACACCTGCCCTCCCATCTCGTTACACTGGCGCTGAGTATTTGAGCAAGGTAGATCATGGAAGTGTTGAAACGTGCACTAACGGCGGCCAGTTTGACATGTCTGATCGGCGCAGCAGCACCCGTTTTTGCGGGACCAAATGCTGGTGCTTATCTGGCAGCGCGACAGGCCGATCAGACAAAAGACTTTGCGGCAAGCGTACAATATTATTCCAAGGCGCTTTTTGCTGATCCGACAAATGAAGTGCTGATGGAAAATGCGATGCGCGCGATGATCGCACTGGGTCAGATTGAGCAGGCCGGAACCATTGCGGACGCAATGAATGCTGATGGGTATGACAATCTGATCGGGGCGCTTACGGCGACGATGGTCGACATCAAGGCGGGCAATTGGACAGGCGTTCTGAATGGCCTGGACGCAGGACGCAGTATTTCGCCTTTGGTCGACGGGCTGACGCGGGCTTGGTCGTTGATGGGGGACGGTGATTTGCCCGTTGCTTTTGCCGCCTTTGAAGAGGTCATCGCGACCGAAGGCATGGCCAATTACGGGCTCATACATAAGGCCTATGCGCTTGCATCAGTCGGCGATTTCGAAGCGGCAGAGGCGGTCTTTCGTGACAACCCCGGCCTGCGCTTCAGCCGCCAAAGTGTCATCGGTTATGCGCAAATTCTTAGCCAGCTCGAAAAGAATGATGAAGCGGGCGCCTTGATGGACCGCGTTTTCGGGGGACAACTTGACCCGGGCCTGACGGTCTTACGCAATCAGCTCTCGGACGGGAAATCGGTGGCCTACAGTGCTGTGCGCACGCCAGCGCAGGGTATGGCAGACCTTTATTTGCTCGTGGCGAGCATTCTGCAAGGTGATGCCCCCGACGATTTCACGTTGCTCTACGCTCGCGGCGCCATGTATTTCGCGCCTGAGGAGACGCAAGCAATCTTGACCACAGCGCGGCTCCTGGAAAGCCTTGGGCAATACGACCTCGCCAATGAAACCTTCAGCAAGGTTGCCCCTGATGATCCGGCATTTCTTGCGGCAGAGCTGGGCCGGGCAGAGGTCCTTTCGGCGGCAGAAAAGCCTGATGCGGCAATCGAAGTGCTGGATGCGCTGACGCGGACCCACCCCGATCGGGCGGAGGTTTGGGCGGCCAAAGGTGACAACTTGCGCAGGGTCGATCGCTTTGACGCGGCCAAAGTTGCTTACACACGCGCATTGGAGCTTTACAAGGACGATAGCCCTGGAAAGTGGTTTGTCTATTTTACACGCGGCATTGCCAATCATCAGCTTGACGAATGGTCCGCTGCTGAGGCTGATTTCCGCGCCGCACTGTCTTTGCAACCAGACCAGCCGCAGGTCCTGAACTATCTGGGCTATTCGCTGGTGGAGCGGGGTGAGCAGATGGCCGAAGCGCTGGCGATGATTGAAACTGCGGCAGATGCGCGTCCTGATAGTGGCGCGATTGTTGACAGCCTTGGCTGGGTGTACTTCCAGCTTGGTCGCTACGACGAAGCTGTCCTGCAGCTTGAACGCGCCGCATCGCTTGAGCCACTTGATCCGATCATAAACGATCATCTTGGTGATGCGCTCTGGGCTGTAGGGCGCGAAATAGAGGCGGCTTTTCAGTGGCAACGTGCCTTGTCTTTTGATCCCGAAGAAGAGGAAGCCGCACGTATCCGTGACAAGCTTGCGCTTGGTCTCGATGCGGTGCTTTTGGCCGAAGGTGCCGCAGCCTTGCGCGTCGCCAGTGAAGATTGAGGCTCAAGCGCCAGCGAAGGTGAACCTGACGCTGCATGTGACCGGACAACGGGCTGACGGCTACCATTTGCTGGATAGTCTGGTTGTCTTTGCCGATGTCTGTGATGTGCTCACAGCGACGACCGCCACTGACACAACGCTATTGGTTCATGGTCCCTTTGCAGCTGGTGTCCCGTTGAATGACACCAACCTAATCATACGCGCGGCCGAGCTCTTGCGGGCGCGTCGCGGTGGCCATGCCGGTGCAGCCCTGACGCTGGAGAAGGTTTTGCCCCATGCTGCGGGGATCGGTAGCGGTTCTTCTGATGCGGCGGCAACATTAAAAATGGTTGCGGCGCTCTGGGATGTCGATCCATTGGAAGATACCGCGCCCGAGGTGCTTGCTTTGGGCGCAGATGTTCCGGTGTGTATGCGCGGCCCTAACCCTGTGCGGATGCGCGGGATCGGTGAAATTCTTGATCCGGTGTCGCCCTTGCCTGACTGTGCTTTGGTCCTGATCCGCCCGCCTGTGGACGTGCCAACGGGGGCGGTTTTCGCCGGTTTGACCAACAAGGACGGCGCACCGATGGACGATATGCCGGAAGGCTTGGATTTCGCAGCATTCGCGCACTGGCTTCACGCCCAACGCAATGATCTGCAATCTCCCGCCTTGGAAATTGCGCCGGAGGTGGCGGCAACGATCAAAGCGTTCGAGGCTCTCCCGCAGGTCGCCTTTGCGGGGATGTCCGGCTCAGGCGCCACTTGTTTTGCATTGGTGCAGGATTTGGCAACGGCTCAGGCGGTGGCTGATGTCATGGCAGACACATACCCGGCGTGGTGGATTGCCCCCGCGCGTATTCTCTAGGTGTCGCTGTCTGCCTGCCTGTCCATGCGCTTCCATAGAAGGCTGAGCAGGGTTTCGCCCGCCAAAGAGTTCACACAGTCCGAGATCAGGACTGGCGCGCCAAAAGGTACAGGTGCTGGCAGGGGCATTGATGCCGATTGATCGCGGGCAATGTGCGGCAGCGTGGAAAAGTCAGTCGCGTCGGTCATATCATCAGAATAGCTTCGCGCATGTGATCGCGCAAATCACGCTTGGCGGCACAGGAAAGTCACCCAGCTGTCACCGTATCTGCGCTGATCCAGCGCGGTAAATCCCGCAGGTGCAATCTGTGGCTGGTTTTCTTCCCAAACGATCAGGGCATTGTCAGCGATCCAGCCGTTCTGCAGTGCAGAGGTGAGCGCGCGCCCCCCAAAGTGCTTGCCGTAGGGTGGGTCAAGAAAGATGAGATTGCAGGCTGTTCCAACCGGCAGCTTCGTACTATCTGCGCCAATCAACGCGGCGTCGTCTTGCCTGCGTAACTTCGCGACATTCTCGCGGATCAGCTTTTGTGCAGGCCGCCCATTGTCGACAAATGTGACATGTGCAGCACCACGCGACAGCGCTTCAAGCCCAAGCGCGCCCGTTCCAGCAAAGAGATCCAGCACATGTGCGCCAGTGATCGGATCACCAAAGCGCCCCCCTTGCAGCACATTGAACAAGCTTTCGCGCACCCGGTCGGTCGTCGGGCGCAGATGCGCTCCCGCGTCGCCTTTGCCGACCGCAGCAAGCGCTGTACCGCGATGGGTGCCTGCGATGATCCTCACGGTTTCAGCAAGGCTTTCATGTCGGTGGCCGGATCGGTGACAAGGGCCGGGTCAGGGCTGCGGCCTGCTTCGATCAGGCGCTTGCCGATCATGTAATTGCGTGGGTCGTTCATTGCGTCCACGGCCAGTAGCTGGTCGCCTTTATAGTACCAGTGCGATTGTACGCCAGCGGCGTCTCCTTTGCGGACATATACATCCGTGTAGCCACTATTCAGACCTGCAATTTGTAGTTTGCAGTCGTATTGATCCGACCAGAACCACGGCTTTGGCACATATGGGATGTCTTCGCCCGCAATGTTGCGCGCGACGGTTTCTGCTTGGTCAATGGCATTGCCGACACTTTCCAGCCTGATCCTTTCGCCATGAAACAGGCAGCTCGCGCAGTCCCCGGCGGCCCATATATGCGGATCGGAGGTGCGCCCGTGCGCATCCGTCTCAATCCCGTTTCCCACTTTGATATGTGCTGTTTCGGCAAGGATTGTCGCAGGGGCGATACCGACGCCGACCACAGCAAAGTCGATCTCAATCTCTGTTCCGTCAGTCAGACGCGCGCCTGTGACGTGGTTCTGTCCCAGCAAACAATCTAGTCCCACGCCTTCGCGGATCGTCACACCATGTTCCATGTGCAAGGCGCGAAAATAGTCGGACGTTTCAGCCGCAGCGACGCGCTGCAGGATGCGGTCAGCCATCTCAACCAATGTGACTTCCAGACCCAGTTTGGAAGCAACCGCCGCGGCTTCCAACCCGATATAGCCGCCGCCAATAATCAGCACGCGTTTGCCTGCTGTAAATGCCGGCGCCATGGCGTCTGCATCTGTCAGATCGCGGACCGCGAAGACGCCTTCAAGATCACCCCCGATTGCAGCAGGCAATTTACGCGGCACAGCCCCGATCGTCAGCGCCAGCTCATCATAGGCGATCTGCTCACCATCGCTGAATGTAATTGTCTTGGCCGCAGGATCGACCTCACGGACCCATGTCCCCAGCCGTAGGAAAATATTGTTGTCGGCATAAAACTCTTCCGGACGCAGGTAGAGGCGTTCTTGCGCCATTTCACCCAAAAGATAGGCCTTGGATAGCGGAGGACGTTGATAAGGCGGGACCTTTTCTCCGCCAATCAAGGTAATTTTACCGTCAAAACCCACTTGCCGCAGCTTGGCCACCAAAGAGGCACCCGCTTGGCCAGCGCCGACAACGACAACATGGGACATAAACTTCACCCTCTACGGTCTGGTTCTTTTGTAGGTTCACTCTATATCACCCAAAGACGGAAACAATTCCCAACAAGGACAACTGATATGACAATCACGACAGGTGATACACTCCCCAATGCCACATTGCTTTACATGGGTGATGATGGCCCCGCGTCCGTTGAGCTGAAAGATAAGCTAGCGGGCCGGAAGGTTGTGATTTTTGGTTTGCCCGGTGCATACACCGGCACCTGTACGACCGCGCATGTGCCCAGTTTCATTCGCACCGCAGAGGCGTTCAAGGCAAAGGGCGTCGATGAAATCATCTGTTTGGCAGTTAACGACCCGTTTGTGTTGGCACATTGGGAAGAGCACACGGGTGCAGCCGCGGCAGGGATTACCACGCTTGGTGATCCAGAAAGCAAATACACTACGGCAATCGGCATGAATTTCAGCGCGCCCGCGGTCGGCTTTTTTGAACGCTCCAAGCGCTATGCGATGGTTGTGGTAGATGGTGTCGTGACGGTCATCAATCCCGAGACCAGCCGTAGCGAATGTGAAATTTCAGGCGGTGAAAACCTGTTGGACCAAATGGTGTAGATGAAGTTGGGCGGCAGCGATGTCGCCCTTTTTATATCTCCAGGATCACTGCACCTGTCCGGGCGCCCGCCGCGACCATATCATGCGCTTTGGCGCAGTCCTCCAACGGCAAGGTTTCGGCAATGCGGAGATCCAAGGCATCCCGCCTCAATAGCTCAGTGAGATGCCCCACCGCAGTCGCCCGCTGCACCTCGTCCAAAAGGTATATCAGGGCCAAATCAATCGACACGGCTTTGAACATCAACGGATAAAACGGCAGCGTTGGGCTCATCTCTTTGGCAGACCCATAAGCCACAATACGCCCGCCATCGCGGATCACCTGTGTCAGCACCTCAATGTTCTGCCCAAACTCAACTTCCACCGCAAGATCAATGGATGCACCGCCCGACGCCTCCAGAATATCCGCCACCAAGGCCTCAGAGCGATAATTCAGCGCAGCATGTGCGCCAGCCGCAAGCGCAGCCTGCTGATCTGCATCATTCCCGCACGTCGTAATGACCGTCGCACCGGATGCCGCAGCAACCTGAACGGCCAGATAGCCCACAGTGCCGCCGCCGCCGCTGACAAGAACTGTCTTACCTGCCACAGATCCCACGCCCAAGACTGTATGCACGGCAGTCAGCGCCGGAATACCAAGAACGGCGCCTTGCGTGAAAGAAACAGTGTCCGGCAATCGCGCGGCCTGTTCTGAAGGGAGTGCGATATACTCTGCCGCTGTACCAAAAGCGCGTTGCCATTGACCGTTCCAGATCCACACCCTTTCGCCGATCCGAACAGGGTCGATGGCTTCACCGACCGCCGCGATGACACCTGCGCCGTCGCTATGGGGAATGATTGTCGGGAAGGGTGGTTTGGTCACACCCGGTCTGCCGCCCGCCCGTGCTCGGATATCCGACGGGTTCACGCCGGAGGTTGCAAGCTTGACCAGAACCTCACCGGCCTGCGGCCGCGGTATTGGGACGTCAACCAATTGCAACACATCTGCGGCGGCACCAAAGGCGGAATAGGTGATGGCCTTCATGACTTAACCCTGCACGTGAACAACAGTTTGCGTGGGGAAGGGAATATCCACACCTGCGGCATCCAATGCTTCTTTGACTTGCCGTTTCATATCTGCCTGAAACGCAAAGAAATCGGCGCTGTCGCACCAAACGCGCACCAGAAAATCAACGGAACTGTCACCAAGGTTGTTGACCTGAATAAACGGCTCCGGATCGGTTTTGGCGCGCGGGTCGGCCATGATTGTCGTGCGGATCGTGTCTTCTGCTACTTTAAGGTTCGCACCGTACCCCACGCCAAAGATCCATTCCGCGCGGCGCGTGTCATAGCTGGAGTAATTGATAATCGTGTTTCCCCAGACTTGCGCATTGGGAATGATGATCTGCACATTGCTGACGGCTGCCAGCTCTATATAGTTCAGCGTGATGTCTTTGACGGTGCCCATCTGGCCGTTTACTTCGACAAAATCGCCAATCTTGATGGGTCGAAAAAATACAATCATCACGCCTGCCGCGACGTTCGAAAGCGTCCCTTGCAGCGCCAAGCCAATCGCAAGACCGGCGGCACCGATGATTGCAACAACAGCTGTCGTCTGCACGCCGAACGTATTGAGTACAAAAAGGAATGCAATACCACTAATGACGTAGCGCGAGACATTGCCCATGAAGTTGAACAAGGGGATGTC
>NZ_JBELFI010000066.1:0-14525 GCF_042093035.1 Yoonia sp. | reverse complement strand
GTACTATCGCTGGACGCCGCTGGCTTTTCGGGCGCCGGTGCGGGCGCAGGTGCAGGGGCGGACTTGGTGACAGGTGCCGGGGCAGCGGCGGGCTTTGGCGCTGCGGCCGCAACGTCTTGTGGACCAGACTGCGGTTCACGCCAGCCCAAAGCCAGCACAATTGCGGCGACAAGGCCCAGAACGGCGCCGATGGCAATGGATGCAATCAGCGAGAAATCATAAAGAACAAAGGCCACGCCTGCGCCGATGATTGCGAATAATGCAGCGACAGCAATGATGCCCTGGCTAATGGGTGCAGTATCTTTCATAGTCGTCTTTCTCCCTTGGGTGACCGTCGGGCGGTCTTGCAGATGCGGCGCGATGGTTCGGTCAAATTGACCCGCCCTTGCGCTTCACACAACCCTTACCCGAAATCGGGGCCGAGCGTAAAGAATTACCGCCGCAGGCCATCACCGCCCGAACGCGAAATAAAAGCAACCGCACAAAAGGTCGGCGTTTTACTTTGTCTTCGCCAGTTCAGCGGCCTGCGCCATCCAATCATCGCGGGCGATCCGGCCCTTGAATTTCAGACGACTATCGACCCAGGCGATTTCATCCGCGCCCCAACCAGCAATCTGGTCAAAGTGCCAGAACCCAAGCTCATTGAGCACAACCTCCAACTTCGGGCCCACACCGCTGATCTTTTTGAGATCATCCGCACCACCTGCACGCGGCGCATTCAGTGTTTCTGGCTGCATTTCAGCGGCGGGCGTCGCGGCCTCAGCAGGTTTTGTTGGCGCAGGCTTGGCGGCTTTCTTGGACGCCTTGCTTGCGGCTTTCGCCGCTTTCGCAGGCGCGCTTGCGCCTTTGATCCACGGGGTTAGCAACGGGACTTCGGTACCATCAATGCGCTTGACCGTATCGCCAATGTCCATCGCCAACTGCACGCTGGCGTTAAATTTTGTTTTGCCGCTATCATACTCTTTGAGGGTGGTCAGACCCTTGCGCGGCTCTGCCGCAAAGCGCCCGTTTTGCGGACCGGGAGTGGGCACACGCCCCGCGGCCAGTTCATCAATGATCTCACCCAGACGCTCGGTGGTAAGGTCTTCATAGTAGTCCTTGCCGATCTGGGCCATGGGCGCATTCGCACATGAGCCAAGGCATTCGACCTCTTCCCAGGAGAATTTTCCGTCGGCGGACAGCTCATGTGGTTTCTGAGCGATCTTTTCCTGGCACACAGCGATCAGGTCTTCCGCGCCGCAAATCATGCATGACAATGTGCCGCAAACCTGAATATGTGCAACAGAACCAACGGGCTGAAGCTGGAACATGAAGTAAAAAGATGCGACCTCAAACGCGCGGATAAACGCCAGATCAAGCATGTTGGCCACATATTCGATTGCAGGGCGCGAAAGCCAGCCTTCCTGCTCTTGGGCGCGCCACAGGATCGGGATGATCGCAGAGGCCTGACGGCCCTCCGGGAATTTCTTCATCTGTGCTTCGGCCCATTTCTGGTTTTCTGGCGTGAAAGCAAAGGAGTCTGGTTGGTCGTGGTAAAGCCTGCGTAGCATTAGGTCATTCCATTTAGTATTAACGCGCCATTCATCATGGCAAAGACTGCGCCGGGGACGATCCCCGCCGGAGACATCCCGCTGAGCAAAAAAAGCAACGCGCCGGGTATGCCAAGTGTTGTCGTCATGCACATTCACCCGTGGTCAAAAGGAATGATGTGCCGTCATCGGCAATCCGCCCGCGCCCTTCCGCCCTGAGCTCGGTCATCACGCGCGCCAGATCCTCACGCGACAGGGTCGCGGCTTCAAGGATCAGCGCTGAATTCGCGCTATTGACCTGACAACCATTCGCGGCAGTTGTCGCAATAAAGCGTTCTTTCGCAGACTGGGGGACCGCGATGGCTTGCGGCGCTTCGGGCGCCGGCTGAAATCCGTCAAACCCGTCAAATCCGCCTCGGAAATCCGGGATCGCCACCGTGCAACCGGCGACAACCAACAATAAAACGCCTGAAAAAACACGGGTCATCATCTAGCTATCCACCGGGATTGCAGCAAAATCAAAGACGTTGTTGAGCCCGTAAATCAAAACAACGACGGACACAGCGATCCCCGCAACACCACCAATGATGATGCCCGTCGTCGTTTTACGAAACAGGCGGCCAATCATTGCAGAGACGAAAAAACCGCCTGCAATCAAGATGCCCATGATGATGTTTGCAGGCGTCATCTGTCGATCTCTCCAAAGACAACGTCCATCGTCCCGATGATCGCACTGACATCGGCCAGTTGGTGGCCCTTGCAGATGTAGTCCATCGCCTGCAAGTGCAGATAGCCCGGCGCGCGCAGTTTGGCGCGGTAAGGCTGGTTGGTGCCGTCAGCCACAAGATAGACACCAAATTCGCCCTTGGGCGCTTCGACGGCGGCGTAAACCTCACCTTCGGGCACATGGAAGCCTTCGGTATAGAGTTTGAAGTGATGGATCAGCGCCTCCATCGAGGTCTTCATCTCACCGCGTGTCGGCGGGGTCATCTTGCCACGTGCCATGATATCACCCTTCTCGACGCGGAGCTTTTCGCAGGCCTGCCGGATGATATGGGTCGACTGGCGCATTTCTTCCATCCGGCAAAGATAGCGATCATAGCAGTCGCCATTCTTGCCAACGGGGATCTGGAATTCAAACTCGTCGTAGCATTCATACGGCTGCGCGCGCCGCAAATCCCAAGCGAGGCCGGAGCCACGCACCATGACACCGGAGAAGCCCCAATCCTGGATATCTTGCTCGGACACGACGCCGATATCGGCGTTGCGCTGTTTGAAAATGCGGTTCTCAGTCAGCAATCCATCGATGTCGTCAAGGACTTTCGGGAATTCAACGGCCCAGGTATCAATGTCTTCGATCAGTTCGTCAGGCAGGTCCTGATGAACACCGCCGGGACGGAAATAGGCCGCATGTAAGCGCGCGCCACAGGCCCGTTCATAAAAGATCATCAGCTTTTCACGCTCTTCAAAACCCCAAAGTGGTGGGGTCAGCGCGCCGACATCCATCGCTTGGGTCGTGACATTGAGCAGGTGACTAAGCACGCGGCCGATCTCGGAATAAAGCACACGGATCAGAGAGGCCCGGCGGGGCACTCGCGTCTTTGTCAGCTTCTCAATGGCGAGGCACCAGGCATGTTCTTGATTCATTGGCGCGACATAATCAAGGCGATCCAAATACGGCAGGTTTTGCAGGTACGTGCGACTTTCCATCAGCTTTTCAGTGCCACGGTGCAACAGGCCGATATGCGGATCGCAACGCTCGACGATCTCACCGTCAAGCTCCAGCACCAGACGCAACACGCCGTGCGCGGCAGGGTGTTGCGGGCCGAAGTTGATGTTGAAGTTTCTGATCTGCTGCTCGTCAGTGGCCGCATCAGATGATCCATCATCATATGTGTTCACTCGGATATCACCGTCCATCATGGCTTAAGCCCTCGCTCTATTTTGTTGCCACCGCTGTGGCAGGGGCCCGACATTGCGCGCCACCCATTCGTAATGTTCATTCAACATGCCCAAAGCACGCACGCGCAACTTGTCGCGCATGACAACCGGCGGTCCTTCATGGACAGGTTCCGTTACGTCGGCTTTGGTCTGCTTGATGCCGAGAAAGGCGCAAAGACATGCCAGCCCGTCGGGCGTTAGAAGGTCTTCGGTAAACTGGATCAGCAACCGGCCCTCAGGGATAATGCGGCGCAGTTTGCGGATGATCGCCGGATATTCACCGCGCGTGAGGATATGCGTTTCCATGCCGCGGTTGAGCATCCGGTGAAGAATATTGTTGGCCTTTTTTTCATAGACCTCATGGGCCTGCCGCTGACGATGGGCTTGCATGCGAATATGCGACCAAAGGCGGTCCAGTGGATCACGGATCAGGAACAAAAACTTTGCGGTTGGGGATGCATCACGCATCCGGATCAATGCCTCATCGCTGATGGTAGCGTAATTTGGTGTCATGTCAGCGACAAGCGCGCTTGCTTCGCGCCCGTCAAACATCCAAGCGAAATAGGCCGCGTCAGCGGTCCGATCGCCACTCAAGGTGGCCATCAATGCCTTCATTTCGTTGATACGGCGATCAAGGTTTTCCACCTGCCAATCCCGCCCTGCCTTGACCGCTTCAGACTTGCCCTTGCGCAGCTCGCGCAAACGCATACGAAAGGCCGCCAACTGATTTTCGAGGTCTGCGGCGTCAAACGTATCCCAGTAATGGGCTTCTTTCACGGCAGGCATGGCACAATCAGGATGATCGTGCAGATAGCGATAAAGCCAAGACGTCCCCGCCTTGGTCGCGCCGACACAGTAAAGTAGCGCGGGTCCGGCCATCAACCAGCCTTCTCTTCTTTCTTCTCGTCATCGGGGAGGATGTATTCGGCCCCTTCCCAAGGCGACATGAAGTCAAACTGGCGGTATTCCTGCACCAAGCTCACCGGTTCATAGACAACCCGCTTTTGCACCTCGTCGTAACGCACCTCGGTGTAGCCGGTTGTCGGGAAATCTTTGCGCAGTGGATGACCGCGGAATCCATAATCCGTCAGGATCCGGCGCAGATCAGGGTGGCCTGAGAACAGGATCCCGAACATGTCAAAGACTTCACGCTCAAACCAATTCGCCGAAGGGTGGACGGAGATGATCGAAGGCACCATATCCTCTTCGCGGATCTGAACGCGCAACCGGATGCGCTGGTTCTGATACATGCTCAGGAAGTGATAGACGACGTCAAAGCGTTTTGAACGCGCGGGATAATCGACGGCAGTGATATCCACCAGCGAAGAAAATTTGCTGGTCGCGTCGGTTTTGAGAAACTCAACAAAGCTTACCAACGAGGTCGGCGCGACGGTGATCGTCAATTCATCATGGGCAACCTCCCATGAAAGCACGCAGTCCGTGCGCTTCAGCTCCAGATGGGTGCCGAGTTCTTCTAGGGCTTCAGTCATTTCTTAATCCTTTCACCGCGCTTAGCGCACGATCGTCCCGGTCCGGCGCATCTTGCGCTGCAATTGGAGGATGCCGTAAAGCAACGCTTCCGCCGTTGGCGGGCAGCCGGGCACATAGACATCCACTGGCACGATCCGGTCGCAGCCGCGCACGACAGAATAGCTATAGTGGTAGTACCCACCGCCATTGGCGCAAGACCCCATTGAGATCACATACCGCGGCTCTGGCATCTGGTCGTAAACCTTACGCAAGGCAGGGGCCATCTTGTTGGTCAATGTGCCCGCAACAATCATCAAATCCGACTGGCGCGGAGAGGCGCGCGGCGCTGTCCCAAATCGCTCAAGGTCATAACGCGGCATCGAGGTGTGCATCATCTCGACCGCACAACAGGCCAGACCAAAGGTCATCCAGTGCAGCGATCCGGTCCGCGCCCAGTTCACAATGTCCGCGGTTGAGGTCACAAGGAAACCCTTGTCCTGCAATTCAGAATTTATCAGCTGGGCGCCATGCTCTTTGTCGGCACCCACGGATGTCCCGGTCATCACTCCCATTCAAGCGCCCCTTTTTTCCATTCATAGGCAAAGCCAATTGTCAGCACGCCCAAAAAGACCATCATCGACCAAAAGCCCACCATGCTGACGTCTTGGAAGGCAACGGCCCATGGGAACAGGAACGCGACCTCAAGATCAAAGATGATGAAAAGGATCGCGACCAGATAAAACCGCACATCAAACTTCATGCGAGCATCATCAAATGCGTTAAATCCGCACTCATAGGCTGATACTTTTTCGGGGTCGGGATTGCGGACCGCAACGACGGCGGCTGCAATAATCAGGATCAGGCCCAGCGCAATTGCAAGCCCCAGAAAGATCATGATCGGCAGGTATTCGAGAAGCATTTCCTGCAAGGGGTGTTCCTTTCGGCTCGGCACACCCAAAAGGGCACACCGCATGTTGGCTGCCTGTTGCATACCTTTGACACCGCGAGGGGTCAACCAAGCGCGGTGTCGCAGACGATCAATTTTGGAAGGTTTTACTCGGCTCGGTCGGACACGGGCGGCCGTGGCGAAAGTACAGCGCCAGCGACAGTCAGCAGTGACACGTGATGGGCCGCGTTATTTGCACGTTCATCATGACCCATGACCATATCTGCGGTCTCTGTCAGATTGTCGGCCTGCTGATCTGTAAGCCAGAACAACAGATGCATCCCTACCGTAAAATCGCCCGGCAAATCAGAGACCTTCACCATGCATCCATTAGAGTGCACAAAAAATTTCTGGGAGTTTACCGCAATCGCGCCGTTGTCCATGACCATCATGACATCATGGCGCTCCGGGGTGGACTGCAAGATCTTCGCGTCAAGACGGACGATATTCTCTTCGATGTCACGGCAATCGTCGGCGGTCTCAGGCATGGCCACGGCCACATTAAAGAACCCGTTTTCATCAACCGGACCGGTCAAAACCTTGCCGCGACGCAAGTCTGGACGCAGCGCAAATTGTTGAAACGCCACTTTCGGGCTGCAATTTACAACGATTTCGCTCTCCAGTGTCTTGCGCCACACCGGACCAAAATAGATCAGCGAATTCAAGATGATCTGGATAATCGCAGACAGAACGCCGGTCGCGACAACAGCAAAGCCGTAAAGCAGAACGAGAACGCCCGCCTCTTGACCGATTGGCGCCCAAAGCGACAGCGCCTTGAGCAACGGCATCGTCAGCACAAGCAGGGTCGTTGCAAAGGAAAGTGCGAGGGTCTCAAGCGCGCCATTGGGGAAGAAAGCGGCATGGGTCACCACAAGAGCGGCAATACCGATGATCGCGATGGATGCATGGCTTGCGGCAAGAACTGTCGGATCAGAGATCGTCACCCAGAAGATCACCGCCATCGGCACGATTACAGCAACACCAATCAGGCGGCGCAATCGCATCACACGGTAGGTGGCTTGTTCTAGGGTCGGCCAAGCAAAAAACATCTCGATCTCCTTGTCAGCATCTAGAAGACACGCTGAATCGGACCAAAGTGAGACAGAATTCTGACGGCTTAACTATTGATTACACGGCCCAATACGGCTTTCGCTTGGCAAAAAAGGCAGAAATGCCTTCTTTTGCCTCCTTCCCTTCCCACTGCGCGATGAGGGCCGCAATGGAACGCGCAATCACCGATTCGTCGATCACAGGGCCAAGGCTGCGGGCATAGGCCTTTGTCGCCGCCACGGCTTGGGGGGCACATTGCAGAAACGCGTCAACCTCAACCGCGACCGCGTGATCGAGCTTTGCTTGCGGGACAACCTGGGCCACAATCCCAAGGTCTTTTGCTTCTTGCGCATCAAAGATCCGGGATGACATGACAACGCGCCGCGCATGCGCCTCACCCATGCGGGCAAGCACATAGGGGCCAATCGTTGCAGGCATGAGCCCCAGCTTCGTCTCGGTCAAACCAAAGCGCGCATGATCTGCGGCAATGACGATATCGCAGACACAGGCCAGACCGACACCACCACCGAATGCATTGCCCTGAATGCGCCCGATCAAGGGCTGCGGCAGAGTGTTCAGCGCGCTGAGCATATCGGCAATCGATTTCGCGGCAGCGCGCTTCATTTCGATGTCACCGGCCATTTGCTCTTGCATCCAACCCAGATCACCGCCCGCACAAAAGCTTTTGCCCGAAGCGGAGAGGACAACGACACGAATATCGTCACGCCCGGCAATATCATTGGCGGTCCGGTGCAACGCATCAATCAAAGCTTGCGACAACGCATTGTGCTTTTCGCCCCTTTGCAGCGTCAAAATGGCGACACCGCGGTCGTCCACATCGCAATCAATCATCGCATGTCCTTTGCCATTTGCGCGGCCGTCGCGATCAGATCGCGGTCAACGCCTGTGTGGTAGCCTAGGCGTGCCATCAATTCCAACACATCCTCGGTGGCGACATTGCCGGGCGCGCCGGGGGCATAGGGACACCCCCCCAAACCGCCAACCGCGCTGTCAAAAGCGCGCAGACCCATCTCTAGCGCGACTTCAATGTTGCGCAACGCGTGGCCATTCGTGTCGTGAAAATGCCCGGCAAGCTCGTGCGGCGGCACCATGTTCAAAACCTGCGCAAGCATCGGCACAATCTGTTCAGGTGAAGCGCGGCCCAAGGTATCTCCCAAAGACACCGGCATCGGGGCCACGGCACGCAAGTTGGCGACGACCTCAGCTACCTTTGCTGGCGGTGTTGGCCCGTCAAACGGGCATTCAGCCACACAAGACACATAACCGCGCACCGCGATGCCCGCAGTTGTCGCGGCATCAACAACCGGCGCAAGTCGTCGGATCGAATCTGCCACCGAACAATTCAAATTGCTCTGCGAAAACCCCTCCGAGGCAGAAACAAAGACCGCAATAGCATAAGATTTTCCAACACCACCGGCGGCAACAAATCCGTCCCAACCGCGCATATTGGGCACCAGCACGGCATAGGTCAGCCCCACAACGTCCCCAAGGGCCGCCATGACCAAATCCGTATCCGCCATCTGGGGCACCCAACGGGGGCTGACAAAACTACCCACCTCGATATCCGACAATCCAGAGGCCGCCAGCGCATCAATCAATGCGACCTTGCGCGCAACTGAAATCACAGCCTTCTCGTTTTGCAGACCGTCACGGGGACCGACTTCATGAATGCACACATGCTCGGTCATGCGCGCGCCCTTCTTTTGTTCAAAAATACCTCGGGGTGGGCCCGTAGGGTCCGGGGCAGCGCCCCCGGCAACGTCTCAACAAACATCTAGGCTGGCTCCAGATAGACAAGCGGCATCTGCGCGGTGACTTGGGTGTCAGGGGCGACACAGACCTCGGCAACAACGCCATCGCGCGGCGCGCGCAGGACATGTTCCATCTTCATTGCTTCAAGCACCAGCAACCGGTCCCCTGCTGACACCACCTGCCCGACTTTGGCCGCAACTGACCGGACCAATCCGGGCATTGGCGCAAGAATATGATCGCCGCCGATTTGGGTTACATTCCGGTCAAGCGGATCAACAATTGAAAACGTCTGACATGCGGGGCCAAACACAGTGACGCGGCCATCATGTCGTGCAGTCCTTGCGCCCCAGCCCTCACCACTGCGGGTCAGTTGGGTGATCTGGCCGTCAATGGTCACGTCACAGATATCCGGGCCAAGCACCGTCAACGTGACATCAAAAACCTGATCGCCCTGCGCCAAGGAAATGACGCGATCCAAGGCATCCCAAAGGGTAAAACCCGTCAGCGGCCCATGTCCCAAGTCTGCCGCCACCAACCCCGCTACCGCAATATCAGCCTGCAAAGGCGGCGGGTCTGCCATCAAATTTTCCGCGTTGCGCGCAATCAACCCTGTATCAACATCGCCGGCCTCAAACGCCGGGTCCCGCGACAGCCGACGCAAGAACCCCAAATTGGTCAGTGTGCCCGCGACCTCGCAGCCATCCAACGCAGACCTGAGCCTCTGCAATGCAGCACCCCGATCCGGACCATATGTGGTGAGCTTGGCAATCATGGGATCATACCAAGCTGAAATCTCATCACCTTCTCGGACGCCGCTATCGATACGGGCGTTGGTTGGAAACCGCAGATGTGATAGCCGCCCTGTAGCAGGCAAGAAACCTGCGGGGACGTCCTCTGCGTAAAGCCGCGCTTCAAAGGCATGGCCGCGCAAGTGGATCTCATGCTGGGTGCAAGGCAGCCCTTCGCCGGACGCCACGCGCAATTGCCATGCGACCAGATCGACCCCCGTGACGGCCTCCGTGACCGGATGCTCGACTTGCAAACGGGTGTTCATTTCCATGAACCAAAACCGGTCCGGATGCAGCCCGCCCGTACCGTCGACAATGAATTCCACCGTGCCGGCGCCCGCATAGCCAATGGTCCGGGCGGCCTTCACTGCCGCCTGCCCCATCGCAGAACGCATCTCTTCGGTCATGCCGGGTGCTGGCGCCTCCTCGATGACCTTCTGGTGGCGCCGTTGGATAGAGCAATCGCGTTCAAACAGGTGCACGGCCTGCGCGCCGTCACCGAAAACCTGCACTTCTATGTGACGCGGTGCGGTGATGTATCTTTCGATCAAGACATTGTCGTTGCCAAAGGCATTTTGTGCTTCCGACTGGGCAGCAGCCAGATTTTCTGGAAAATCAGACGCTTCCTCCACCAGACGCATCCCTTTTCCGCCGCCACCTGCCACCGCTTTAATCAAAACCGGATAACCGATCTCAGCCGCCTGCGCAGCCAGATACATCGGGTCCTGATTTGCCCCATGATACCCAGGTACAACCGGTACACCGGCATCTGCCATCAACGCCTTTGCCGCGTCTTTCAATCCCATCGCGCGGATCGCCTTTTCGGAGGGTCCAATAAAGGTCAGACCCGCCCTTTCGACCTCGGCCACGAAGTCCGGATTTTCGGACAAAAACCCATAGCCCGGATGGATTGCCTGCGCGCGCCGCGCCAATGCGGCTGCGATAATCAGATCACCGCGCAGGTAGCTCTCGCTGACCGGCGCGGGCCCAAGCCGGACGGCTTCATCCGCCTGCTGCACGTGCAGCGCGCTGACATCTGCGTCGGAATAAACGGCGACCGTGCGCACGCCCATCGCGCGCGCTGTCTTGATGATCCGGCAGGCGATTTCGCCACGGTTTGCGATCAGGATTTTGTCAAACATCATGCATCACATCCTGAATACACCGAAACGGGTGTCCTCAATAGGCGCATGCATTGCGGCGGCCAGTGACAGGGCCAGGACTTCGCGGCTTTTGCGCGGGTCGATGATCCCGTCATCCCACAACCTTGCGCTGGCATAAAGCGGATGAGATTGCTCTGCGAACATATCGATCATCGGCTTTTTGAACGCCGCTTCCTGCGCTTGCGACCAGCTTTCGCCGCGCCGTTCCATCCCGTCACGTTTGACCGTCGCCAGAACACCGGCGGCCTGCTCACCTCCCATCACCGAAATCCGGGAGGTCGGCCAGGACCACATAAAGTCAGGACTGTAAGCCCTTCCTGCCATACCATAATTCCCCGCCCCGAAGGAACCGCCAACAACCATGGTGATCTTGGGCACCTGCGTTGTTGCCACGGCCGTGACCATCTTGGCCCCATGTCGCGCGATGCCGTCATTCTCGTACTTCTGCCCCACCATGAAACCAGTGATATTTTGCAGGAAGACCAGCGGGATTTTTCGTTGGCTGCACAGCTGCACAAAATGCGTGCCCTTTTGCGCACTTTCCGAAAACAGCACACCATTGTTGGCGATGATCCCGCAAGGCCAGCCATCGATATGCGCAAAGCCACAGACCAGCGTTTCGCCAAACCGCGCCTTGAATTCATCAAACCGCGACCCGTCCACGATCCGTCTGATGACCTCGCGGATGTCGTAAGGCGTGCGCAGGTCCGCAGGCACCACATCAAAAAGCGTGTCAGGGTCAACTTTCGGAGGTTCAACCTGTAACCTTCTATTATCGTTTGATTTTTCCAATGCACAAGATGACACAGCTTGCCGCGCCAGCGCCAAGGCATGTGTATCATCTTCAGCCAGATAATCAGCCACGCCGGACAGCCGGGTATGCACGTCCCCACCGCCCAGATCCTCCGCCGACACAACTTCACCAGTCGCCGCCTTGACCAGTGGTGGCCCGGCCAAAAAGATCGTGCCTTGGTCTTTCACAATGATCGAGACATCCGCCATCGCAGGCACATAGGCCCCACCAGCGGTACATGACCCCATGACCACGGCAATCTGCGGGATACCCTTGGCAGACATCTGTGCCTGATTGTAGAAGATGCGGCCAAAGTGCTCGCGGTCGGGAAAGACCTCATCCTGATTGGGAAGGTTCGCCCCGCCGCTATCGACGAGATACACACATGGCAATCGGCATTTTTCTGCGATCTCTTGCGCGCGCAGGTGCTTTTTCACGGTCATCGGATAGTAGGTACCGCCTTTGACGGTGGCATCATTGCACACCACCATCACCTGACGGCCATGCACCCAGCCAACGCCCGCAATCACGCCAGCACAGGAGACCGCGCCGTCATAAAGGCCATGCGCCGCAGTTGCGCCTATTTCCAGAAATGGACTTCCGGGATCGAGCAGACCCGACACGCGGTCACGCGGCAGCATTTTGCCGCGACTGACATGGCGCGCGCGCGCGGCCTTTCCGCCGCCCAGCGCCGCAGTCTTTGCAGCCTTTGCTACGTCGGATAGGGCCGCCTCATGCAATGCGCGATCGGTCATAGATCCGGCCCTGTCGGTTGTGGCAGGCTGGCCCCGCGCGGGCCCGCATAAAAGGTCGTTGTGACCCCATTTGGGTGGGCGCAATTGATGACCATCCGCACCGCCGGGTCTGGATGTGTCGTCGCGGCGCAATCAGTCGGTGCGGCGCCTTCTGGCGCCGTTTGCAGGTAAATGACCGCATAGCGGTTGATGATTTCGGTCTCGCCGGGCATTTGTCCGGATCGCAGACCCAAGTAGGCCGCAAAGGCAATCAGCGCCGCGAGAGGGAAGAAGAAAGCTACGCGCATCGCTCTACCTCATCGCCCCCATCATCTCGCGCCCGATCAGCATCCGCCGGATTTCCGACGTCCCTGCCCCGATTTCCATCAGCTTGGCATCGCGGAACAAGCGCGCAACCGGGGCGTCTTGCATATATCCGGCCCCGCCGAGGGCTTGGACGGCTTGATGCGCCTGTTTCATCGCCTCCTCAGAGGCATACAGACAACAGGCCGCCGCGTCTTGCCGTGTTACCGTGCCGCGATCACAAGCGCGGGCTACTTCATAAACGTAAGCCCGTGCAGCGTTCATCGCCGTATACATATCCGCGATCTTGCCCTGCATCAGTTGAAAATTCCCAATCGGCCGGCCAAATTGCGTGCGGGTGGACACGTAGGGCATCACCTCATCCAGACAGGCGGCGATGATACCAACACCGATGCCTGCAAGCACAACCCGTTCATAGTCCAGCCCCGACATCAGCACCTGAACGCCTTTGCCCTCTTCCCCTAGCACGTTCGCAAACGGCACAGCTACATCATCAAAGATCAGCTCAGCAGTGTTTGAGCCGCGCATCCCCAGCTTGTCGAAATGTTGCGACGTCGAAAATCCGGTCATTTCCTTTTCGATCAGGAATGCCGTAATCCCCTTCGCGCCAGCGGCAGCATCGGTCTTGGCGTAAACCACGAGCGTATCGGCATCGGGTCCGTTCGTGATCCAATATTTCGCGCCGTTCAGACGGTAGTGATCGTTGCGCTTTTCCGCACGCAGCGTCATCGAAACCACGTCCGATCCTGCACCCGCCTCTGACATGGCCAGCGCGCCCACATGATCGCCGGAGATCAACTGTGGCAGGTATCGTGCCTTTTGCGCGTCGGTGCCTTTGAGGTTGATCTGGTTCACGCAAAGATTGGAATGCGCACCATATGACAGAGCGACAGATGCACTCGCGCGGGCGATTTCCTCGATGGCGACGGAATGGGCCAGATAGGACATGCCCGCGCCGCCATAGGTTTCATCCACCGTGACACCAAGCAGGCCAAGCACGCCCATTTCCCGCCAAAGCTGTGTCGGAAATACATTCTTGCGATCAATATCCACGGCCATCGGTTTCAGCCGTGTTTGCGCCCAGTCGTGCACCACGTTTCGCAACGCATTCACGTCTTCCCCGAGATCAAACGTCATGGAGGCATGAAACATCCGTTGGCTCCGCTTTAATTGAACAACTGTTCATAAATAGGAGCACGTCAACGCCTCTGTCGAGTCATTTCTCGTATGCAACAGAAGGCGGCCTGCTATTGCGCGGCGGCTTGGCCTTGATATACCGCCGAAACTTCCGCTCCAATGATCCGCGCAAGCAACGCGCAGTCTTCGAGGCTAAACGTAAGCGGCAGGCGCATATCGACGACCCCGGCCAACACGCGGTCTGATGCGGGCATTGGCGCGGAGGGCGCATAGCGCCAGCTGTCATAGCGCGAGGTAAAGCCTTTGGGCTCTGCCCCGCCGAACCATTTCAGCTCTACGCCGCGCGCCGCACAACGCGCCAAGACATCGTTCACAGCATCAGCGTCCCAATCCAGCAGTAGAAATTGAAAGGATGACGCGACGAATTGCTCTTTCTCGGGGCGCGGAATCAGGCGCAGGCCGGGGGTATCGGACAAACCTTCCTCCAACACGCGGTAACGGGCATTCCATGCCGCAGATTGCTTTGCAAGGTTACGCAATTGCGGGCGCAGGATCGCGGCGCGCAGATTGTCCATCCGGCCGGAAATATTGGGCGTTTCGTATTTGATCTGGGCAAAGGTCTCGACCGGAGGTGCTGCGCGGTGTTTTTCAAAGAGCATATAGCTACCAGAAAGCATGATCGCGCGGGCCATATCCTCCGCCCCGTCACAGATCAGCAAGCCACCTTCGCCTGAGTTGATGTGCTTATAGGTCTGGGTCGAATAGCAACCAAAACGCCCCCAACGGCCGCTGGGAACGCTGTCCCAGGCGGCCCCCATCGTATGCGCGCAGTCCTCGATCACTATGACACCGGCGGCATCACACATCGCCATCAGCC